>JBEKAL010000110.1:0-11865 GCA_050015935.1 Roseiarcus sp.
TTTGGACCCTGATCCTGCAATCCGAGTCCGAGGGGCCTGCCCTCATCTCTTGTGCAGCAAGGCTGCTCAGAGGTGGTTTTACATTTGCAAATCTCCTCCTCGCGCCGTCGTGGCGCACCGACTTCGGCCCTCTGGAAGGCGACGTAGCGTCGGTGACCGATGGCCTTCGCGCCGATCTTGATCAACTTCTCTTTGCGGTTCGTCAGCGACCGGTCTCCGATCGGCTCGGGCGTCGCCGCCGTGCGCAGGAAATTGCCGAGATTGGCGGGCGCGCGCATGAAGCTGGAGCCGCTCGGCGTCGTTCACGTCTTCGCACCCGGCAAGCCGCCCGATCAGGCCTCGTCCCCCTGCGCGGCTTGACCCGAGCCAATTCGGCAGACGCCCCCGCCCCCTCAGACCCACCCCGCCAGCTCGCGCCGCGCCACCGCCTCGAGGACGCGCATGCCGTCCTCGCCGTCGTTGAGGCAGGGCAGCGCGGCGAATTTCTCGCCGCCGGCGGCTTTGAAACAACGGGCGTTCTCGACGCCGATTTCCTCCAGCGTCTCCAGGCAGTCGGCGGCGAAGCCGGGCATCACGACGGCGAGGCGCTTGACGCCTTGCGCGCCCAGCGCCTTCACGGTTTCGGCGGTGTAGGGCTTGAGCCATTCGGCGCGCCCGAAGCGCGACTGGAAGGTCATGCGCAAGCGCGACGGCGACAGGCCCAGCGCCTCAGCCAGAAGCCGCGTCGTCTTCGCGCAATGGCAGTAATAGGGATCGCCCTTGTCGAAATAGGCGCGCGGAATGCCATGGAACGAGGCGAGAAGAATTTCCGGCTCGAAATCGAGCCTTCCCAGCGAAGCGCGCGTCGAGCGCGCGAGCGCCTCGATATAGACGGGATCGTCGTAATAGGGCGCCGCGACGCGCAAGGTCGGCTGCCAGCGCAGGCGCGAGAGCGCCTCGAACGCCTTGTCGCAGACCGTAGCGGTCGTCGCCGCGCAATATTGGGGATAGAGCGGAACGAGCAGAATGCGCTCGCAGCCCTTGTCCTGCAGCGCGGCGAGACGCTCGGCGATCGTCGGCCGGCCGTAGCGCATCGCCCAGTCGACCTCGACGCGCCGCTCCCCCCGCCCAAGCGCCAGCGCCTGCCCGAGCTTCTCCGCCTGGGCCCGCGTGACCGTCTTCAGCGGGCCCTCGTCGCGATCGCGGTTCCAGATCGAATCGTAATCGCGCCCCTTGGCGCTCGGCCGCTTGGTCAGGATGACGAGGTTGAGGATCGGCCGCCAGATCCAGCGCGGCGTTTCGACGACGCGCCGGTCGGACAGGAATTCCTTGAGATAGCGGCGCATCGACCAATAGTCGGTCGCCTCGGGGGTGCCGAGATTGACCAGAAGCGCGCCGATGCGCCCGTTTCTGACAGGCGGGTGGCCTTCCGGGCGCCGCGAGGCGCGAAAGGCGTCGGGCGAGTTCGGCGCGCTCATGACCTCGGCTTTGTCGGCGCGATGACGCCGGGCGTCAAGCCGGGGCGAAATTCGTCGCCACGCCGTTGATGCAATAGCGCAGATGCGTCGGCGGCGGCCCGTCGGGGAAGACATGGCCGAGATGCGAGCCGCAGCGCGCGCAGTGGACCTCGGTGCGCGTCATGCCCCAGCTGCGATCGGTGGTCGTCTCCACCGATCCGGGCACGGGGTCGTTGAAGCTCGGCCATCCCGTGCCGCTGTCGAACTTGGTCGCGGACTGGAACAAGGCCTGTCCGCAGCCGGCGCAGGAGAAGACGCCCGGGCGCTTTTCATAATTGAGCGCGCAGCTCCCGGCCCGCTCGGTGCCGTGCTCGCGCATGACGGCGTATTGCTCGGGCGTCAGCAGGGCGCGCCACTCCGCCTCGGTATGCGTCACGGGAAAGGCATTCTGTTTCATCGCTCGTCTCCCTGGCGACAATCTATCAGGCGATCCCATTCTAGGGAACGCTCGCCCGCCGTTCGCCCCACGCGCCCGGTTTGTTACGGCGCCGACGGTTGGAGCTCGCGATCGATGAATTGCGCCCTCGCCAAGGCCGCGAAGACGCCGCCTTGGGCGACCAGCGCCTCGAAGGTTCCAGCTTCGACGATCGCGCCCCTGTCGAACACCAGGATGCGGTCGGCGTTACGAATGGTGGCAAGGCGATGGGCGATGACGAAGGTCGTGCGCCCGCGCATCGCCGCGTTCAGCGCGTCCTGCAATTGCCGCTCGGTCGAAGCGTCGAGCGCGCTGGTCGCTTCGTCGAGGATCATGACCGGCGGGTCCTTGAGCAGCGCCCGCGCGATGGCGAGGCGCTGGCGTTCGCCCCCCGACAGATTGCGGCCGCGCTCGCCGACGATCGTCGCGAGGCCGCGCGGCTGATCGCGCACGAACTCGCTCGCCTGGGCGCGCTCGAGCGCGAGCGCGATTTCCGCCGGCGTCGCGTCGGGCTTGCCGATGCGCAGATTCTCCTCGATCGAGCGCGCGAAAATGAACGGCTCCTGGAACACGACGCCGATATTGCCGCGCAACGAAGCGAGCGTCATGTCGCGGATGTCGCGCCCGTCGATCGCGATGCGCCCGCGCGAGGGATCGTAGACCCGATGCAACAGGGCGAGCGTCGTCGACTTTCCCGAGCCGGTCGCGCCGACCAGCGCAATCGAGCGGCCGGCGGGCGCGTCGAAGGAAATGTCGCTGACCGCGTCGCGCCCGCCGCCGTAGCAAAACGAGGCGGATTCGAAGCGCACGTGGCCGGCGAGACGTCCGACTTTGGCCGCGTTCGCGCGGTCGACGACGCTCGAAGGCGTGTCGAGCACGTCGAAGAACTGGGCGAGCTTGGGCGCTTGCCCGAACAGAAAATTGACGAAGCCGACGATCTGTTCGAGCCGGCCGATCAGCATCGCCGCCAGGCCCATGAAGGTCGCAATTTCGCCGATCGTGGTCAATCCCCGGATATCGAGCCACACGCCGGTGAGAAAAATCGCCAGCAGCGCCAGGGTCGAGCTGGAGCGCGTGGCGACGCTCGCGAGCGCCCACCAGGTCAGAACCGGGAATTGCGCGTTGAGCAGGCGGTCGGTCAGCCTGCGCAGCGCCCGCGCCTCCTCCTCGATCCGCGCGAAGCTCTGGACGACCGGCAGGTTGCCGAGCACGTCGGAGACGCGCTCGGCGAGAGAAGCGTTCACTTCGTCGGCCGCGACCTACATCGTCTCGGTGCGCCGAATGACGAGATTCATCACGACGCCGAAGATCGCGACGAGCGCGATGAGGATCGCGCCGAGGCGCCAGTTCTTGAGCAGGGTCAGCGGCAGCAGCACGACCAGCGCGACGAAGCCGGCGCAATGTTCGCGAAAGAACGACAGCCAGACCCCGAACATACCGTTGGCGCCTTCGATCATGACCTTCAGCAGGCGCCCGGAATGGGCGCTCGCGTGAAAGCTCATGGGCAGATGCAGCACGTGCTCGAAATAGGCCGCCATCACGCCGACGCGCTGGCGATGGGCGAGCCGATCCGCGTGCAGCGCCACCAATATGCCCGCGACGATCGAGAACAGGCCGAAGCCGGCCCAGGCGGCGAGCCAGGGCGAGACATCGGCCCAAAGCGGCGCGGCGCCGGCCGCCTGCGCGCGCGCGAGGCGGTCGATCACTTTGCCGTAGAGCAGCGGTTCGGCGAATTGCGCCGTAGCCAGGCCGAGATTGGCGACGACGAGCGCGCCCGCCAGAGCCCTGACCGGCCGCAATTGAGCGAGAACGCGGGCGTAAAGGCGCAAGAACGACATCGGAGCGGGTCGAATCTCCACAGCGAGGGGTCTCATGGCCCGGCGGGATCGCGGCGAGGGCAAGCGATTGCTTTTAGGCGCATGCGCCGGCAAAATCACGGCCGATGTCGCCGAACCTCTTCATTCTCGCGGCGGCGCGCCGGGGCGTCGCCGCGATCACGGTCGTCGCGGCCTTCTACGTCGCGGTCGCCTACGGGCTCGCGCCGACGCTGTGGCGCCATTACGAGCATCAGAGCGCCCTGGCGGACAAGGCGATGACGACGACGACTTCGCTCGGCATTCCTGGCGACGCGCTCAACGTCGCCCTGGTGGGCCGGCGCGAGGACGTCATTTGCGCGATGCGCGCGGCGGGCTGGCGTCCCGCCGATCCCGTGACCTGGCGTTCGAGCGCCAAGATCGCCGACAGCGTGCTGCTGCGTCGCGCCTACGCGACGGCGCCGGTCAGCGACCTCTTCTATGACGGGCGCCGCCAGGATCTGGCGTTTCAAAAGGCGTCGGGCGCATCCCCAAGGACGCGCCATCACGTGCGCTTGTGGAAGGCGCTCGAGGCCGGCGACGACGGTCTGCCGGTGTGGCTCGGCGCGACGACTTTCGACCGCAGCGTCGGCGTCAGCCATTTCACCGGCCAGGTGACGCATCATATCGGCCCCGACATCGATGCGGAGCGCGATTTTCTCGCCGCCGATCTCGCCGCCGCCGGCATCGTCCAGACCGTCTTTTGGGTCAGCGGCGTCGGGCCGACATTGTTCGCCCGCAACGGCGGCGGCGATCCCTATTTCACTGACGGCGAAATCGCCGTTTCGCGCCTCTCCGAGAATTGCCGAGCCGGCGCCGGCGCGCCGGCCGTTCTCGCCAGCCCGCCCGCCGTGCAAGCCAAGAACATCCTGTTCGGTTGGGCGGCGGGACTGTGGCGGCGTATTCTCTAGCCCGAAAACACCACCGTCTTGCCGCCGTTGAGCAGCACGCGATCCTCGAGGTGATAGGCGAGCGCGCGCGCGAGCACGCGCCGTTCGATGTCCCGGCCCTTGCGCGCCAGGTCCTCGGGCGTGTCGCTATGGCTGATGCGCTCGACGTCCTGCTCGATGATCGGGCCTTCGTCGAGGTCGGAGGTGACGAAATGCGCGGTGGCGCCGATCAGCTTCACGCCGCGCGCGTGCGCCTGGTGATAGGGCTTCGCCCCCTTGAAGCCGGGCAGGAACGAGTGATGGATGTTGATGCAGCGCCCCTCCAGCTTGGCGGCGAGCCCGTCGGAGAGGATCTGCATGTAGCGCGCGAGCACGACGACGTCGGCCTTGGAGGCGCGCACGACCTCCCAGACCTGCGCCTCCTGCTCCATCTTCGTCTGCTTGTCGACCGGCAGATAGTGAAAGGGGATTTCGTCGAAGTCGATATGGTCGTAGGTCTCGCGGGGATAATTGGCGATGATCGCGACGATGTCCATCGCCAGTTCGCCGTTGCGCCAGCGATAGAGGAGATCGACGAGGCAGTGGTCGAAGCGCGACACCAGCAGCGCCACGCGCTTCTTTTCCTTTTCGGCGCGGATCGCCCAGGTCATCTTCAGCGCGGCGGCGAGTTCGGCGAACTCGAGGCGCAACGCGGCGACGTCGGCTTTTTCGTCGGCGCCGTTGAACGCCACGCGCATGAAGAAGACGCCGGTTTCGGTGTCGTCGAACTGTTGGGCTTCGAGGACGTTGAACCCGCCTTCGAACAAGGCCATGGAAACCTTGGCGACGATTCCCGGCCGGTTGGCGCAAGACAACGTCAGGACGTGACGCCCGGCGGACATTGGCGATGACCCTTTCCCGAGCGCGAGCGCGCCAACCCCCGGCGCGCCGCTCGCGCGGCGTTGCTAAAGCAAAGTCGCGCCTGCGCGCAAGTGCGCCGCGGCGCCGGCGCCGCTTTTCCGTAAGGCTCTACGGCTTGACCTCGGCCAAGACGTCTTCGACCGCCGGCAGGATCGCGGCGACGATTCGTTCCACGCCTTCCCGCGTCGGGTGCAGTCCGTCCGCTTGGTTGACCTTCGGATCGCCCGCCACGCCGTCGAGAAAGAACGGATAGAGCGCGACGCCGTAATTCTTCGCCAGATCGGGATAGATCGCGTCGAACTTCCGCTGATACTCGGCGCCGTAATTGGGCGCCGCGCGCATGCCGGTCAGCAGCGTCGCGATATGGGCCGCGCGCGCCCGCGCGAGGATTTGCGCCAGCGACGCCTCGGCGAGCGACGGATCGACGCCCCGCAGCATGTCGTTGGCGCCGAGTTCGACGATCAGCGCGTCGGCGCCGTCCGGAACGCTCCAATCGTAACGCGCGAGCCCATCGGCGGCGGTTTCGCCCGAGACGCCGGCGTTGCTGACCTCGACGTCCCAGCCGCGCGCTTTGAGGGCGCGTTGGAGGACATCGGGAAACGCCTCGCCCGGCGCCAATCCATAGCCGGCGGTCAGGCTGTCGCCGAGGGCGACGATGCGCAGGAGCCGCGCCTCGGCCGGCGCGGCGGCGAGGCCGAGCGCCGCCGAGAGCGCCAGGGCGAATACCTGGACGCGGGCGCCAAAATGCCGATATGAGGCGTTCTCCGGCCGAAGGAATCTCTTCACCATGGCGGCTCCTGCGATCGAATTGCGCGACGTCGATTTGAGCCTCGGCGAAGGCGCGGCCAGGGTGCATATATTGCGCGCCATCAATCTGACAATCGACAAGGGCGAGGCGGTCGGCCTCATCGGGCCGTCCGGCTCCGGCAAATCGACGCTGCTGATGACCATGGCCGGCCTCGAAAAGCCGGACAGCGGCTCGATCATCGTCGACGGCGTCGCCATCGAGTCGATGGGCGAGAACGCGCTGGCGCGCTTCCGCGGCGCGCGGATCGGCATCGTCTTCCAGTCCTTTCATCTGATCCCGACGATGACCGCCCTCGAAAACGTCGCCGCGCCGCTGGAGCTCGCGGGCGCGCCCGACGCCTTCGCGCGCGCGGCGGCGGAGTTGGCGCTGGTCGGGCTAGCCGAGCGGCAAAGCCATTATCCCGCTCAGCTTTCGGGCGGCGAGCAGCAGCGCGTCGCGCTGGCGCGGGCGCTGGCGCCGCGGCCGTCCCTGCTGATCGCCGACGAACCGACCGGCAATCTCGACGAATCGACCGGGCGCGCGATCATCGATCTCGTGTTCGACGTTCCCTCGCGGCGGGGCGCGACCCTGGCGCTCGTCACCCATGATCCGGCGCTGGCCGCGCGCTGCGACAGAACGCTGCGCATGCGTTCGGGCGTCCTCGAGGCGCGCCTCCCGGCGCGCGCATGAGCGAGCCGCCTTTTCCGCCGCCGAGGCGTTTCGCGCGCCTCGCCCTCGCCCTCGCGCGCTTCGCGTTTCGCGATTTGCGCGGCGGTCTCGAGGGGCTGCGCATTTTCGTGATCTGCATCGCTCTCGGCGTAGCGGCGATCGTCGCGGTCAATTCGCTCGCGCGCGCGCTTCAAGACGGACTGGCGCGCGACGGCCGGACGATTCTGGGCGGCGACGCGTCGTTTTCGCTGATGCACCGCGAACTCGCCGCCGAGGAGCGCGCGTTCCTGACGCGTCGCGGCGACCTCTCGACGATCGCGACCTTGCGCGCGATGGCGCGCAACGGCGCGGGCGAGGCGACGCTCGTCGAGGTCAAGGCGGTCGACGAATCCTGGCCCCGGCTCGGCCAGGCGATTTTCGAGCCCGCGACGACGCCGAGCGCGGCGCTGGCGCGGCAGGAGAATCGCTACGGCGCGGCGGTCGAGGAGGCGCTGCTCGATCGGCTGGATCTCAGGGTCGGCGACACGTTCGATCTCGGCGCGGCGCGCTTCGAGATCCGCGCCAAGCTCATCTCCGAGCCGGACCGGCTCGCCGCGGGGATCGGCCTCGGCCCGCGCGCGCTGATTTCGCAGGACGCGCTGCGCGCCAGCGGCCTCCTCCAACCGGGCGCCCTCGTCCGCTGGACGACGCGCGTGCTCCTCGGCGCGGGCGACGCGCCGCCGGACGAGGCCGCCGTCGAGGCGTTTCTCGACGAAGCGAAGGCGGCGTTTCCCGAGGCGGGTTGGGAAGCGCGATCGCGATCGAACGTCTCGCCGGACTTTTCGCGCGACCTCGAGCGCTTCGGCGAATTCCTCGCTCTCGTCGGGTTGATCTCCCTCGTCGTCGGCGGCGTCGGCGTCGCCAACGCGGCGCAAGGCTTCGTCGAGAGCAAGCGCGCGACCTTGGCCATCCTCAGGGCGCTGGGGGCGAGCGGCGGAGCGGTCGTCGCCCTGGCGCTGGTCGAATTTCTCGCCGCGGCGCTGATCGGCGTCGGCGCGGGATTGGCGATCGGGGCGGCGACGCCCTTTGCCGTCGCGGCGCTGTTCGCTCACTTTCTGCCGTTGCCGCTCGCGCCGGCGATCTATCCCCGCGAACTGGCGCTCGGCGCGCTCTACGGCGTGCTGACGGCGCTGACCTTCGCCGTCGCGCCGCTGGGGCGCGCCCACGACATTCCGGTTTCCCAGCTGTTCCGCAACCTCGTCGAGACCCATCCGGCGCGGCCGCGCCTTCGCTATTTCGCCGCCGCCGCGCTCAGCGGCGCGACGCTCGCCGGCGCGGCGGTTTTCGCCGGTCCGCAGCGCGGACTCGCGATCGTCGTCGTCGCCGCGACGGCGCTCGCCTTGTCGGCGCTGCGCCTGGTCGCGCTCGGCGCGACGGCGCTGGCGCGCCGGGCGCCGCGCTTGCCTTCGGTCGTCTGGCGCATGGCGATCGCCAATCTTCACCGGCCCGGCGCTCTGACCCCCTCGGTCGTCTTGTCGCTCGGGCTCGGCCTGGCGGTCCTCGTCGCGCTGACCTCGGTCGATTCCAATCTGCGCCGCCAGTTGCGGCGCGCCAGCCCGGGTGAAACGCCGAACTTCTATTTTCTCGACGTGCGCGGCGCCGACATCGCGGCGTTCCGTCGCTTTCTCAGCCTCGAGGCGCCGCACGCCAAGATCGTCGAGGCGCCGATGATGCGCGGCCGGATCGTCAGAATAGGCGACGCCCCGGCGGAAGGCTTCAAGGCCGGGGAGAGCGTCGCCTGGGTTCTCGAAGGCGATCGCGGCGTCACTTTCGCCGACGCGCCGCCGGAGGGGTCGCAAATCGTCGCTGGCCGATGGTGGGCGGAGGATTACCAGGGACCGCCGCTGGTCTCGCTCGAGGCCGGCGTCGCCGAAGGGCTCGGCCTGAAGATCGGCGATACGATCACGGTCAATGTTCTCGGTCGCAACATCACCGCCACTATTTACAATTTGCGTAAGGTTAACTGGCGAAGTTTCGCGATCAATTTCGTCTTCGTCTTTTCCTCCCACACCTTCAGAGGGGCGCCGTATACGGTTCTCGTCGCCGCGGCGCTGTCGAGCGAGGCGGATGCGGCGAGCGAAGGCGCCCTGATGAAGGCCGCGGCGCGCGATTTTCCCTCCGTCGCGGCGGTCAGGGTGCGCGACGCGCTGGAAACGATCGAGGCGCTGACGGCCAAATTGGCGCTGGCGATCCGATCGGCCTCGGGGATAGCGCTGGCGTCCTCGGTTCTCGTCCTTGCCGGAGCGCTGGCGGCCAATCGGCGCGCCCGCATCGTCGACGCGGTGATCCTGAAGATATTGGGCGCGACCCGCGGGCGGCTCGTCGCGATGTTTCTGATCGAATACGCGCTGCTCGGCGGGGCGGCGGCGGCGTTCGGCGTCGCGGCCGGAACTCTCGCGGCCTATGTCGTCGTCGTCGACGTCATGGGCTTCGATTTCATCTTCGCTCCGGCGCCGGCCCTCGCCGCGGCCGGCGCGGGGCTGGCGCTGACGGTCGGACTGGGCATGATCGGCGCATGGCGCATCCTTGGGCGGAAGCCCGCCGCCTTCCTGCGAGAACTCTAGAATAAAAGACGAGCCGGCCGCGAAAAAGCCGCGTTGGCGCTCTTCACTCGACGTTCAGAGTCTTCGTTCACTTGGCATTCGTGCCCGGCGCGCTTAAATGACGTTTTGGGACAGTCGGAGTTGGTTCGGGACTTTCCGGCCGCGCCGCTGTCGATGGGAAAGCGATGAACCCGAATTTTCGCAATTTCGCCCTGTGGGTGATCATTTTCCTGCTCGTCCTGGCGTTGGTCACTCTGTTCCAGAGCCCAGCCCAGAAGGCGCCGAGCAGCGACATCACGTTCAGCCAGTTGCTGACCGAGGTCGACGCCGGCCATGTCCGCGACGTGACGATCGCCGGCGCGGATATTTCCGGGCATTACAAGGACGGGCGAGCGTTCGTCACCTATGCGCCGAACGATCCGGGGCTCGTCGACACGCTCTATAAGAAGGACGTGACGATCACCGCCAGGCCGCCGTCGGACGGCAATTCCTGGCTGTTGACGCTGCTGATCAACGGTTTGCCGCTGCTGCTGTTCCTCGGCGTGTGGATCTACATGTCGCGGCAGATGCAGGGCGGCGCCGGCAAGGCGATGGGCTTCGGCAAGTCCAAGGCGAAGCTCCTCAACGAGGCGCAGGGCCGCGTCACCTTCGAGGACGTGGCGGGCATCGACGAGGCTAAGGAAGACTTGCAGGAGATCGTCGAATTCCTGCGCGATCCGCAAAAGTTTCAGAAGCTCGGGGGGCGCATCCCGCGCGGCGTGCTGCTCGTCGGCCCGCCGGGCACCGGCAAGACGCTGACGGCGCGTGCGGTGGCGGGCGAAGCGAACGTGCCGTTCTTCACCATCTCGGGGTCCGATTTCGTCGAGATGTTCGTCGGCGTCGGCGCGTCCCGCGTGCGCGACATGTTCGAGCAGGCCAAGAAGAACGCGCCCTGCATCATCTTCATCGACGAAATCGACGCGGTCGGGCGCCATCGCGGCGCTGGGCTCGGCGGGGGCAACGACGAACGCGAACAGACGCTCAACCAATTGCTCGTCGAAATGGACGGCTTCGAGCAGAACGAAGGCATCATCATCATCGCCGCGACCAACCGGCCCGACGTGCTCGACCCGGCGCTGCTGCGCCCCGGCCGTTTCGACCGGCAGATCGTCATCTCCAACCCGGACTTCATCGGCCGCGAGAAGATCCTGAAGGTGCATGTGCGCAAGGTTCCGCTCGCGCCGGACGTCGATCTCAAGGTGGTGGCGCGCGGCACGCCGGGTTTTTCCGGCGCCGACCTGATGAACCTGGTCAACGAATCGGCGCTGCTGGCGGCGCGGCGCGGCAAGCGCGTCGTCACCCGGGTCGAGTTCGAGGACGCGCGCGACAAGATCATGATGGGCGCCGAGAGGCGCACGCTGATGATGACCGAGGAGGAGAAGAGGCTGACCGCCTATCACGAAGCCGGCCACGCCCTGGTCTCGGTCAGCATGCCCGCGAGCACGCCGATCCACAAGGCGACGATCATTCCGCGCGGCCGCGCGCTCGGCATGGTGCAGTCGCTGCCCGAACGCGACGAGATTTCGCAGAGCTACGAACAACTGATCGCCATGCTCGCGATGTCGATGGGCGGACGCGTCGCCGAGGAACTGGTGTTCGGCAAGGACAAGGTGACTTCGGGCGCCGCCGGCGACATCCAGCAGGTGACCAAGATCGCGCGCGCGATGGTGACGCGGCTCGGCTTCTCCGAGAAGCTCGGCACCGTCATGTACGGCGAAAACCAGGACGAGGTGTTCCTCGGCTATTCGCTCGGCCACCAGCAGAACATCTCCGAGGAGACCGCGAAGACGATCGACGAGGAAGTGCGCCGGCTGGTCAACGAGGCGCACGAGACCGCCACGCGCATCCTGACCGAACGCCGCGCCGACCTCCAAGCCCTCGCCGAGGGCCTGATCGAATTCGAGACCCTGACGGGCGAGGAAATCGTCGGGCTGCTCAAAGGCGTTCGCCCGGTGCGCGACTCGGTCGACAAGGAGCCGCCGGCCCCGCCGCGCCCCGCCGTGCCGGCGACCGGCAAACCGCGCAGCTTCGGCCCCGACGCCGGCTTGGCGCCGCAGCCGCAGACCTGAGCGGGGCCGCTCTCCCCGGTCCTTTACCCTTACGGGGGAAGGCGGACGCGCGAAGCGCGGCCGGATGAGCATCTGTGTTGGAAGTCAAGCATGGATTGGCCGCCAGGGGCGATCCTCTTTGATGAGGACGTTGGCGAGGACGACGAGCTTCCGCATGATCGCGGC
>JBEKAL010000111.1:0-11735 GCA_050015935.1 Roseiarcus sp.
AGCCGAAGTCCCATACGATAACGGCGTCACGCTCGGGTTCAGGGTCACTCGCGCCTTCGAGTGGAGCATGGCCTTCTTCAACCCCGCATGGAAGCTAACTCCGGGAGCCTCCTACTCGCTCATCTTCACCTTCGACTACGCGCCTCCCGATACGGCGACCGCGATCGCGTTCGTCGTCGCCGGGGTCCGGGTCCCGTTGGCTCCCGACGTGGCCTTGTTCAAGAGATTCATGGGTGGCGAAAGACTCAATGTCGCGGCGGCCTCAGAGAACTTCGGCTTCAATCTCACCGACACGTCCAAGCTGCTGCCCGATCTCTTGAGTTGCGTCGAATCTTACTCCGGCGCCGCTCCTTCGAACTCAAATCCGTTCGCTCCGTCTCGCGGTCGCTGACGCCAAGTCGCTCGAGCTCCCGGCCGACGATCGGACAAGTGCGTTCGCCTCCGAGCGGCGAAACGGCGCGTCGCTCGGGCGCCTGACCCGCCGAGAGCCGCTCATGCCGCTCTCGATCGCATGGCTCCGACCCGTCAAACCGCCCGCCCTCGCACGCGCCGGTCGAGACGCGCGCGATCGGCTGGCTTCCGATCGCTCAAAGCGGGCCAAAATTCCGCGAAGGATTTGATTGACCCGCCATACGCTCGAGTTTTCGCGCGGTCAGCTTGATTTCCGCTGCAGCGCGAACTTCCGCTTCGGGATGAACGCGAAACAATCAAACGGACCCACAACCCTTTCGCCGCCGCTTGACGCCGCGGCGGCACCGGATGGTATTGTCCGGCGCCCTCGCGTCCGACCATGGAGCGTCGCATGCTTATCCCCTCCCGCCTCGTTCTCGCGCTCGGCGTCGCCTTCGCGGCTGCGGGCGCGCTCGCCGTTCCCGCGCCCGCCGCGGCGGCGAAGGACAGCGTGACGATCGGGATGACGCTCGAGCCGCCGGGGCTCGATCCGACCACCGGCGCAGCGACCGCGATCGGCGAAATCACGCACTACAACATCTTCGAGGGGCTGACGAAGATCAACGAGGACTTCTCCGTCACGCCGCTGCTGGCGGAAAAATGGAGTTTTTCGCCGGACCTCGAGACGCTGACCTTCGCCTTGCGCAAAGGCGTCAAGTTCCAGGACGGCGAGACCTTTTCCTCGAAAGACGTGAAATTCTCCTTCGAGCGCGCCGCGGCCAAGGATTCGACCAACAAGGAAAAGGCCTTCTTCGCCTCGATCGAATCGATCGACGCCAGCGATCCCGACGTCGTCACGCTGAAGTTCAAGGCGCCGAGCTTCCAGGCTCTGTTTCACCTCGGCCTGAACACGGCGGTCGTCATCGACGAAAAGAGCGCGGCGAGCGAGGCGACCAACCCGGTCGGCACCGGCCCTTACAAGCTCGCCGCCTGGAACAAGGGCGTCTCCGTCACGCTCGACAAATGGGACGGTTTTCGCGACGCGGGCAGAATCGCGATCGCGCATGCGACGTTCCGCTTCATCAGCGACCCCTCGGCGGAGGTCGCGGCGTTGCTCGCCGGCGACGTCGACGAATTCCCGCGCTTCGCCGGCGTGCACGGTCTCGCGCAATTCCAGAGCGATCCGCGCTTCCAGGCGCTGATCGGCGGCACCGAGGGCAAGACGATCCTCGCGATCAACAACAAGCGCAAGCCGCTCGACGATCTCAGCGTCCGCCAGGCGATCGCCTACGCGATCGACCGCAAGGCGATCATCGACGGCGCGATGAACGGCCTCGGCGCGCCGATCGGCAGCCACCTCACGCCCAACGATCCCGGCTATGTCGATCTGACCGGGCAATATCCGCACGACCCGGCCAAGGCGAAGGCCTTGCTCAAGGCGGCCGGCGTGGAGACGCCGCTCAAGCTGACGCTGACCCTGCCGCCGCCCGATTACGCGCGCAAGAGCGGCGAAGTCATCGCCGCCGAACTCGCCGAGGTCGGCATCGAAGCGAAAATCGAAAACGTCGAATGGGCGCAATGGCTGTCGGGCGTCTACAAGGCCCATAACTTCGACCTGACGATCATCAGCCACGTCGAGCCGCTCGACATCGGCGTCTACGCCAAGCCCGACTACTATTTCCAATACGACAGCCCAGCCTTCCGCGACATCTTCGCGCGGCTCGAGGCGGCGCCCGACATCGACGCCTTCAAGAAGGCGATCGGCGAGGCGCAGCGCAAGATCGCCGACGACTGCGTCAACGCGTTTCTGTTCCAGTTGCCGAACATCGTCGTCGCCGACGCCAAGCTGAAGGGCCTATGGAAGAACGCGCCGATCTTCGTCAACGACCTCTCGGCGATGTCGTGGAAATAGGAGCGCGCCTGCGGCCAATCACCCCGCCCCTTCCCTGCCTCTCCCCGCAAGCGGGGAGAGGAGCGCGCGGCGCCGATCTTCTCCTCTCCCCGCTTGCGGAGAGAGGTTGGGTGAAAGCGTGGGTGATTTGCCGCTCCGATCAAGGCAACATGCGAACCTCTGATGCGCCCCTTTGAACTAACCGCCGTCGCGCTGCTCGACGGCTATCGCAGCGGCGCGCTGTCGCCGGTCGAGGCGTTGCGCGACGTGTTGCAGCGCGTCGCGCGCTTCGAGCCGCATATTCACGCGACCTATCTCCTGGCGCCGGAGCGCGCGCTGACGGAAGCGCGCGCGTCCGAGGAGCGCTGGCGGCGCGGCGCGCCGATCGGGCCGCTCGACGGCGTGCCGGCGACCGTCAAGGACAACATCGCCACCAAGGGCGAGCCGATCCCGCTGGGCACGGCGGCGAGCGAACTCGCGCCGGCCGCCGCCGACGCGCCGCCCGCGGCGCGATTGCGCGAAGCCGGCGCCATTCTGTTCGCCAAGACGACGATGCCGGACTACGGCATGTTGTCGTCGGGCCTTTCGAGCTTTCATGCGCTGGCGCGCAATCCCTGGGACCTCCGCTGCAATCCCGGCGGCTCGTCGGCCGGGGCGGCGGCGGCGGCGGCGGCCGGCTACGGCCCGCTGCATCTGGGCACCGACATCGGCGGCTCGGTGCGCCTGCCGGCGGGTTGGTGCGGAATCTTCGCGCTCAAGCCGAGCGCCGGGCGGGCGCCGATCGATCCGCCCTATATCGGGCGCGTCGCCGGGCCGCTGACGCGCAGCGTCGCCGACGCGGCGCTGACGATGGCGAGCCTCGCCCAGCCCGACGCGCGCGACTATACGAGCCTGCCGCCGCAGAACCTCGATTGGCGCATCAAGCCGGCGCAACTGCGCGGCCTGCGCGTCGGCCTTCTCATCGACGCCGGCTGCGGCGACGCCGCGACGGCGCCGGTGCGCGCGGCGGTCGAGCGCGCGGCGCGCGTCTTCGCGGCCGCCGGCGCGATCGTCGAGCCGCTCAAGCCGTTTCTGACCCAGGAGATGCTCGACGGGCTCGACCGCTTCTGGCGCATGCGCGCGCTGATCGACATCCGCGCGACGCCGCCCGAACCGCGCGAAAGAATCCTGCCGTTCATCCGCGCCTGGGCGGAATCGGCGACAGGCCTCAGCGGCGAAGCGGTGTTCCACGGCTTCAGCCAGATCATGGCGATGCGCAAGGCGGCGATCCAGGCGACGCTGCCCTACGATTTCGTGCTGTCGCCCACCGCGCCGATCACGGCCTACCCCGCCGAATCGGCCTCGCCGAGCGACGATCCGCTCAATCCTTTTCCGCACATCGGCTTCACCGTCGCCTTCAACATGTCGGAGCAGCCGGCGGCGACGATCAATTGCGGCTACGGCGACGAAGGCCTGCCCATCGGCCTGCAAATCGTCGGCCGTCGCTTCGACGATGTCGGCGTGCTCGGCGTCGCCATGGCGTTCGAGGCGATGCGCGCCCCCGAGGCGCGCGCCTGGCCCGAACCGCCGCCGAGCTCGCGCGCGACCGTAACGAGATTGGCGCAGGAGGAACCTTCATGAACGACTATTCCAGGATGTTCGATCTAAGCGGCCGGCGCGCCCTGGTGATCGGCGGCGCGAGCGGCATCGGCCGCGCGAGTTGTTTCGCTCTGGCGAGCTTCGGCGCACACGTGATCTGCGGCGACATCGACCTCGCCAAGGCGAAAGACGCGGCTCAGGCGATCAAGGCCGAAGGCCGAGCGGCCGAAGCGCTGCAAATCGACCTTTGCGATTCCGCCAGCGTCGCCGAGGCCGCCAAGACCGTCGGCGCCCCCGACGTGCTCGTCATCACGCCCTCGATCAACGTGCGCAAGCCGCTCGTCGACGTCACCGACGAAGAATTCGATCGCGTGATCGGCCTGAACCTGAAGGGCGTCTTCCGCGCGCTGCGCGCCTTCGCGCCGGGCATGGCGGAGCGCGGAAAGGGCAGCATCATCGCCTTCTCCAGCGTGCGCGCGCAAGTCGTCGAGCCGGGGCAAGGCGTCTACGCCGCCACCAAGGCCGGCACGCTGCAGATGGTCCGGGCGCTCGCCGCCGAACTCGGCGAATCCGGCGTCCGCGCCAACGTCATCGCTCCTGGCGTCGTCGAAACGCCGCTCTCCCAACAGATCAAGCAGAACGAAGCGTGGTATCGCGCTTACGCCGAGAAATCGATGCTGGGGCGATGGGCGAATCCTTCCGAACTGGCAGGCGCGGTGGTGTTCCTCGCCTCCGACGCCAGTTCCTACGTCACGGGGTCGCATCTGCTGGTCGACGCAGGCTGGACCGCCGCCGACGGCCGCTTCAAGCCGCCGCTTCCCAAGAGCGGGGCGGCCAAACCTGCATAGCGGCGATTCGATTCGACCTGGCAAAGCCCGCTACGGCGCGAAGCCGCCGTCGTCGACAACGGCGCCCGCGCCGATCAGCGCGTCGTCGCCGGCGCGCTCAGGACGATCGCGGCCCAAGCGCGCGCCGCGGCTTTGCGCGGGCCGCCGATCATCATCGCGGGCGCGGTCGAAGCGCTGCGCGACAAGCTGAACTGGCGCGCGGCGGACGACGTCAGACGCCGGACGCGTCGACCCCGCAGCTGTCGCCTTCCGGCGCGCAGTACAGACCATAGAGCGTATTCAGGATCGCCGCGACTTCGCGTCCGGATAGCCGGTAATAGATGGTCTGCGCCGAACGACGGACCTGCACGAGTTTCATCCGACGCAGAACGGCCAGATGTTGCGACAGCGCGGACTGGCTCAGCCCGATGATCCGTTGAAGGTCGCCCACGGACCTTTCGCCGTGAACGAGATTGCACAACACGAGCAAGCGCCACTTGCTCCCCATCGACCGCAGCATCGCCGCCGCCCGATCGGCGTGGAGTTCGAGTCCGTTCGTTTCAATCTCGGGCCGCACGAGCGTCAACGCGCCAACTCCGCCGAGCAATCCGCCGCCATCGCGGCGTCGGCGCGATCGCCGCTTCGGCGCCGCCTATCTTGGGGCGAGACGCGATCGCGCGCCACAGGCATGGCCTCTCCGATCAACATGACAAGTCTAGGCGGAACGCCCGGAAGGAGCAATAATCTCACGGGATCGAACGAAGACCCGACACTTTCGCGCTTGTGCATATCGGGGCAGGAACCGCGCCGACGCGACACCGAACGGCCTCGCCCGGCTAAACGGCTCGCAGGACGCGCCCGAGCTTTTCCGCGACCTCATGGGCGATCTCCGCAAGGGCCGGATTGCCAACCCGCTCCATCGCCGCCCGCGGGTCGATCGCCGCGACCTCCACCTTCCCCGCATGGTCCTCCTGGATGATGACGTTGCAGGGAAGCATCACGCCGATCTTGTCTTCCGCTGTCAGCGCCTTGTGGGCAAGCGCCGGATTGCACGCGCCGAGGATGCGATATTTGCGAAAATCGACGCCCAGCTTCTGCTTCATCGTGGCGGCGACGTCGATATCGGTCAGAACGCCGAAGCCCTCCTGTTTCAGCGCGTCGACGATCCTTGCGACAGCTTCGTCAAAGCCGGGTTCGACGACCCGCGCGAAATAGTAATTCATGGGAACGCTCCGCTTTCCTCGTCATGGCCGAAGGGCGACAAATCCGATCCGAGACTCGCACGGCGCTCAAGCGCGCCGGCGAAACCGTCAGAAAAACGCCTGGCCCGGCCTCGCCCCGAACCGCTTCAACAGCGTCGCGACAGGGCAGAAGCCGGTTATCGAAGCTTGGATCAGATTGAGCCCGACGAACGCCGTCAGCAGCAGCCAAAACGCGCTGCGCCATTCCGCCAGCGCCAGGCTGAACAGAATCACCGTTCCCGCGAACGCCATGACAGCCCGATCGATCGTCATTTCTTTGCTCCCTTGTCCGCTCGTCGCTTCACGCCGCAATCGGGCGTGCAAAAAAAATCGTCGAGAAGGTCGCTCGGCTTCGCCACGCGATCGCGCCAGACGCCGCGACAGCGCGGACTGACTCGATCCGATCGCGCCGCCGAGCGGCTCGCAGACGATCGCCCGCTGGCGCTTGTCGGCGGCCGTCTCGAGCAACGACTCCGCAGGCGTCCGCCTGCAATACAAGCGCTTCTAAATTCATGCTTGCTAAATTAGATTATTATCATATATATGTCAAGCCTCGATCCAAGGAACGTTCGCCGCGCCGCTTGCCTTTCGTCGCCGCCGCGGTTTTCCGCGGCTCGCCATTTCGCTGCCGTTCGGCGTCGCGTCCTCGACCGCACTCGCCTTGCCGGCGATCCCAGCGAGCTACATAGGGCGTAGAGACGACGAACGCGCCGCCAAGGCCAAGTCCGAATGCGGCCGAACCACAAGGAGACGTCATGACGCAAAAAGATTGGCCTTCGACGACGAAGGATCTCAGCGCGGACTTAAGGAACCTGCGCGGCGGCGCGGGAGAGGTGATGAAGGCCTTCACGGCAATCGCCCAGGCGGCGCTCGCCCCCAAGGCGCTCGACGCCAAGACCAAGGAGCTGATCGCGCTCGCGATCTCAGTCGCGGCGCGCTGCGACGACTGCATCGCCTTTCACGCCAAGGCCGCCGTCGAGGGCGGCGCCTCGCGCGAGGAGGTTCTCGAGACGCTGGGGATGGCGATCTATATGGGCGCCGGCCCTTCGGCGATGTACGCGAGCCACGCCCTCGGAGCCTTCACCCAGTTCGAGGCGGCTAAGGCCGCCTCGGCGAACAACGGATAGGACGCCGATGAGATTTTCGAGATTCTGCGCCAGAGCCGATGCGGACGCGCCGCCGCGGGAGATCGGCCACGACGAACTGCTGCAGGCCATGCGCGACAAGTCCTGCGTCGTCGTCGACGTGCGCGAGCCGCACGAATTCGCCGGCGGTCACATTCCCGGCGCGATCAATT
This sequence comes from Roseiarcus sp., assembly GCA_050015935.1. Lineage (GTDB taxonomy): Bacteria > Pseudomonadota > Alphaproteobacteria > Rhizobiales > Beijerinckiaceae > Roseiarcus. The sequence goes on from JBEKAL010000111.1 coordinate 7,225, forward strand.
TGCCTTTGTCGCGCTTCGGGCTGGAACATTTGCCGGCGGGCAAGCGCGCGGTTCTCGTTTGCCTCTCGGGCGCGCGCTCGGGCGCGGCTTTGCGCCGCGCCCATGGCGCGGGCGCGACCGACGTTCGCCACTACGCCAGCGGCATGAACGGTTGGCGCTCCCGCGGCGGCCCCGTCGTGAGATAGGCGCGACAACGGTGACATTTTGGCGGCGAGGAGAGCGGCTTCCGATCTTCTCGCCGTCTCCATCTGGCGACGCCGCTCAACCGCGCCTTCGAGGGTGACCCACCTGTTCTTGACGATGGCGCCCTTCACAGCGACTGCGATGTCAGCGGCGTCGATGTTCGGGGACCACCGGAGCTCGTCTTCCACGTCCCGTTTGGTGTCGTTGTCGTATTTCACGATCCTTACTCCATCTGTCGGGTCGGGCGACAGACTGTCGGATCAACCGACAAATTTTGCTTAGAAGCTGATTTGTTCTCAACTCCCATTGATCCGGATCAATGCAATTCAAGATCGCCGCGCTCCTATTCAGGATGGTATGAAACTCAACGAATACCGCAAGAAGCGCCACTTCGGTGTGACGCCCGAACCGCCGGGAGCAAGCAATCCCCTGAAGAAGGGGAATGAGCCGCTCATTTACGCTGTACAGGAGCACATGGCGACGCATCTCCACTACGATTTTCGTCTGGAATGGCGTGGCGTGCTCCTTTCATGGGCCATGCCGAAGGGCCCCTCGTTCGATCCGGCCGTGAAGCGTCTCGCGGTGCAGACGGAAGATCACCCGGTCGAATATTCTGATTTCGAGGGGGTGATTCCCGCCGGTCAATATGGCGCGGGAACGGTGATGCTATGGGATCGAGGAACCTGGCGACCGGAAGACGCCGACGTGGACGCTTCATTGCAAAGGGGCGAGATCAAGTTCATGCTTCAGGGCGAAAAACTCCAAGGTTCGTGGGTTTTGATTCGCACCCGCGGCTTTGGGAAAACCGCCTCTCGATCCGCCTGGCTCCTTATCAAACACCGCGATCGGTACGCATCTTCGAAGGACGTGACGCAGGAACAGCCGCGCTCCGTTGCGAGCCGACGTCTTCTTGCGGACATCGCACGGGACGAAGGGGGCGACGTCGAAAGAGCTTCGAGGGTCGATCCGGCCGGTAAGGGGCGACGTGCAGCGAGGGCGAAGTCGGCGCCAGGACGCATCGAGCCGAGAGGGCAACGGTCTTGAACAACCGGATTCCATTTCGCGTTCAGCCCATGCTCGCTACGCTCGTTTCCGAGCCGTTCGACAAACCCGGATGGGTCTATGAGGAGAAATACGACGGCGATCGGATCCTTGCCTACAAAGAAGAGGATCGGGTCCGGTTGCTGTCCAGGAATGGAAAAGATCGTACGGACGGCTTCCCTCGCATTGCGGCGGCAATCCAGATTCTTAAAGTCGACACCCTCCTTCTCGACGGCGAGGTTGTCGTGTTTGATAGCAGGCGGGTTTCCCGATTTCAGCTCCTTCAGCAGGGAAAGGGCGAACCGGTGTACGCGGTCTTTGATTGCCTTTTTTATGAGGGCAAAGATCTGCGGCCTGAACCACTGTCCACGCGACGCGCTATGATGGAGAGATCGATGGGCTCGAACGAGACGCTGCTGCCGTCTCACAGACTGGCGACCAACGGCGTCACGGCTTTCCGCATCGCGCGGCGCCGCGGATACGAGGGATTGGTCGCGAAAGATCTTTCCTCTCCGTACGTGGAAGCCCGCTCGACCAAGTGGCTGAAAGTGAAAGTTCACCAGGAGGACGAGTTCGTGATTGCCGGATATACGAAGCCGGCCGGATCCAGGCAATATTTTGGCGCGCTTCTTCTCGGGGCTTACGAAAAGGGTAGGCTACGGTACGTCGGCAAAGTCGGGACGGGGTTCGACCAGAACACTCTAGCCAGGCTGCACCATGAGTTCCAACCATTTGTGACGTCACAACCCGCATTACTGGACCCTCCGCGCGAGAAGGGCGTGACTTTTCTTGCGCCACGGCTCATCGCCCAAATCTCGTTCCATGAGTGGACCGCAGACAGGAAGCTCCGCCAGCCGGTTTTTCTAGGTTTGCGCGAGGACAAACGTCCCGAGGACGTGCTCTTGCCGGAGCTCCCCGCATGAAGAGGACCAAGATCACGCAATCTGTATCCGGGAAATTGCCGATCGTCGTGTCGCATCCCGACAAGGTCTTCTGGCCGGAGGAAGGCTATACGAAGCTCGACCTAGTTGAGTATTACGACGTGATCTTCCCAATGCTCTCACCATACGTAAAGGATCGCATGCTGTCCCTTGAGCGTTGCCCCGATGGGATGCGAGGCGAGTGCTTCTTTCAAAAGCAAAAACCAAAGGGCATGCCTCCCGGAACGCCAACCAAGCGGATCGCGCATGCGGCCGATACCGGCAAGTTCACCGATTATGTCGTCGGCGGCTTGCTGGTCACGCAGCTAGCGCTCGCGAACTTGGGCTGCATCGCCGTGCACGTCATGGCGAGCCGCGCGAGTTCGCCCCGGCGGCCGGACTGGCTTTGTATTGATATTGATCCCGAGTCGGGAAAGTTTGAAGACGCCGCCCGTGCGGGACTGCATGTCAAAGCAGCCTTGGACGTCCTGAAGCTGGCGTCTTTCGCTAAGACTTCGGGGAGCCGGGGCATGCATGTTATGGCGCCGATCCGCGCCGGGCCGGACGCGGACGAAGTTCTCGCATTCGCCGAGTCATTTGTTGCGCGCGTGGCGGCTGCGCGCCCCGATGAATTAACTGTCGAACATTCGGTCGCAGCGCGGCGGGGACGCGTCTACCTGGATCCATTCCGGAACGGTTTTGGTCAAACCGTGGCGGCGCCCTATTCCGTCCGGCGGCGCGAGAAAGCCCCCATTTCGACCCCGTTGGAATGGTCGGCGGTCAAACCCGCGCTGATCCCTTCCGATTTCAACATGGGGAATTTTGCCGAGCGGCTCAAACGTCCAGACGCCTGGAGCGATTTTTTCGAGGATCGCCAGTCGCTAAGAGATGCGGCCCGATTGCTCAATAAGCTGTGAGCGTCGCGGCGGATAGGAGAGCCGTAGACCGAAACGGATTTCGCTGCCGAGAGCGTGTTTCGGCGCCGGAATGGGGCCTCCTACGGATTCCGATCTAGCGCTTTGACGTAACATCGAAAATACCGGTATCCCGGCGCACCTGCCACAAGCGCTTTGCCGGTCGCATTCCTAGATCGCGGGAGCGAATCATGAGTTAGGAGGCGCGCCGTGCGGGCGCGCGCGGCTTGGGCCGCCATCGGTCTATTGGCTCTCTTCTCAATTGGCGGGGCCGGTTCCGAACATGCTGTAGCGAAGGACCAAGTCGCCCGGCTGATAGGGGCCGTCGTCGATATCAATGGCGAAATTCGTTGTGGGGCTTGGCGCCTTCCGGAGAAATTCGAAAATCATTCCAGTTTGATGGTAATCGCTTTCAGAAATGAATCTATAAACGACACAACCAACAATAGCCGATACAATAGCGTGATGTTGCGCGTTCATTTGGCGAAGTGGCCCAAGATCACTTTCAATAAGATCGAGAGACACCGGCAATTGTACGATGTCACCCGGGAAGATCGTAAGCTCCAGTTGCTCGCTGTTACGGGGGGCCGCTGGCCACTTTTGAGGGCACACATACTCCTGAGCGGCGAGCAAGTCGCCAGCCTCAGGAAGACCGATAATCTTCAATTTGATGAAGATGTTTCGGGCCGGTGTTTTGCCGGTATTTTTCAAATTGACAGTCAATTCCGTCATTGCCCAATTGGGTGCGACCAAGCGAAACGAATTGGAGATGATTGGCTGATTCGCGAGCGAAACCCACGGTCGCTGATCGGCCTCCATAACATTCAGTTGCCCTCGCATGGTGGTCAACTGACACAAGAAAATCCCGCCGGTTACGACGCTTACCGCTACGAGGGCACCGGTGAATATTCCCACGCGCCGAGTCCATCGCGCCATTATCAGATCGCGATCGGACTTCTCCTGCTTGCCGCGACGTATGCGGCGGTTCTCATAGCGTTCAAGGGTGCGGAATATGCGGATTATCGCTGGCCGGCGCTTTGGTGGCTTCCCTTGTTGGGGGGGCTTGTTTTGGCCGGTTGGCTCGCCGTTCATACACTGAATTACCTTGCGGGCTAAACATCATCCAATCTTACACCCTCGCGTCCAATAGCTGCTAGGCTTGCGAGAAAAAAATGCGCGCTCATTGTTGCGCGGGAGAGCTTGTTCGCTACGCTCGCCTTGGTTTCTTTGAAGCCGTGCTCTGTGAGCCGTTCCGCCAGCTCTTCGTAAGTGACTTCGGCGCACTTGAGTTCCGCGTTACGGTGACAGTGCGCATAACTATCGACCGTATGATACGGTTTCCGGGCGATTGACTCGACGAGGGGGGATTCCGGAGGGGGGATCAGGATGATAGATGGAAGAGCCATGATTCGCAGGAGGCGGACATGGCTCGGGTCGTCGACCATCTGAGCGT
>JBEKAL010000112.1:0-11716 GCA_050015935.1 Roseiarcus sp.
GCCGGCGAACCAGCGCTTCCTTCTCTTCCCTCGACAAAAGACGCGGCATCTTCAATTCCAAGCTCCTTCTCACGAAGCCTGTCACTGAATTAGCCGTGTCGCACTTTCGGGGTCCACTCCAACTGCGTGTCACCGTAATTCGTAATTCGTAATTTCGTAATTCGCGTAATTCGGACATCGGCGCGCGCCCGTGACGCGCCCCCTGAGCCTCGCTTATGTCAGGCAAGTCCCCTACGTGCTAGGATGCCGCCATGGACCGCCAAACCATCATCGCCACGCTTCGCGCCAACGAGGCCGCGCTACGCGCGCGGGGCGTCGCGCACGCCGCGCTGTTCGGTTCGCGCGCGCGCGGCGACAATCGCTCGGACAGCGACATCGACATCATGATCGAGATCGCGCCCGAGGCGCCCATCGGCGTATTCGAGTACGTCGAAATCACGCAGTACCTCGCCGACTTGTTTCCGGCCCGCGTCGACGTTTCCAATCGCAGGAAATTGAAGCCGTTCGTCCGCCCCTCGGCCGAGCGCGAGGCGCTGCATGCGTTCTAACCGAACCCGCTTGGCGCTTTACGATATCAGGGACAATTGCCGACTGGCGACGGAATTCGTCGCGGGAATGTCGTTTGAAGTCTTCGCCGCCGATCGACGGTCGTTCTACGCAGTGACGCGCGCGCTGGAGATCATCTCCGAAGCGGCGCGCCGTCTCCCCGCTGGACTGCGCGAGCGTCGGCCAGACTTGCCCTGGCGCGCGATCATCGGCGCCGGCAATATTTACCGCCACGACTACGACAACGTCGCCGAAGAATTCGTTTGGCGCACCGTGAATGAGAGCGTTCCCAAATTGCTCGCCGCGATCGAAGAGCAAATCGCGCGGCTCGACGAGACGTCGTGACGCAAGCCCGGACGCGCTCCGCCCCGCCGCCTCACTCGTCCTCGTCGTCCCGGAACGGCCCTCGGTCCGCCCCATTGCCGATCAGGATTTCGCGTTTGCCCGCGTGATTGGCCGGGCCGACGACGCCCTCCTCCTCCATGCGCTCGACCAGCGAAGCGGCCTTGTTGTAGCCGACCGAGAGGCGGCGCTGAATGTAGCTGGTCGAGCATTTGCGGTCGCGAAGCACGATGTTGACCGCGCGGTCGTAGTAGTCGCCCGCCTCCTCGGCGTCCATCGAGCCGAGCGACCCGGCCGGGGCGGCCTCTACTTCGTCGTCTTCCAGGGCGTTCTCCTCGGTGATCGCGCTCAGATATTCCGGCTGGCCCTGCGCCTTGAGATGGGCGACGATCCGTTCCACTTCGCCGTCGGCGACGAAGGGGCCGTGCACGCGCGAAATGCGGCCGCCGCCCGCCATGTACAGCATGTCGCCCTGGCCGAGCAGTTGCTCGGCGCCCTGCTCGCCCAGGATCGTGCGGCTGTCGATCTTGCTCGTCACCTGGAAGGAGACGCGGGTGGGGAAGTTCGCCTTGATGGTGCCGGTGATGACGTCGACCGAGGGGCGCTGGGTCGCCATGATGATATGGACGCCGGCGGCGCGCGCCATCTGCGCCAGGCGCTGGATCGCGCCCTCGATATCCTTGCCGGCGACCATCATCAGGTCGGCCATTTCGTCGACGACGACGACGATATAGGGCAGTTCGGAGAACTCCATCTCCTCCTGCTCGTAGATCGCCTCGCCGGTCTCGCGGTCGAAGCCGGTCTGCACCGTGCGCGCGATCGTCTCGCCCTTGGCGGCGGCCTCGGCGACGCGCGCGTTGAAGCCGTCGATGTTGCGCACGCCGAGCTTCGACATTTTTTTGTAGCGGTCCTCCATTTCGCGCACCGCCCATTTCAGCGCGACGACCGCCTTCTTCGGATCGGTGACGACGGGGGTGAGCAGATGCGGGATGCCGTCGTAGGCGGAAAGCTCCAGCATCTTCGGATCGACCATGATGAGCCGGCATTGCTCGGGCTTGAGGCGATAGAGCAGGCTCATCACCATGGTGTTGATCGCCACCGACTTGCCCGAGCCGGTGGTGCCGGCGACCAGCAGATGCGGCATACGCGCGAGATCGACGATCACCGGTTCGCCGCCGATCGTCTTGCCGAGCGCGATGGCGAGGCGGTGCTTGGTCTTTTCGAAATCCTGGCTGGCCAGCAATTCGCGCAGGTACACCGTCTCGCGCCGCTGATTCGGCAGTTCGACGCCGATGGCGTTGCGTCCCTGGACGACGGCGACGCGCGCCGATATCGCCGACATCGAGCGCGCGATGTCGTCGGCGAGCCCGATGACGCGCGACGATTTGATGCCGGGCGCGGGTTCGAGTTCATAGAGCGTGACGACCGGGCCGGGGCGCACGTTGATGATTTCGCCCTTGACGCCGAAATCGTCGAGCACGCCCTCGAGCAGCCGCGCGTTCTGTTCCAGCGCGTCTTCGGAAATCTTCGACGCGACGAGCTTCTTGGGCTCGGCGAGCAGTGCCAGAGGCGGCAGCTCGTAGGCGTCGCGGTCGAGCAGCGAAAGCTGCGCTTCGCTCATCGCGCGGCGTCCGGCCTTGAGCGCGTCGGCCGGCCCGGCGACGCGCGAGGGCGGCGCCGACGCCGCGCTCGCGCCCTGACGGGTCATCGGCGGATCCGCGCGCGCGTCGGATCGCGGCGCGAAAGCGGCGAGGTCGGCGGCGAAATCGCCGCCTTCGTGGTTGAGCCAAGGGGCCCGCGGCGCCGGGCGGGGGGTCGCGGCGGGCGCCGTGTTGCGGGTGAAAAGGCGGCGCAGCGCGCTTTTCAGGCTCAGTGTGGTGTGGATCACGGCGCCGATCGAGACGAGTGCGAAGCCGGGCTCGCCGTCGCTGTCTTCGTCGTCGCCGTCGTAACGCTCCGGCGCGCCTCGTCTCGGGGCGCCCCCGGCCGCCGGCGCCGCGTCGTCCGCGTCGGCGGACGGCATGAGGTGATATCCCGCCGCGGCCGTCAGGGCGAGGATGGCCAAGCCCGCCAAGGTCAGACCGACGAGCGCCGCGCCGAGCGCCGACCCGGCGAGAACATGTCGCGGCGCGAACAGCACGGCGTCGCCGATGACGCCGCCGAGGCCGGTGGGCAGCGGCCAGCTCGTCGGCGCGGGCAGCAAGGAGGCGCAACCGGCCGCCGTCGCAGATCCCGCGAGCCAAAGCGCGAGTTTGATTCTGATCCGATCGAGGCGCTTCCGGGTGACGAGCCGCCATCCCCAGAACGCGGGCGCGATCAGCGCGAGGACGCAGGCGAGCCCGAAGAATTGCATCGCGATATCGGCGACGACCGCGCCGGGGCGGCCCAGGAGATTGTGGATCGGCGTCGCCGTCGCCGTCGCGTGATTGAGGCTGGGGTCGGCGACCGACCAAGTCAGCAGCGCGGCCGAGCAGGCGGCGAGGCTCGCCAGCACGCCGACGCCGATCAGTTCGGCCGCTCGTCGTTTCGGCATTTCGCGCAGCGGTTCGGGCAGATAGTCGAAAAACGTGAACGTCGTCGTACGCATGAGTCAACCGCTCAGCCGAAGCCGCGGCGTCCGACGCCGCTCGCCTTTCGAAGCTAAGCCGGCCGAGTTAACGCCCGCCTAACCTTAACGCTTTTCACCGCGCTTGGGCCGAAGGCAAAAAAATGGACGCCAGGAGGGGGGCGTCCAAGTTTGGGAGGCGAGGGAGGATCCGGCGGCGCGGCGCCGCCGGACTCGCGTGGCCTACTGCACGACTTCGCCGTGCAGCGCGAGATCGAGGCCGTCGCGTTCGACGTCGGCGCTGACGCGCAGGCCGATCGCAAGGTCGACGACCTTGAGGATGATCAGCGAGACGATCGCGTCGTAGACGATGACGGCGCCGACGCCGATCAACTGGTTGACAACCTGCCCGGGGTTGCCTTCGATGAGGCCGGGCGTGCCGCCAAATTCTTTGATTGCGAGCACGCCGGTCAGGATCGCGCCGATCGCCCCGCCGACGGCATGGACGCCGAAGCAGTCGAGCGCGTCGTCATAGCCGAACGCGCGCTTCACGGCGGTGACGCCGAGGTAGCAGCCGACGCCGCAGGCGACGCCGATCACCATCGAGCCGATCGGGCCGACGAAGCCGGAAGCCGGCGTGATGGCGACGAGGCCCGCGACGGCGCCCGAGCAGATGCCGACGACCGTCGGCTTGCCGCGATGCGCCCATTCCACGAACATCCAGGTCAGGGCCGCGACGGCGGTGGCGATCTGGGTGACGGTCATCGCCATGCCCGCCTGCATGCCGGCGCTCACCGCCGAACCGGCGTTGAAGCCGAACCAGCCGACCCACAGAAGAGCCGCGCCGATGAAGGTCAGGACCATGTTGTGGGCGGGGCCGGAGTCGCGGCGCTTGCCCAACATGAGCGCAGCCATCAAGCCGGCGACGCCCGCGTCGATGTGAACGACCGTGCCGCCCGCGAAGTCGAGGACATGAACGACCGCCTTATCGTTGGACGAGTTGAACATGCCGTCCGGACCCCACATCCAATGGGCGACCGGCGAATAGACGAAGACCGCCCACAGGCCGATGAACCACAGCATCGCCGAGAACTTCATGCGTTCGGCGAACGAGCCGGCGATCAGCGCCGGCGTGATGATCGCGAAGGTCATTTGGAACGCCATATAGACGGTCTCGGGGATCGTCGGCGCCAGCGAATTGGGATTGCCGATGTTATTGGCGCTGTCGCTTAATATGTCCTGCAGGAACACGCGGCTGAAACCGCCGATAAACGGCGTCCCGGGCGTGAACGTCGTGCTGTAGGTGAGGATGGCGTAGACAACTGTGACGAGACAGGTGATGGCGAAGCTGGTCATCACGGTGTCGCCGACGTTCTTCTTGCGCACCATGCCGCCGTAGAACAACCCGAGGCCGGGGATCGTCATCATCAAGACGATGGCCATCGAGGTCAGCATCCACGCCGTGTCGCCGCCCGAGGGCGTGCAACTCGTGAGAACGGCGGGCACGGCCGGGACGGCCGCATATTTATCGGTTTCCGGGATGGCGGCGACAGGGCCGGCGCAAGCGAGGGTCGGCGGCGGCGCCGGCTTGGCGGCGGCAGGAGCGGCGGGCGTGGCCGTCGCCGCGGCGGGAGCGGCAGGCGCAGGAGCGGCGGGCGTGGCCGTCGCCGCGGCGGGAGCGGCAGGCGCGGGAGCGGCGGGCGTGGCCGTCGCCGCGGGCGTGGCGTCGTCCGCCCGCAAGGGGGCGGGAGCGGCGAAGCCGACCAAGGCGGCGATCGCCAGCGCCGGCGCTAGGCCAGTGAAAAACCGAGACAGTTTCATGGTTCGAGACTCCGATTGGAACGGGATGGGGCCGCGCTCACAGAGCGTCCTTGTCCTTTTCGCCGGTGCGAATGCGGACAGCCGAGTCGAGGGAGTAGACAAAGATCTTTCCGTCGCCGATCTGGCCGGTGCGCGCGGCGGCGACGATCGCGTCGATCACTTTGTCGACGAGTTCGACGTTGACCGCGACTTCGATTTTCAGCTTCGGCAGGAAGCTGACCGCGTATTCGGCGCCGCGATAAATTTCCGTATGGCCCTTCTGCCGGCCAAAGCCCTTCACTTCCGTCACCGTCAGGCCGTGCACCCCGATGGAGGTCAACGCGTCGCGCACCTCCTCGAGTTTGAACGGCTTGATGATTGCCATTACGATTTTCATGTGCTTCGCCCCATTTTGGAGGGCGCGACGCGCATCGAAAATGAAACGCGCATGCCCCCGTGCAATGTCGACCGGACGCCGGATGACCCGCCGTTCGTCGACATCACTACAAGCCGCGTGCCACTCTCGCTGAGGGACTTAAGGCGATGACAAGTCGAGGAGTTTTATCAGTCGCCCGACCAATTCGGCGACAATGGGAGATATAAGGGAAATATACGGCTAAAATTTAGGCGCCTAAAATCTATTCATGGCCGCGGGTCGGGCGCGCCGGCCGCATCAATCCTTCTTGCGCGACGCTGGCGGCCAAGACGCCGGCGCGCGTGTAAAGCAGGCCGCGCGTCAGACCGCGCCCGCCGTGCGCGTTCGGGCTGTCCTGGACGTAGAGCAGCCAATCGTCGGCGCGAAACGGCCTGTGGAGCCACAAGGCGTGATCCAGGCTGGCGAATTGGAAGCGGCCGTCGGAAATCGTGTGGCCGTGCGCGACCAGCGCCGTGTCGAGCAGCGTCATGTCCGAGAGATAGGCGAGCGCGGCGCGGTGAACGGCGGGATCGTCCGGAAGCGCGCCGCCGATGCGGATCCAAAGGGATTGCCGGGGCTCGCGAACGACTCCGGGCGCGGGCGGCGCGTATCGCGCGAAATCGAGCGGGCGAAATTCGATCGGCTGAATTCGCTCGAACAGACGCTGCAACCGCTCTTGCGCCTTTTCGCCGAGCAGCGCGGTCGCCGCGACGGGGTCGACGAGGCGATCGGGTTCGAGCGCGGGCGGCATCGGGAATTGGTGGTCGAGCCCCTCCGCCTCGCCATGGAAGGACGCGGACAGCGCGAAAATCGCCTCGCCTCGCTGGCTAGCGACGACGCGTCGCGTCGTAAAGCTGCGGCCGTCGCGAATGCGATCGACCTCGAACAGGATCGGCTCGACGGGATCGCCGGGAAGGATGAAATAGGCGTGCAGAGAATGCGGCGCGCGCCCCTCGACGGTGCGCGAAGCCGCGACGAGCGCCTGGGCGATCGCCTGGCCGCCGTAGATCCGCGACCAGCCGTTGCGCGGGGAGCGTCCGATAAACCGGTCGGGGCCGATCGGTTCGATGTCGAAGAGGGCGACGAGGTCGGCGGCTGTGAGAGGCATGAAAGTCTCGGACGGGGCGGGTGTTGTGGGGGCTCGGAGCCCGCCTCGTCAACCCCCGATGCGCCGCCTCGAGCCCGCGACGACGTCGGGTTGGCGCCGGCGCCCGTTCGAAGAGGCGGTCGGTAGCGCCGAACAACGCGGCCCCGCGCGAAGTTTCCGTCAGGTGCAGGGAAATTTCGGCGCTCGACGTAACCCTCTCGTAATCGCTGCCTGTCACGATCCGCGGGTCACGAAGGATTTTCGGTCCCGGGTCGCATGGCCTTTTTACCCAAGATCGTGGAAGCCGGGCTTCGCCCCGTCGGAGCGTTCGCGCGTTCGCGCGTCGGCGGGGCGGCCACGGAATTCGCCCTGGTCGCGCCGATTTTCATCGCGCTCATTTTCGGCACGGCGCAGACGGCGATCATCTACCTCGCCAACGCCAATCTCGAAACCGCCGCGGAAGAGACCGCGCGTATGGTCCTGACCAATAACGCGACGACGACTTCATCGAACCAGACGGCGCCGATGACCGCCGCGCAGTTCCAGACCGCCCTTTGCAACAACATCACCGCGTTGTTCAATTGCAGCAATATCATGATCGGCCTGGCGCCGGCGACTTCGACCACTTCCATCAGCACCGCCGCGCCGACGTTCAATGCCAACGGAACCTTGGCCAACACCCTGCCTTACACGCTGCCCACCCCGGGACAGATCGCGGTGCTCCAGGTCCTTTATCAATGGCCGGTGATCGGCCTGCCGCTCGGGTTCAATTTCGCCAATCTCGGCAACGGCACCTATCTCATGATGTCCACCCAGGTCTTCATCGTCGAGGCGCAATGATGGAAAACTCGCTTGCGCGTTCCTCGTGGCCTCGGCGGGCGATCGGTTTATGGCGAGGGTTTCGCGACGACGCGCGCGCTTCGGCGCTCGTCGAGACCGCGCTCATCCTGCCGAGCGCGCTGTTGATGTTCGCCCTGCTCGTTTTCGGCGCGGAAGCCTTCGCCATTCAGCGCAAGGTCACTTTGACCGCGCGCACGGTCACCGACCTCATCACGCAGGCGGGGCCGCCCGTCCTGTTCACCAACACCAGCGGTCAGCCCTCGCTGAACGAATCCACCATCGACAACGACCTCGCCGTCTCCTCCGCCGTCCTCGCCCCCTATTCCGGCTCGAATCTGACGATGGTGGTTTCGGAGGTGCTGGTCGCCGCCGGCGCGACGACCGCCACGGTCCAGTGGAGCGAGCCCTACAACGGCGCCACGGCGCGGGCGAAAAACCAAGTCATCACCCTGCCGAGCGGGCTCGGAACCGGGCAAGCCGGCAATTACTTCGTTCTCGGCGAGGTCTATTACGATTATACGCCGTTGAACTTCTACATGTCGCTCAGCCCGATTACGCTGTACGGCTCGATCTATCTGACGCCGCGCCAGTCGGCGAGCATCGCCATGAACGTGGGGCAATAAGGGCCTGGGGCCGGGCGGCCCGCGCGCCAGCGCGCGACCCATCGTCCCGGTCCAGTCTGTCGCCTGTCGATCCGGGCTGAACGCGGCGCCCCTTCTCGCGCGAGGGGGGAAGGGGCGCCTGCCTTTGGCCGCCGGCGTCAGTTGGTCAGGTGCGCGGTCTGGGTGACGGTCTCGAACAGATTGCTCAGATCCGCCCCGAGATCGTCGCCGATCGCCGCTTGATAGAACAAGCCCGTCGACGCGCAGGCCTGAAGGGCGGGAGAAATGTCCGGTTGGAACGGCGCGATGTATTGCTCGTACCACGCGTTGTTGGGCACCGGCAGATAGGTCGTATAGAGAATGGCGATGCGGATGCCGCGGTTCTTGATGGTCGTGCAGTAATCCGTCGCGGTCGACGAGGCGTTGATCTGCTGCTCCAGGCGCGCGCCGCCGGACAGCTCGTCCTCGACGCCGTCGGTGATGAAGAACAGCACCTCCTGCGGCGTATCGCCGGCGACGTTGGTGCCGTTTCCGGGGTTGGGCATGGTGGCGTTGATGCTGCTCAACGCGACGTCGTAATTGGTCGCGACGTCGCCGACGCCGCTGTCGGTCGTGCAGGCCGAATTGCCGCAACCGTCGTTGTTCGCGTACATTTCCATGACGCCGAAATTCGCCGAGGCCGTTGTCCAACCCGACATGTAATTCGAAGTCATATTCATCAGGAGATTGTTCGTGGTCGGAATGTTCCACAGCGTGTCCATGGAATAGGCCGAGAATTCATATTTCGGCGGAACCGTCTGCGTCGAGGAAGTCTGTGCGGCGTTGGCGGTGTACATCATCGAATCGCTCGAACAACAGACGGCGCTGTTGAGTTCGTCGAGCCGCAGCGTGATGCTGTTGTTGCGCGCGAGCTGGTAGTTGTCGATCTGCGTCCCTTTGGAGGCCGCGCAATATGAGTTCCCCGATCCCGACATGGAGCTGTTGAGCGTCGGGGCGGCGTACGTGGTGGTCGAGCCGGAGGTTTTGGCGCAAGGATTTCCCTCCGTATCGCCATTGTTGGTGCTCGCCTGATGGCAGGCGAAGGCGCAGCCCTCGCCGCCGTCCTGTTGCGCAGTGAGCGCGACCATCGTGTTGATGCCGGCCTGCGTCGCCGGCAGGGACATCGACGGGGAATTGTCGAGCAGCAGATAGAAGTTGATGTTGGCGGCGATCGACGCGCTCGCCGTCGACGAGCCGGAGAGCGCAAAGGTGGGAGCGCCGAGGACGCCCGCGAAAATGTTCTCGTTCTGCGCGACGTACGAGACCGTGACGTTGCGGACGAGGGTGTTGCCGTTGGGATTGGTGATGGCGATGGTGACGCTCGTGTCCCCCGGCGCCAGCGAAGTGAGGCCGGAGATTTGGCCGTTGAACATGTTCTGCGCGGCGGTCTGCGCCGTCGCGTTGGACTGCTGCATCATGCCTGGCGTCAGTGCGGCGAGCACCGCCGCGTCCGCGGCGGCGTTGAGTTCGGTGCGCACTTGCGCGGCATGGGTGTAATCGATCGCCAGGCCGGCGCCGAACATCAGCACCGGCAGGATCAGCGCGTACATCATGGCGACGTTGCCGCGGCGGTCGCTGCGGAACTTGCGCGGGATGAAAAACGACATGGCCAAACTCATGATGTTGCGGCGCCGGGGCGCGCGAAGTCCGTCGACAAGTCGCCCGGGTTCCGCGAGGCGGGAACGCCAGGCCTGCGGTCGGAACCCGACCTCGGCGAGGCGGAGGGAACGCGCCAAGGCCGATCCCGCGCGTCGACATCGCCCCGATTCTCGCGACCGGCCGGGCGCAGGATTCGTCTCGATATGCCCGCGATCGGCTAAATAGTTTTCAAATGAATTGATTAAGATTCTATCAATCGGCCGACGCGGCGGAAAAATATCTCGCGAAGGTTAGGGAAGGTTAGGCGCCGTCGCGGAATCTTCGCGCCATCCGCCGCGACAGCGCCCGCCGCGCCGGACTCGACCGATCTCGCGGGCACCGGCAGGAGGAAAGCGACGGGCGCAATGAAACGCCCCCGGCGCATCGCCGGGGGCGAGGTTGCGAGCTTGCCGGCGCCGACGACGGCGATCCGAGGCCGCCGCGCTTACCGGCAATACATGATGAAGCATCTGGCGCCGCGCGGCGTTCGCACGGCGCATTCTCGCAAGGCTATGCCTCTTGCGTAGGCCAGAGAACCGGACGTGCCCCAGCCGGTGGCGCCCGTCGTGCCCCGCGCCGAACAATACCAGGCGTCGGCAGGCGTAGAAGCGACGATGGCGAGACCGCCAACGACAGAAACGCCCGCAACCAACGCCAACGCCAAACGGATTGCTTTCATGCTTCCCTCCACAAGTTTCGCCGCGCCGCGCACATTAGCACGCTCGGCGGCGATGGCGCTTGACGAAGAGCAAAAGAACCGGCGCCGCGCGGCGCAGTTGGCGGCGGCCGTCCGCCCGGCGATCGATGACGACGAAATCGCAATCGAGGCGGCGCTAGCAGCCTGGGGCCGTCTTTCCAATCGCAAGGATTGGCTCCCCGAGCAGGACCAGCCTTATCGGCTGGTATCAAGCACTTATAGGGTTTGGGAAAAGGGCTCCCGCCGCCGGTCCTCAGATCGAATTCGCGAAATTGCGGTTGACGATTGCCTGAGAACGGAGTGACATATTCGCTGGCAGGGCGGGAGCGCTCACGGCGAACTTTCAGGCGGCGCGACGCAAATCGCCCCCGGGGGCGTCGTGGCGGACACATCTGGCGCTCGCCATGTCCTCGAAAATCTCGGGGGCGTTGCCGGGCCTTCGAGATCGTTTCGCGCCATGACGCCGCTCATTTCCATACGGAATCTCAGCAAGAACTTCCCGGGGGTCCAGGCCCTGAGCCACGTTCAGTTCGAACTGCTGGCCGGCGAGGTCCATGCGCTGATGGGCGAGAACGGCGCGGGCAAATCGACCCTGATGAAGATTCTGGCTGGCGTCTACAGCAAGGACGGCGGGGAGATTCTGTACGACGGCGAGGAGGTCGCCTTCGCCAATCCGCGCGAGGCGCAGCATGCCGGCATCGGCATCATTCATCAGGAACTGCAACTGATGAATCACCTCACCGTCGCGCAGAACATCTTCATCGGCCGCGAGCCGCGCAGCGCCTTCGGTCTGCTGCTCGACGAGGACAAGCTCAACCGCGACGCGGCGGCGGCGCTCGCCCATCTCAATCTCAACATCGACCCGCGCACCGTCGTCGGCTCGCTCACCGTCGCCAAACAGCAGATGGTGGAGATCGCCAAGACGCTGTCCTTCAATTCGCGGGTGCTGATCATGGACGAGCCGACCGCGGCGCTCAACGCCGCCGAGATCGCCGAGCTCTTCAAGATGATTCGCGAACTGAAGGCCCGCGGCGTCGGCATCGTCTACATCTCTCACAAGATCGACGAACTGAAGCAGATCGCCGACCGCGTCACGGTGCTGCGCGACGGCGAATACGTCGGCACGCGCGACGTAGCGACGACGAGCACCACGACCGTCATCAGC
>JBEKAL010000113.1:0-11643 GCA_050015935.1 Roseiarcus sp.
CTAGCACCTGGGCCAGCGCGCTGCGGCCGACGACCTCCCAGACCTTTTCCAGATACTCCGCAAGCGCGACTTCGCGCCCCTCGGCAGTCTCGACCTTCTCGTAGCGACTGAATATTTCGAGCGCCGGCCCGATGCAGGCGAAAACGAGGTCGGCACCGCGCACGCCCTCGCCTTGCAGGCGCTCCATCCAATCGCCGACGCGCTTGGGAAGCTCGCGCAAAACCTCGGCCCAGTCGCCGATCGGTGCGTCGTCCGGGCGCGGGCGGCAGATCAGGTGGACAGACGCCCCTAACGCGGCGGAGTTCATGGCCCGAAGTCGTGCCCCCATTTCGGTTTGGATCGGCCACGAACCCGTGATCACCCAGCCCGATCGAATAAAGCCAGAGAGGAGCGCCTCCCAGCCTTCTGTCGTCTTGTGCGCGAATACTACGCAACCAATACCATCGTTTTGGACGACGCGTCGCCCCTCAGCAAGGGCAGCAGCCAACTTCTGTTCGAAGTACCCCCGATCCTGTCCACGCGCCTCATCCACAACACATTCCGCAGCGCCGTCAAGAACCTTGTCTTTAAATAGGTCATTATTGAGATCGCCTAAGGCCCTCTTCAGCCACACGTAAAAATAGTTGGCAAGTTTCGCGTATGGAACGGCGTCGTAGTATGGTGGATCCGTCACCATTGCAGAAGCCGCGTCGGTAGGCAAACCGCTTTGGGTCGCATCGGCGAGCGCAACCTGGCCCGGCTCAATTTGCGTTGGCGTTTGCGTTGCTACTTGGGCAACCCAACTAAGTGCCCCGTCAAAACCACCGCTCTTGCCAGAGAACGGGTTTACCTCAGCAAAATCCCAGACCATGGGGAGAGCTTGTCGGCCAAAGGTATGCCCAATTACTTCGCGCGTAAGATGCCATCCGCATAATGTACTCTGGTAATCTGCCTGCCGACTAATTGCGATCGCCAGCGAACGCCGGATTGCTTTTCCTCGTTCATCGGCAGGCACAGAAATGCGCAAGATACTTATAAGCGTACTAAGTGAATACGCTTGCCGAGACGTAAATAGATCACCCCAGTGACCGATCCCGTAGTGGTGCACCCGAATCGGATTATTTTTCCATACGCGTTCGTGCGGAATTGGTTCGTTTGGTACAGGGGAGAGGCCGCCGTATGTGGACTCGTCGACAATATTTGCTAGTTGTACGGTAGCTTGGTGAACCGCATCGTAATCCCTGTTGGACGCGAGGCGGTAAAAACGGCCAGCCTCGCCAGCACGGCTCACGACCACGGCTAGCAGGAGCGCTCCTCCAACGCGCTTGCCATTGGAATCAAATGCTACCTCGCCCCCGCCGCGTTGCGCACCAAGTTGAGCCCGAATGCGGTCTGGACCCATCACCACGCCGCAGGCCAAACACTTTGCCCTGGCCTTGCTGATAGTTCCGCCGGCAGCGTACGACGCGCTGGTCGGCTCGACTATCTCAAATTCGGCGCGTGGGGGTGCGTCTTTCGGACGTTTTATGCTCGCCGCCAGTGCGCGAAGATGATTGGCTTTCCGACTGAGCCAGAACGATCGCACGAGGGGAATTTCCGCGCCACAGTTCGGCGATTCGCAGCGCACGGTCCTCGCCCAAAGATAGGCGATGGGTGTCGCTCCGTCTGGATCGTTTGGATAAAGTTTCGCAAGTTCTTTCGCCGCTTGTTCCCTGATCTCCGCTCCGGCGCGGCGGATGTCCTGGTCAAGATTCGGGCCAAAGCGGGGAAAGTCCTCCAGCAATACTTTGAGTATCACGCACGCGACGGGATTGAGATCACTCGCAAACGCCTCGCAGCCGAGCCGCAACGCCTCCAAGGGGATCGAGCCGCCGCCTGCGAAAGGGTCCACCACTAGCGGCGGCTCCTCCCCATGCGCCGCCCTCACCAGCGCCCGGCTCACATCAAGATAGGTTTGGTTAGAGGCGAGATCCCAGTTGGCAAAGTCGGCGATAAATCTGAGCAACGCCTGACGGAGTTCCTGGTCTATCGTGCCAGGATTGCAGGCGGGAACCTGCGGCAGCAGCTTGCGCGCCTTCTCCTTGAACTCCTCTGGGCACAGCGGATCACACGGGTCCGGCCAAAGAAGCGCCAGCAGCACCGCCCGGCTCGACGCCAGCGGACGCCGCGCCCACCATAGGTGCAACGTGCTCGGGTGCCCGTGCCGGATCGACTTTTCCCGCGCCGCGTGCCGCGACACCTCGGCGATTGGAAAGTCCACCTCTGCGAGGCGCTTGCAGCCCTTCGGAATCATGAGGTTTCTCCGTAGGGGGCCGGGTCCTCGCGCAGCTCCATCGGCCTCGTCATCGCGTTCACCGAGAGGTAGTAATGCGCCACCTTCGTCACTTCGTTCCAATCGAGGCGCGCCGGGTCGCGGACGGGCTCCTGCAGGCGCGGAGACGTATCGCAATCCGTGACGACATAGAGCCAATAGCAATCGCGCCGATCTTCGGCGACGCGGCGCTCGTTTGGAGTTAGCAGGACCGTGCCGGTCGAGGCGCCGAGCCCCTTCACTTCGATCAGGCGCAATTCGCCGGAGGCGAGGTCGAGGCTGGTGATGTCGTAACCGAGGTTCTTCGCGGACACGTCGAAGACCTGCCGACCCAGCGCCGACTCATGCTCCATGACCAATCGCATCGCGGCGGCCTCGGTCTCGAAATTCGGCTTGAGGCGCCTGACCTCCGCCGCCTCGCGCTCGGGATGCGGCAGAACGAGAATACTGGTCAGCCGTTCGACCGCCTGAAGCGTGAGCGCCCGCTGGCGCTCCAGGTCAATCCGGCGACGGTCGCGCCGAGCAAGCAGCTCGGCATGGCGTGTTTCGGCCTGCGCCAGCCGCCCTTCGGCGCCGAGGAGTTTTTGATCCACGTCGAAGGCTGCCCGGCCGATCTCCTCGTCCGCCCGCTGGAGCAATTCGGTGAGCGACAGTTCCACATGCACGCTGATCCGCTCGACCTCGGTGAGTCGATCCTTGCGCGTCTCTTCAAGGAAAGGCGCCAGCGCCCGTTCATGCAACCAGCTCGTCGCCTCGGGGAGGGCTGCGACCGTCGGCGTCTCAGCCGGCGAGTCCGCGGGCGTGAAGTTGCCAAGGAGACTGGGCTCCTGAAGCCGAGGCGCGCCATCCTCGCCGATCTCAACGGCAAAGAGCCGCTCGTGGATGACCTGTCCGAGCCCGTCAACAATCCGCGCCCGGTAAATGTCGATGCGCGCCGGGCGCTCATGTTGGAGAGAGTAGAAGGTTGCTCCCTTGCCGAGGGCTTCCAGCGCCCGCGCGTGGGTGTGCCGCCGGATCGCCTCGAACAACGGATGGCCAGGCGTGACCCACTCCAGGTTCTCCGTTTCGGCTGTGTCGCGGTCGGTGGAGCACCGCGGATAGCGGTCGACGAGAGCCGGCAGCTTCCAGTCCGCATCCTTCTCGTAGCGGCGGAGCGCCGAGGGCGTCCGCGCCGGCTCGAAAGTGTGCGGCAGGCTCGGCGCCGGCTTGAGAGTGATCGGCACGTACTCCGCCGCCTCGAAAAGGAAACGGGCGATCGTCTCCGGCACGACGCGCCGCTCTTGCGCTTGTGCGCGTCGCTCGACCAGCATTTCGAGATTGAGTTTCTTGCTCGCGAGCCCCTCCAGCGCGTTCTGGCAGATGGCGCGGAATTGACCCTCGTCTACGTCGCGAAGCAGGCGCTCTTCGAGATCGGCGTCGCCCAGGCGCCCGGCGTAATAGTCGCGCAGCACGCGCTCGACATGGGCGGCGGGCAAAATCTCGCCCACAACGTTGAATACCGCGTCGTCATCCAGCGCATTGCGTATCTCTTGCAGCCTCTCAAGCAGCCGCTGCAGGACGCGGCCCTCGATGGTGTTGGTCGCGACGAAGTTGAAGATCAGGCAGTCCTTGCGCTGTCCGTAGCGGTGGATGCGCCCCATCCGCTGCTCCAGGCGGTTCGGGTTCCAGGGGATATCGTAATTGAACAGGATGTTGCAGACTTGCAGGTTGATGCCCTCGCCGGCGGCCTCGGTCGCGACGAGCATCTGGATTTCGCCGTCACGAAATTGCTGCTCCGCGTACAGTCGCGTGCCCGGCTCGTCGCGGGAGCCGGACTTCATGCCGCCATGGATGCAGCCGACACGGAACCCCCAGGACTTCAATCGGTCAACGAGATAGTCCAGCGTGTCCTTGAACTCGGTGAAAAGGAGCAGACGCTGGTCCGGATGATCGAAGAAGCCTTCTTCCTGAAGCAGGTCCTTGAGCTCCGAGAGCTTCGCCTCGGAGCCGGCTTCTTCGACCGCCAGGGCCTGAGCGGCGAGGCGACGCAGTTCCTGAACCTCCAAGTGCACCTGATCGGCGCTGCCTGCGAGCGTGACCGCTTCTAGCGTTGCCTCCAGCCGCTCGCGCTCGCTTTCCTCCATCTCCTCCAGTTCCTCCGGATCAGGAAGATCTGGAGGCGCCTGGCGGGCAAGATCCTGCGCGCGCTTGAGGCCCTCTTCCAGCCGACGGGCGCGGTTCTCAAGCGAATGGCGCATGGCGTAGGTGCTCGACGCCAGCCGGCGCTGGTAGAGAGACATCAGGAAGCCGATTGCGCGGGCTCGTGGGTCCTCGCCCTCAGCCGCAGCGCGGGCGCTCTCGCGCTTCACGAAACGCGTCACGTCGCGATAGAGATCGAACTCGGCGCCATCGATCTGGAAATCGACCGTGTGGGGAATGCGCTTGGTGAAGATCGGCTTCGCGGCCCAGGAGCCGTCCGGCTGCCGCTCGGGGAAGTAGACCATCGCCTCCTTGGTTCGGCGCAAGTAGAAGGGCGCGCGCCGCCGGTTCATCGCTTCGCGGATCGATTTCACATCGGCGTAGGCGTCGGCGTCGAGGAGCTGCAGGAACAGGCTAAAGTTCGCCGGATCGCCTTTGTGGGGAGTCGCCGTGAGCAGCAGGATGTGATCCGAGCTGTCGCGTAGCAACTCACCCAGCCGGTAGCGCAGGCTTTTATGCGACTCATCCGAGGCCGACATGCGGTGCGCTTCATCGACAATCACAAGATCCCAATGGACCTGCCGCAACCCAGGAAGGATCTCGGATCGCTTCGCCAGATCGAGCGACGTGATTACTCGATTGCGTTCCAGCCATTGGTTCACGCCGAATTGGTCGCGGATGTCCTGGCCCTTCACCACAAGGAACTTGGCGTCAAACTTCTCCTTCAATTCACGCTGCCATTGGAAGGCGAGATTCGCCGGGCAGACAATCAGGATGCGTTCGGCAAGCCCCCGAAGCTCCAGTTCGCGAATGAGAAGGCCCGACATGATTGTCTTGCCTGCGCCGGCGTCGTCGGCCAGCAGGAACCGCACTCGTGCAAGCTTGAGCAAATAGTCGTAGATCGCCTCAAGCTGATGCGGCAGCGGATCGACACGCGAGATTGAGAGGCCAAAATATGGATCGAACTCGTATGCGATCCCCAACGCGTATGCCTGTAGGCCGAGGCGGAGCAATCGGCCGTCGCCGTTGAAGGAGTGCGACGGATCGAGCACTGTAAGGCGCAGCAGGTCCTCGGCGCTCATCGTGACCTTGCGGAAGCGCTCAGAATTCGCGCCGACAAGACCCACAATCCAACTCGCCGCGCCGTTGGACTGCACGGTTTCCACCCGCATCGGCTCGTTGAAGAGTGGGCCAATGAGGATATGACCAACGCTCAGAGAAGGCGTCTCTTTCGTCATGCTGCGCCGTTACACGGCATGGTCACTCACGCGCCTTTCTTGGTTGCCGCCGGCCTTGTCGAGCGCCTTCGGCCGCCCAGAAATCCTTTACCGCCAGCACCATCACGACCGAGCGCCCGTGTTTGGCGACCGCGACCGGCGCGGCACGGGCGGGATCGAGCTGCCGACCGAGATCTTACTTCGCGTCCTTCGCCGTTAGGGTCTTGATCCGAATCCCCGCATCGCTTTGAATTAGTTTTGTCCAATATGGCCGAATAAGCAACGATCGGTGTCCGTCACGCCAATCGCTCGTACCGCGTCAGCCACCGACCGCCCCGCGAAACCAAGACATCGACCTGGCGCAACTTCGCGACGATCTCTCTAAATCGGCCACGAGTCCGAACGCCGATCGGCTCTGAGACCCCTCGCCGGTTCACACCGTAACGCCCGTTGCGCGGATGACCGGTCCCGCCTTTCGCGCTCAGCATGGTGGCCGCCGAGTTACGGACGTAACGCCGATGCCACCGGAGAGATTTTGGCGTGCGGTTCTATTTGTCCCTTTGCGATTCTTCTGCCGGCAAACCCTGGTCGCTAACCAGGCTTCGCAAGCGCACAGAAAGGACTGGCGTTTCCTTCGAAACAGAGCATTGGTGTTGATGCCGGGCGGCTGAGTGAGCCGCCTAGCGAGACCCGTCGCCCCGTTGATCGCATTGATCCGGGGCTCGTCGCAGTGAGGGGCCGGAAGGGCCGGACCCCGCGCGATGAAAGGGTCGAGCAATGTCCAAACAACTCGCGAATTCAAAACTCCGCAACATCAAACTCAGCGATACGCAGCTCGTGATGATGAGCGCCGCCGCGCAGCGCGAAGATCGATGCCTTGTCGCGCCACAGAATCTGAAAGGCGCCGCGGTGCGGAAAGTCGCCGAGAAGCTCGTCGCTGCGGGGCTGGTCAGGGAGATCAGGGCGAAGCCCGGTATGTCGGCGTGGCGACGCGACGAGGAGGCCGGACAATCCTACGCGCTGAAACTGACGGCGGCCGGACTGAAGGCGATCGCGGTCGAAGAAGATGTGGACGCGAAGGAAGCCACCGCCGAAGCTTCGAACACGGATTCTCAAGTCCAACCGACGAAAGCCGCGACCCGGGCCGCCGCTCCAGAGCCCGCAGATCGTCCAGCTTCCTCTCAGAACGCGGCGCCGGTCTTGACCGCCGCGGCGCCGCGCGCGGGTTCGAAACTCGCAGAGGTCGTGGGTCTGCTCTGTCGCGAAGGCGGCGCATCGATCGACGAGCTGATCGCCGCCACGGATTGGCTGCCGCACACGACGCGCGCGGCGCTGACGGGTCTGCGCAAGCGAGGCTACTCGATCGAGCGGCGTCGGGAAGACGACGCGACCCGCTATTGGCTCGCCTCGCCCGGAATCCATGGCGCCCGTGGCGCCGACGAATCCATCAGCAACGAAGGATCCAGCGGGATCGGCGGATCGGCGAGCGTCCGCGCCCGCGTCCGGTCCGCCAAAGCGGCGTGATGGGACGGTGTGAAAGATGACAACGCGCGCGCGCAGCCCTGACGAAATCGAGCGCCTGAAGTCCGAGATCGAACGGATAAAGGCGTTCGATCTCGATGGGCTTCGCGTGCAATGGCGAAACGTCTTCGCCAAGAGAGCGCCGAAGACCTTGCCACGATCGCTCCTTGTCAGGGCCCTCGCGTATCGTGTTCAAGCGGACGCGCTGGGCGATCTCGACCTGGAGGTCCTGCGCGTGCTGCAGGGCTTTACGGCTCGGCACGCTCCATTGCGGCGGCAGGAGCGCGAAGACGGGCGATCGGGCGCCGCTTCTTCCCGTTCGAGCCCCCGCATCAAGCCAGGGTCCGTGCTCGTGCGCGAATGGGCGGGTTGCGTGCATCGGGTCATGGTGTTGGAGGTCGGCTTCGCCTGGGAGGGAAAGACCTATCGCAGTCTCTCTCACGTCGCACGGGCCATCACCGGGACGCAGTGGAATGGGCGACGCTTCTTCGGCGTGGATCGGCTGAAGGAAGCGCCGAATTCGATGCCCGACGAACGGCCAATCCCAGCCCCTCCCGTTCGCAACGAAGGAGGCCGCCAACCATGAGGACTCTACGCGCACATGTTCGGCCAACTTGGCCGGGGTCGTGGCGGGGCCCGAGCCCGTCATGACCCGGCACTCGCCCCAGCGAAGTCGTCGCTCCGCGCAAAGCGACCAAACCGCGAACGCGCGGACGCTGCGATGCGCGATCTACACCCGCGTCTCCACCGACCAGGGCCTCGAGCAGGACTTCAACTCCCTCGACGCCCAGCGCGAGGCTTGCGCCGCCTATATCCGTAGCCAGGCCCACGAAGGATGGGTGCTTGTCCCCGGCTGTTACGACGATGGCGGCTATTCCGGCGGTAGTCTGGACCGCCCTGCCCTGCAGGCGCTGCTCGATGCCGTGGCGCGACATCAGATGGATGTCGTTGTCGTCTACAAGGTCGACCGGCTGACCCGTTCGCTCGCCGATTTCGCCAAGCTCGTCGAAGCGTTCGACGCCCACGGCGTCTCGTTCATCTCGATTACCCAGTCCTTCAACACCACCACCAGCATGGGGAGATTGACCCTCAACATGCTGCTGTCCTTCGCCCAGTTCGAGCGCGAGGTCACGGGCGAGCGCATCCGCGACAAGATCGCCGCCTCCAAGAAGAAGGGCATCTGGGTCGGCGGCGTCGTGCCGCTCGGCTATAGGGTCATCGAGCGCAAGCTCGTCGTTGACGAAGAGGAGGCCAAGACCGTCCGGCTGATTTTCGATCGCTATCTCGAGTTGGGTTCGATCCAAGCCCTGCTTCAAGACCTTCACGAGCGAGGGGTCGTCACGCGACGTCGAATGCTCGCGACCGGCAAGACCATCGGCGGCATTCCCTTCACCAAGGGGCCTCTCGCCTATCTCCTGAAGAACCGGATGTATCTGGGCGAATTGAATCACGGCGCCAACAGCTATCCTGCCGAACATCCGCCGCTCGTCGCCAAAGAGTTGTTCGATTCCGTTCAAGCTCATCTTGCCAGCAAGGCGGCGGCTTCGGGCTATCGTCAAAGCCGATCCGAGGCTCTTCTGACCGGCAAGCTCTTCAACGACCGCGGCCATCGCATGACGCCGAGCTACGCCGTCAAGGGCGGCGTTCGCTATCGCTATTACGTTTCAAGCGCGACCACAGAGGGCAGACAAAGCGAAGCCGGCGCTATCACGCGCGTTCCTGCCGCCGACGTCGAGCGGATCGTGGTCGACGCAATTGCGAGATTGGCCGAGCCGAATGCAGCCCGAGACGGCGCCGACGCCCTCGACCCCGGTCGTGAGATGGTCCGTCAATTCGTCGAGAGGATCACGATCCGCCCTGGCGCGATCGAGATCGCGCTCACTCTCGACGCCGCGGCGATTGTGGGCAACTCCTCCGTGGTCGCGTCCTGGTCGAAGACGCCGACCCGGGTCCAACGGGAAATCATCGCGCCGCTGCAAGGTCAATGGGAAGATCCGCGTGCGATGAGTTCCGACACGCGATCGAGGCTGCTCGCCGCGATAGGCATGGCGCGCCGCTGGCTGGACGAACTGACTTCCGGCCGCGCGCCGGACATCGACACCCTCGCCGCCCGTGAGGATCGCAGCCCGCGATCCACCTCGATGCTACTCTCCCTCGCTTTCCTCGCCCCCGATCTCGTCAAGGCCATCGTCGAGAACCGCCTGCCGCGCGGGATCGGTCTGACCCGCATGATGGACCTGCCGAGCGAATGGGATGAGCAGCGTCGCGTGCTGGGAATGCAACAATCTTAGAGATTCTCGTGGCGCTGACGCGCGGGACCGGCTGTCTGCTTCGCGCCAGAGACGCGGACAGGCTTTTTCTGTTGGCAAACGTCGCTACCGAAATGACGCGCGAACCCGTCTCCGAGTCCGTGCGAACCGGTCGCCGAGACGCGCGAAATTTTCGCCCGCGAAAATCTATCTCACGGGCAGAGACTGACGGGCCTAAACTGACCGTCTCCCCGGAAAACTCTCGCCTGAAAGCGCTGCATCGGCGGCTGCGCCCACGCAAGTATCGGAAATGTCGCGATAATCCCAGCGAGGCCCAATTCCGCAAAATGGGCGGGAGCGGATGGTGGATCGAGAATGACTCGAACTTACGAAGGCATCTTTGATGCGCTCGACATGTGCATGACCAGGCCAGACTCGAACCTGTCTCTCCGAGACTTCGAACCGGTCTCCAACAGGCCCGACGCAAATAGGCCCGGAAAATCGTTTGGCGACTCAGAGACCGAGCCCGGAAACCGCCGCCGAAAGCCGAAATTTTCGGTCTCTGCCAGGCAGTTTGTGCGTTTTCGGCGCGCATGTCCCGGATATGTCGGCACTATTCAGAATGTCAAAAAAGACAGCAAAATCAGATAGTTGGATGGTGGGCGATACAGGGATCGAACTGATGACCATCGCGACTTGGCATCCCTCCGAAATGAGGCGGCATATCGCGGATTTAGCGCGAGAGACGATTTCACGCAGGGAATTTCAAATGGGCTCACGAGCACATCGCAAGCGCTAACTATGAACCACCGATTGCCCCGTAAACGTCAGATTTCACTCGCTTTCGTACCGCCAAAGAGCAATGGTCGTGACGTGCTCACGGGCGCTCAGGTGCCTGCAGGTTAGACCCGCCGATAAGTTGATCGGTGAATTCCTCGGCCCCGCCCGGCTCGTCTCCGGTCCGGGGCTCGCGGTGGTGACGGCGACAGCGTCGTTCAAACCGAGAGGATGATCCCGATGAGTTCCCCTGCCAAACTTACCGACACGCAACTTGGGTTGCTTTCCGCCGCGTCGCAACGCGAGAACCGCTGCCTTATTGCGCCAAAGAACCTGAAAGGCGGCGCGGCGCAGAAGGTCGCGGCCAAGCTTCTGGCGGCCGGCTTGGTGCGAGAGATCAAAACGAAGACCGGAATGGAAGCCTGGCGCCGCGACGAGGAAGCGGGTCAAGAATATTCGTTGAAACTGACCGCCGCCGGATTGAAGGCCATCGCGGTCGACGAAGGCGACTCGCAACCCAGTGCAAACACCAGCGCTTCGCCGAGCGCGAACGAGGATTCGCCGAAAGCGAAGAACGCAGCGAATATGGCGGAGACCACGGGCGCAAGGGCTGTGCGAACCTCGCAAGCGCCTCGCCAAGGCACGAAGATCGCGCGCGTGATCGCGTTGCTCCAACGCGATCAGGGCGCGACGTTGGAGGCGCTAATCGCCGCCACGGGTTGGTTGCCGCATACCGCGCGAGCGGCGCTGACCGGCCTTCGCCATCGCGGCTACGACGTCCGCCTAGAGCGCGGCGAGAAGGGGCGAGCCTCGGTCTACCGCGCCGTCGCAACCCTCGCGATGGCCTCGTGATCGCCATGCGCACGTGCGTGGAAAGCCTGGCGCGGCGGCCGAAGGACAATTTGGCCGCCGACCTGGATAAACGGACCGCCGCCCAGTCCGGCGGCCTCGACCCGCGCGGCTCCGAGTCGTCCCCAAGCGGCACTGACGTTGAGCGCAGAGCTACGGCGAATCCGCCGGGCCGCGCGAGCCCGCTGTCCGACCGCCTCGCGGCCTTGGCCGAGCTCAGCCTCGCTGACCTGCGTCTGGAATGGCGGCGGCTCTATCGGGCTGTGCCGCCGAGGGTCAGCCGCGACATCATGATGCGGGCGATTGCCTACCGGCTGCAGGAGGTCGCCTATGGCGGCCCGTCCAAAGCGACGCAGCGCCGATTGGCGACCTTGGCTGCGGAGTTCGAAACCGGCGGAAGGATTGCGCCGCCGCCAAGGCCTCGGGTCAAACCCGGCTCGCGCTTCGTTCGGGAATGGCATGGGAGAACCCACACTGTCTGCGTCACCGACGACGGCTTCGAGTTTCAGGGCAAGACCTATCGATCGCTGACCAAGATCGCGCTCGACATTACCGGCGCCCA
>JBEKAL010000114.1:0-11552 GCA_050015935.1 Roseiarcus sp.
CTGCCGGTGCGCCAGGCCGTGAAGGGAACGACGTTCGGACCAAAGACGTGGATGGCCGGGACAAGCCCGGCCATGACGGTCGGAGGGACTGAGCCGCAGCCCCATCGTTCGTCGCTCTTCGCGAGCGCCGCCCGCGCGCGCCGAGGCGTCGTATGACCTCTCCCGCCGAACCGTCCGCTTCCCGCCGCTGGCTGCGTCTGAGCCCGATGAATCGGCGTCGGCTCGACAATTTCCGCCGCAACCGGCGTGGGCTCTGGTCGTTCTGGATTTTCCTCGCGTTGTTTACGGCTTCGCTCGGCGCCGAACTCATCGCCAACGATCGGCCGCTGATCGCTTCCTACAAGGGCGAAATCCTGTTTCCCGTGTTCGTCGATTACCCCGAAGAAAAATTCGGCGGTTTCGAAGCGCATACCGACTATCGCGATCCCACGGTCGCCGACGAGATCGCGGCGCACGGCTGGATGATCTGGCCGCCGATCCGCTTCGCCAACAACACCACCAAGCTCGATCCGCCGACGCCCTTCCCCTCGCCGCCGACCTGGACGCTGAGCGAGGAGCAATGTCGCGCCGCGCTCGCCGCGCAGGCCCGCGCAAATCCCGCCAAGATTCCTCCCGGCGGCGGCTCCTGCCGCGATCTCGAACCGATGTGGCTGGGCACCGACGCCGACGGCCACGACGTCGTCGCGCGGCTCATCTACGGCTTCCGCATTTCCGTGCTGTTCGGCTTGATCCTCGCCGGCGTTTCGTCGGTGATCGGGATCTTCGCCGGCGCGGTGCAGGGCTATTTCGGCGGCTGGCTCGATCTGATGATGCAGCGCTTCATCGAAATCTGGTCGTCGCTGCCGCATCTCTACATCCTGATCATCCTCTCGGCGATTCTGACGCCGGGCTTCCTCGTGCTGTTGACGATCCTGCTGCTGTTTTCCTGGGTCAGCCTCGTGCATCTCGTGCGCGCCGAATTCCTGCGCGCGCGCAACTTCGAATATGTCAACGCGGCGCGCGCGCTCGGGCTCTCCAACGCCAAGATCATCGTCAAGCACGTGCTGCCCAATGCGATGGTGGCGACGCTGACCTTCCTGCCGTTCATCGTCAATTCCTCGATCAGCACCCTGACCTCGCTCGACTTCCTCGGCCTCGGCATGCCGCCGGGCTCGCCCTCGCTCGGCGAATTGCTGTTGCAGGGCAAGTCCAACCTCTCCGCGCCCTGGCTCGGCCTCTCCGCCTTCGCCGTCGTCGCGCTGATGCTGTCGCTGCTGATCTTCATCGGCGAAGCCGTGCGCGACGCCTTCGATCCCAGAAAGACCTTTTCGTGAGCGCCGAACCCGCCCTCCTCGAAGTGCGCGACCTTTCGGTCGCCTTCGCGCAAGGCGGGCGCCGCCAGACGGTCGTCGATCGCGTCTCGTTCAAGTTGGAGCGCGGCCAGGCGCTGGCGCTGGTGGGCGAATCCGGCTCGGGCAAGTCGGTCACCGCGCAATCGATCGTGCGGCTGCTGCCCTACCCGGCCGCGAGCCACCCGACGGGGGAGGTCTTTTTCAAGGGCCGCGACGTGCTCGAGATGACCGACGCGGACTTGCGCGAAATGCGCGGCGCCGGCGTGACCATGGTGTTCCAGGAGCCGATGACTTCGCTCAATCCGCTCCACACCATCGAGAAGCAGATCGGCGAGATCATCGCCGTGCACGGCGGCGGCGCCGCTTCGACGCGCAAGCGCGTCGTCGAACTCTTAAACGAGGTCGGCATCGTCGACCCCGCTTCGAGGCTCGGCGCCTTTCCCCATCAGCTGTCCGGCGGTCAGCGCCAACGCGTGATGATCGCGATGGCGCTCGCCAACCGCCCGGACCTGTTCATCGCGGACGAACCGACCACCGCGCTTGACGTCACCGTGCAGGCGCAGATTCTCGAGCTGTTGAAGGACCTGCAAGCCAAGCTCGGCATGGCGCTGCTGTTCATCACCCACGACCTCGGCATCGTGCGCCGGATCGCCGGCGACGTCGCCGTGATGCAGCGGGGCCGCATCGTCGAAGCGGGCAAGACCGCCGACGTCTTCGCCAATCCGCGGCACGAATACACGAAAATGCTGCTCGCCGCCGAACCCAAGGGCGCCGCTCCGAGCCTCGACAGCTCGGCCAGGCCGATCGTGACCGCCGCCGACGTGCGCGTATGGTTCCCCATCAAGAAGGGCTTTCTGCGCAGGACGGTCGGCCACGTCAAAGCGGTCGACGGCGTTTCCCTGACCGTGCGCGAGGGCCAGACCGTCGGCGTCGTCGGCGAGTCCGGTTCGGGAAAGACGACTCTGGGGCTGGCGATCCTGCGCCTCATACGCTCGAAGGGAACGATTCTCTATTGCGGGCGCGGGATCGACGGTCTTTCCGTCAAGCGGATGCGCCCGTTGCGCCGCGAAATGCAGATCGTGTTTCAGGACCCGTTCGGCTCGCTTTCGCCGCGCCTTTCGGTCGCCGAGATCGTCGAGGAAGGGCTGATCGCGCAAAGGAGCCCGCTCAACGCGGCTCAGCGCCGCGAGGCCGTGGCACGCGCGCTCGCCGACACGGGAATCGACCCCACGACCATGGACCGTTACCCGCATGAATTCTCCGGAGGACAGCGCCAGCGCATCGCCATCGCGCGCGCGATGGCGCTCGATCCGAAGTTCGTCGTGCTCGACGAACCGACTTCCGCGCTCGACATGTCGGTGCAGGCGCAGATCGTCGATCTCCTGCGCGACTTGCAGACTCGGCGCGCGCTCGCCTATCTCTTCATTTCGCACGACCTGAAAGTGGTGCGCGCGCTCGCGAGCGAAATCATCGTCATGCGGCGCGGCGAGGTCGTCGAGAGCGGCTCGGCGCGCGAAATTTTCGCCGCGCCGCGCAGCGACTACACCAAGGCGCTGTTCGCCGCCGCCTTCGCCATCGAGGCGGACGCGACAGGCGTCGTTAGTCAATAGCAAAGCAACGGGCCGCGCGCTCGCAATCGTTCTCGATACGGTCGGTTGCGGCGGCGCAGCGCGAACAGCGCGGCTTCGAGGGCGGGCGCGGGCCGTCCCTCAGGACCTTCCGGGTCGATCTCGCGCTCGACGTGCGCCGCGATTTCGTCAAAGAACAATCCGGCGAGGAGAGAAGAAACCGGCGCCGCCAGAAGCATCAGCCCCGCAAGGAGACCGAGCCCGACGACGAGAGAAATCGCCGTCGCGAGCCAGGGCGGTCCGGCATGGACGAGCGACAGCGCAAGCCGGTCGAGGCCGAACCAGGCCAGGACCAGAACCGCCGCCGTCAAGACAAACGACTTCGCCATGAGGCGACGAAACGGCGGCGAGAAGACGTCGCTGAAAGAGTCGAGCGCGTCCTGGAACATGCCGATGTCCGCGGTTTCGCGATTCTTTCAGGCTGTGCGCCGCTTGCGCCAAACGATGGTCGAGCTCGCCGCGTAGTTCCAGACGACGCCGATCAAGGCGCCGGCGAGACCCGCCGCCCACCAGACGCGCTGATAGGCGAACAGCCATGACGCGATGTCGATATTGGCGAGCGCGCCGACGCTGCACAGCAGCGCGAATTGCACGAAGCCGCCGAGCAGGCCGAGACCGCGATAGCGATTCGCGCGATAGGTTATTTCATTGTTGAGCAGGAAATTGCTCGCCATCGCCGTGAGCGTCGCGACGAGCTGGCACGCGACGAAATTCGCCGGACCCAGCCAATCGATCAGCGCCGTCAACGCGAGAAGGTGCACGACGAGGCCGATGCCGCCGATCGATGCGAACAGCACGAAGCGAATCGGCAGCAGGCCGCCGGACGCGTGATGCGCGACGAGGCCGAGAAAATCCAAGCCGACGAGCGGCGACAACTTGGATTCGCCGGCCTGGCGCGGGCGAAAGACGTAGGGCGTCTCGACGATTTCGAGGCCGCCGCGCGAGGACAGGATGACGTCGACGAGAATCTTGAAGCCGTCGGGAGAAAGACGCGGGGCGAGGCGTGAGACGATCTCGCGGCGAATCATGAAGAATCCGCTCATCGGATCGCGGACCGTGATCCCGGCCACGCGCCGGAAAAACCAGGCGCCGAGGTCGCTGAGCTTCTGGCGCATCGGCGAGAGGCCGCCCGGCGCCGTTTCGCCGGCGACGCGCGTGCCGATGGCGAGATCGCCGCGGCCCGCCGCGAGCGCTTCGTACATTTGCGGCAGGATCGATTCGTCGTGCTGCAAATCGCCGTCGATCACCGCGACCAGGTCGGCGCTCGACGACAGCCAGCCCTCGATGACCGCGCCCGCGAGGCCGAGGCGGTTGACGCGCCGGATGCAGCGCGCGCGCGGATCGCGCGCCGCCAGGGAATAGGCGACGTCGGCGGTTCCGTCGGCCGAATCGTCGTCGACGACGATCGCTTCCCAGGGCAGGCCGGCGAGCGCCGCCTTGAGACGTTCGAACAGAACGGGAACGTTGGCCGCTTCGCGGTACGTCGGCACGACCACGGAGAGGGTCGGCCGCGCTTCTGGCGTCGCCGGATCAGAATTCATTTCGCGCTCAATAAGGCGCGCGCGGCGATTCGCGCGCGGCGACGTCAGTGCGGATACGGCACGGGAAAGGCGCGCGTCAAGCCGTGCGCGGGAATCATCGCCAACAGGATTTCGTCGCGCCCGGCGCGGCGCGGCGCAAGCGATTGCGGCGGATCGAAACCGGAGAAACAGGGGCGCGATCGGGAGCGTCCATCACGGCGCGGCCCGCGCCTTCTCGCCTTCGACGCCGGGAATGAACGAATCGAACGCCGCCCAGAATCGGTCGCGGAAGATGTCGCGCTCCATCATGATCTCATGCTCCGCCCCGTCGACCACGATCAGCCGCCCGGCGCGCAAGCGCGAGGCGAAACGCTCGGTCGCGCGCGTGTCGACCACCCGGTCCGCGCCCGAAGCGACGGCCAGGATCGGCGTCAGCGTGCGCCGAGGAAAATCCGGGTCCTCGAACTCGCGCATGAGGCGAAAGGCGGCGTGCAGCCAGCTGACCGTCGGCCGGCCGAGGCCGAGCTCGGGGTCGGCCGCGACGACGCCCGACATGCGGGCGTAGCGCGTCGGATCCGAGGTGAGGGGGTTGCCGGCGAAGGGCCCGGAGACGACGATTTTTGCGCCTCCGCCCGGCGCGAAGGCGCCGCCGAGGCCGACCGCGTCGAGAGCCTCGACGAACAGCCGCGCGGCGCGCGGTCGCTTCACTCGGGCGAAGGCGATCATCGGCGAAGCCAGGACGAGCCGATCGAAAGGGCAACGGCCCGCCCGCGCGACGGCGAGCAGGATCGCCGCGCCCATGGAATGGCACAGTCCGTACCACGGCCGCGGGCAGGACGGATCGAGAACTTCGCTGACGAGCGCGTCCAGATCGCGCTCGTAAAGCGAGAAATCGTCGATATGGCCCTTGCGCGGATTCTTCAATTGCCGCGCCGAACCGCCTTGCCCGCGCCAATCCATCGCCGCGACGGCGAGGCCGCGATCGAGCAATTGCCGGATCGTCTCGAAATATTTCTCGATGAAGTCCGCGCGTCCGCCCAGGACCGCGACCGTGCCGCGCGGAGGCCTCGAGGGAACCCAACGCGCGGTGCGCAGCTTGACCCCGTCGACGGCGCGAGCCGACGCGACGATCGCGCCGGTCGGGATCGGATTGTCGGGAATGGAGACGAGACGCATGCTTGGGGCTCGCAGGGCGGGGGCGGCCGTCTTATAGGGCGGCGCGAGCGCGCCGCAAAGCGGGCGAGACGAGCGCGCGCCACAGGGCGGGCCTTCAAAAGATCAAGATTCTCACGGGAAAGCCGGTTCCTGCTTTTCCGGCGTCCTGCTCAGCGCAGGACGGTCGCCCGAACCCACCAGGCCGGATGCGCGCGCCGAAGAACGCTCGCCGCTCGCGCCGCGAGGCGGCGATCGTCGTAGAGCGCGAAGCAGGTTGCGCCCGAACCTGACATCCGCGCCAAACGCGCGCCCTCGGCGCCCGACAATGCTTCCAGCGCTTCGGCGATGCTCGGCGCGATCTGAAGCGCGCTCGACTGCAAATCGTTGCGACCGCTTCGCAGCGCGGCGATGAAGCTCGGTCCGTCGATATGTGCGCCGATCCGCGGCGATGGATCAAGGCCGGTCGCCGCGCCGCGCTCGAGGCCGAGCTTCGCGTACACCTCCGGCGTGGCCACCGCGATTCCAGGATTGGCCAGGACCGCGAAAAGCGGGGGCGGATCGAGCGGGGGACCCAGCCGCTCGCCCAGCCCCGCGACGACGCGCGCGCGCCGCGACAAGCACGCCGGCACGTCCATGCCGACGGCGCGCGCCGCCGCCCAGAGACGATCGTCGGCGGCGGCAAGGCCGTTTTCATAGGCAAGCGCGCGCAGCGCCGCCGCCGCGTCCGCCGAGCCGCCGCCCAGCCCCGCGGCGACGGGCAACGCCTTGTGCAGATGGAAGCGGCCGGTCCGTAAGCCGGGCGCGCGTTCGGCGAGGGCGCGCGCCGCGCGCAACACCAGATTGTCCTCTGGCGCCCCGGCCGACGGCCCGGTCGGCCCGTCGACGACGAGCGACAGCGGCGCGCCGGGCTCGAAGCGCAGCCGGTCGCAGCAGCCGGCGAAGGCGACGATGCTATCGAGTTCATGCCAACCGTCCGCGCGCCGCCCAAGGATATGCAGGGTCAGATTGACTTTGGCGGGCGCCCGCCAGAGCCGCGACGAAGACGACCGCGCGGGCAATCCTAGCCGCCGCTCTTCTGGTCGGGAGCGGCGGGAGCGTCCTTGCTCGGCTCGTCGGGCAGCCCGAACTCGATCTTCTTGAGAATGTTGGGAAGGTCTTCCGGCTCGGGTTGCATGTCGCGCGCGTGGTTCCACTGGAAACGCGCCTCGATTCTCCGGTTCACCCGCCAAAAGGCGTCGCCGAGGTGATCGTTGACGACGGGATCGGCCGGCTTGAGGTCGATCGCCTTCTCCAGCTCTTCGGCCGCTTCCTCGTAATGGCCGAGCTTGTAATGCGCCCAGCCCAGGCTATCCACGATATAGCCGTCGCTCGGCCGCAAATCGACGGCGCGGCGCAGCATCTTGAAGGCTTCCTCGAGATTGACGCCTTGATCGACCCAGGAATAGCCGAGGTAATTGAGCACCAACGGCTGGTCGGGGAACAGCTCGAGCGCCTTCTTGAAATCGGCCTCCGCCTTCGGCCATTGCTTGGCGCGTTCGAAGCAGATGCCGCGGAAATAGAACAACGTCCAGTTGCTGCGGTCCGGCGTTCCCACGAGTTCGATCGCCTTGTCGTAGGACGCCGCGGCGTCCTCGAATTTCTTCGCCGAGCGCTGCAAGCTTCCCAAAGCGCTCCAGGCTTCCGCGTCCTTCGGATCGGCCGCCACGATTTCCTTGAGGCGCGTCATCGCGTCGTCGGCGCGCCCGATCGAGTCCAGTTCCAATCCCGCCTGAATCTCGGCGCTTTCGCGCATCGGCGAGGAGGCCGGAACGAGCTGATAGGCGCGAATCGCCGCATCGTTTCGCTTGAGATCCTCAAACAGGTTGGCGACGGTTACGGCCGCCAGATCGTGATCGGGGCGCAGGAACAAGGCGAGACGCAAATAGATCAAGGCGGCCAGTTCGTCGCCTTGCCGGGTTCCCGCCCCGCCCAGGCCGTAGAGCGCCTCGGCGGCGCCGTCCTTGGCGTTGCGGATCACCGGCGCGAGCGGTTTGCCCGCAGCCAAGTCCGCCATCGCGCTCACGATCAGGGGATGATGCGGAATGAGGCGATCGAAGTCGGCGTAGACTTTTTTCGCGCCTTCAACGTCGTTGTTGCGGGCGAGGAACCGCGCGTAGGCGTCCGCGAGCCGCAGAGTGTTCTTGCCGGCGTCATAGGCCGCCTTCAAACGGCGCTGCGCCTCGGGCGCATTGCCGAGCGAATCGGCGATCAGGCCGGCGTGATAATCGCGAAACACGGCGACGGCGGGGTCGCGCACGCGGTCGAGCGTCTCCAGCGCGCGGCGCAGATCGAAGGCGCCGGCGTAGCTCCAGGCCGTCAGCAGCGACGTCGTCACGTCGCGCGCCTTGCCCGCCTCGCCAGCGCCCAGTTGCGCGCGCGCGGCGACGAATTGCCCCTCCGCGATCGCGCGCACGGCCAGAGCCAAACGCGCCAGACTGTTGCCGGGGTCCCGCGCGACCAGGCGATCGCCCAGCGAAAAGCCGTCGGCGACGTCTCCGTCGGCGAGATCGGCGGCGAAAGCGCGTTCGACGAGATCGGGATTTCTGGGATCGGCGCGCAGGGCCTCGCGCAAATAAACCGCGGCCGCGGCGGTGTCGCGATCGGCGCCGGCGACCAGCGCCGCCAAATAATTGCCGGCCTCGCTCTCGCCGACCGGCACGGGGGCGGAATCCGACGCCGAAACGCCCGCTCCGGCCGTCGCCGCGCCGATCGCGAAAAGCGCGCTCGTCGCCAGAAGCGCGATGAGGAGCCGTCTCCCGGCGCGGGTCGGCCGAAGCTTGACTGGCACGATCGAAATTTCCTTCTCGAGGTCCGCCGGGCGACGATGGGGACGCGGCGCCGGACCGATGCCCTTACAGGAGAAACGATCCCAAGGAAAAGTGGCGCTTTCGGGCCGTCGGGGCGAAGAACGGACCGCCGCGCCTACATATCGGGATAATTCGGACCGCCGCCGCCCTCCGGCGGCGTCCAGTCGATGTTTTGCGCGGGATCCTTGACGTCGCAGGTTTTGCAGTGCACGCAGTTTTGCGCGTTGATGACGAAGCGCGGGTCCGCGCGCCTCGCCTCGTCGGCGTAGACCACTTCATAGACGCCCGCGGGGCAATAGAGCCGAGCCGGCTCGCCGAAGCGGGGCAGGTTGTCGCGAATGGGAACGGCGGGATCGCGCAGGCGAAGATGAACCGGCTGGTCCTCTTCGTGGTTGGTGTTGGACAGGAAGATCGACGAAGCCATGTCGAACGAGATTTTCCCGTCCGGCTTGGGATAGGCGATCGGCCGAACTTCAGCGAGCGGCTTCAGCGTCGCGCAGTCCGGCTTGCCGTGCTTCAGCGTGCCGAAGATCGAGAAGCCCATCAGTTCGTTGGTCCACATGTCGAGGCCGCCGCAGCCGACGCCGAGGATCAGGCCGAGTTTGGACCACAGCGGCTTGAGGTTGCGCACCTTGAAGAGGTCGCGGCCGATGTCCGAGCCGCGCCAAGCGTCTTCGTAGGCGGCGAGTTCGTCGTTCCGCCGTCCGGCGGCGAGCGCCTCGTGCGCCTTCTCGGCCGCCAGCATGCCCGAAAGAATCGCGTTGTGCGTCCCCTTGATGCGGGGGAAATTGACGAAGCCGGCGGCGCAGCCGATCAGCGCGCCGCCGGGAAAAGCGAGCTTGGGCACGGATTGCCAGCCGCCCGACGAGATCGCGCGCGCGCCGTAGGCGAGGCGCTTGCCCCCCTCGAACGTCTCTCGGATCAGCGGGTGCGTCTTGAACCGCTGAAATTCCTCGAACGGCGACAGCGTCGGATTCTGGTAGCTGAGGTGAACGACGAAGCCGACCGAGACCAGACCCTCGTCGTAGTGATAGAGGAAGCCGCCGCCGCTCGATCCCTTTCCGAGCGGCCAGCCGAAACTGTGCTGCACCAGGCCCGGCCTGAATTTGGCCGGGTCGACCTGCCAGATCTCCTTCAGGCCGATGCCGTATTTCTGCGGGTCGCGGCCCTCTTCGAGTTTGAAGCGCGCGACGATCTGCTTGGTCAAGGAGCCGCGCGCGCCCTCGGCGAGAAGCACGTATTTGCCGCGCAGCTCCATGCCGCGGGTGAAATTCGCTTTTCGCGCGCCGTCGCGGCCGATTCCCATGTCGCCCGTCGCCACGCCGACGACTTCGCCCTTGTCGCCGTAAAGCATTTCGGTCGCGGCGAAGCCGGGATAGATTTCGACGCCCAGCCCCTCGGCCCGCGCGCCGAGCCAGCGCGCGAGCGCGCCCAGCGAGCCGATGAAATTGCCGTGGTTGCCCATCAGCCGAGGCATCGGCCAATTCGGCAACCTGATGCCGCCGGACGGTCCGAGCACGAGGAAGCGGTCGGACGCGACTTCGGTCTTGAGCGGCCGCTCGGCGTCCTCGCGCCAACCGGGGATGAGGCGATCGAGGCCGATCGGGTCGATGATGGCGCCGGACAGAATATGCGCGCCGACGACCGAGCCCTTCTCGACGACGACGACGGAAAGATCGGCGTCGAGCTGCTTCAGTCGCATCGCGGCGGCGAGGCCCGCCGGCCCGGCGCCGACGACGACGACGTCGTAATCCATCGCCTCGCGGGCGGGCTGTTCGGTTTCACTGGCCATTTTTGTTCTCGGGCGCGAAGGATACGCGCGAGTAGAACCGCCCCTCGCGGGAAAACTCAAGCCCAAATTGCGCGAATCGCGCGGGAATGTCGATCCCGCCTTCGACGCTCCGCCGCCCCGTGCTAGGGATGAGGCTCGCAACTCGGTTTTTTCGCCATGAGCCAGCCGGCAAATTTCAAGCCCCTGACAGCGCGAGACGCGGCGCAGGCTTTGCGTTGGTGGAGCGAAGCGGGAGTCGATCTCGCGCTCGACGAGACGCCGCACGACCGTTTCGCCGAAAGCGCGGCGCCGGCGGCGCGGCGCGCGCCGGCGCCCGTCGCCGCTCCGCCGCCCCGCCCGTCCGAAAGCCCGAGACAAGCGCCGGCTTTGACCGCGGCGCCCGACGAAGCCCAGCGCTCGGCGCGCGAGGCCGCCGCGGCGGCCCGTGACCTGGAGGAGCTGCGCGCGGCGCTCGAACGCTTCGAGGGCTGCGGCCTCAAGGCGACGGCGACGCAACTGGTGTTTTCCGACGGCGCGCCCGAGGCGCGGATCATGCTGGTGGGCGAGGCGCCGGGCGGCGACGAAGACCGGATCGGACGCCCGTTCGTCGGCCGCGCCGGACAATTGCTCGACCGCATGCTCGCTTCGATCGCCCTCGACCGGACCAAGGTCTATATCGCCAACGTCGTGCCCTGGCGCCCGCCCGGCAATCGCACGCCGACCCCCCAGGAGACCGCGGTCTGCCTGCCCTTCGTGCGCCGCCAGATCGCCCTCGTCGCCCCGCGCCTCATCGTCTGCCTCGGCGGATCGGCGACGCAGACGCTGCTCGCGGTGAAGGAGGGGATCACGCGCGCCCGCGGCGTCTGGCGCGATTATCAGGGCGACGACGGCGCTTCGATTCCGACGCTGCCGATGTTCCACCCCGCCTACCTCCTGCGCCAACCCGCCGCCAAGCGCCAGGCCTGGGCGGATTTACGCAAGCTCGCCCGCGCGATCGACGAGATTGGAGGGGGAGGGTAGGACATGATGTGTTTAAGTCGAATCGTCTCAACCGTCATTGCGAGCAAAGCGAAGCAATCCAGACTTAGGGTTTGCGGCGGCGGCTTAGCCTGGATTGCTTCGCTTTGCTCGCAATGACGACGGAGGCCGTTTCCATCTAAAGACAACATGCTCTTGTGACGCTCTGCCGTCCCCTCATTTCATACAAGGCCGAAGGTTTGGGTGAAGAGGGGATTTTGCGTCAACAGTTCGTTATAACGGACCACGAGGGGATGCGGCCTGTGCTCTGGCATGGTGGGAAC
>JBEKAL010000115.1:0-11413 GCA_050015935.1 Roseiarcus sp.
GCTGCTGAAACTCAGGGAGCGATTGGGGAAAAGCCAGATCGTCGCGCTGGTGAATGTCCATAGCCGCCATAACGGGCAGACACTAGCCCTGGTGGGTGTCTGCGTCAACCGGATAGGCAGAAGTCGTAGGACGCAGCTCCGAACCTTTGGAGCAACGAGCCAATTCTCGCAATCTCTGTCGATGACTGGAGGGTGGCGGGAAGCTTTGTATAAAGTTCAAAGGTGTTCCAATTCATCTTTGATAGTCCCAACACTTCCTCGGAAATCCGTTGGAGATCGGTCCGGCCTGCATAGCGCTTGATGCGTAGCGGCGCTGGGATGCGCCGTTTGCCCTGGAAATATTTCAAGCGCGGATTGATAGCCGTCGTCGCGCCGTGAACCCAAAGCAATGCCGAGTGATCGTCCAGTTTCATCACCGTGCCCCTGCGCACAGGATAATTATCCTCGTCGACCTTCCCATCGCGGTCGGTAATCGAGGCAACGTAACGCAGCGCTTCGTCGATCTGGATTTCCAGCATATCGATGCCCCTGACGCCACTCAGGCCATCAGCGAGTCCTTCACGCTCATCGCGCGTAAACGGTGTGCGCTTGTGCAATACTACCCGTTCTGGCAGCTTGAGGCGCGCGTCAAAAAACAATTGGCGAATGGTCTCCCCGGTGCGACGCGCGTCGTCCTTCGACATGAAGGGGTTGCCCCGACGAATTATTGGATTCTCGATCTTGGTCAGCCGGTATTGAAGGCCTTCGCCCTTGCCGCTGTAAATATGGCTGCATCCCAATACGACATGGTTGCCGCGCTCGGCGGTGCTGTCGATGCTAAATCCCAGTCCGACAAATGCGGTATCCTCGGCAAGGCTACTCAGAACCCAAGGGGTTCGCATAGACTTTACGTAGATAGCGAGAGAGAGCCACCACCAGACGCGGCATTGATAGGCATCGGCAAGGGTGTGCTGCTCCAAGAACTGGGTCGCAATTCCGCGCTGCACGCAAAAAGCCTTGACAAAATCATGTACGTCAAAACGCTCGGCTTCTGTCCGGTAGCCACGAAAATCTTTCCAGCGATCCGGATAAAATATCAGCACAACATGGGGTGCGATGGATGATTGCAACGCTTCCACGCCGCGATTGATGTAACCCGCGAGCTCAAGCGCGGTACCATGTGGATCGCTTGACGTGGGCTCTGGGCAAGTAAACCAGGCCGGTCCCCCAGGTTCGGGCAGCTCCAGAGGCAGACCATAAGCAGCGTTAAATCCTGGAAAGTCGACAAGGTAGTCGCGCTCGTTGGCGGTTGGCGCGAGCGGCCTATTGGCGTTGTGAAGATAGGCCTGAAGCGCTTGGGCCTCCGGTCCAGCGCAGATCACGCCGAGCCGAATCGAAGTCGTGAAGCCTTGCGTCGTAAGTGGATAGTCGAATGGTCGATTATCAACGAGGCCTCGGATGGGGTGCGCTGATCGGACGAACCCCACGCCAGTCTTGCTTGCAAAGAGGAGATTGGGCTCCGACAGTTGCATGCCGGAATATTTCAGGAGAGGTTTGAGGCTGTCCGACACTTTCAGAATCTGCCCACCTTCCGGCAATCCGATCTCCCCAAATGCTGGCGACCGGCTAATCTTAAACTTGAATGTCGAGCCTGTGTTTTGAGGATACGGAAAGATTGCCTCGGAGCCCGCCGGAAACAAAATCGATCGCCAGTCATTGACGGCCCGATTAAATGGTTTGTTATGCTGGTAGCCAAGAATGCTGAGCTTGATCGGGTTAGCGATCTCAAGCGATACGGCATTGCCGCCCTTGTCGAGCACCTTGACCGAGGGCTTTAGGATGAGCTGTTGCGCGCCGCCGATCCGTCGCAGGAAAAAGTGCATGGAGGGGAAGACCTGGTAGTCGACTCCTTCCTGCCGGCCGCTCTTTAACGGCTCAAGTTTCCACAGTTCATAACGACCATCCGTGGGAAAACCAGTGACTTGAGCCATCGAGCGCACAAGAGCCTCCCGCATCAGCGAGACGACGGCACCATCGTCATGGTCAAGGTCCGTGGGACTGACGGGCGTTCTCTCGATCGGACCACTAATGTTGTCCCCGAAGGCCTCCTTCACTTCGTCAATTAGGCCGATTGCCAGCACCTTTCCTTTGAAGGGAACAGCGACGACGGCGTGACCCTCGATCTGCAAGCGGACATAGGCCCACGCCTTCTCATCCGGCCATTGCTTCAGCTCAAACTGGAGTACCTCTGCGGGGCATTCAATCGCGAAGGCATTGCTCTTGATGACCGTTGTCGCCCGGAACCTCGGGACTTGGAATGGCTCACGCGCGAGCTTGTCGCGCGGAGCAAGCTCTTCCATGGTGCGCAGAGCTGCCTGACGCGCTTCGCCCTGCAAACAATGCAAGGCAAGCCGAGTCATCAAGTCATCGAAGCCGAGCGTCTGTACGTAGAACGCTTGTCGGCCATGCTTCCTCGCATCCGAGATGAGGCGGGCAACACCGTCCGGCACATCGCCGTCAGTAAAGCCGCACCAATAAAGGATGCCGGTCCCGTTCTGGGCGTAAGCCCCGTGCAAAGCGTCCATGAGCGACTGATCACGCCCGCTGTAGCCACATACTACGAGCGAGGCATCGCGGGTCTGACTCGCCAACGCTTGGCACAATTCTGCTTCTTGTGCCTGAAGCTCCTCGGGCATGTTCTTCAGCTGGTCATAGCGGTAGTCGCCATGCAACGAAACGCACAGGACCTCTCCTGCTACTGGCGGTCGGCGCGTGATGCGGTTCTGAGTGTCGATGCCGACTTCGATCGTAGCCAGTTTGAATCGTGCCGCCGCGCGCGCAGCAAGACCATCGAAGTTCGGCGACCATACTGAGCGAATGAAGTCCGCCTCTGCTAAAAGCCCTAGCAGGCGATACCCGACATGAGGCGATGCCTCGCGCACTTTTTCTGAGAAGAAAGCGCGTCTATCATCCGCGATTGGGAAGCAGCGCCGGATATAGAAGCCGTATTCTTCCGGAGAGTTCTCCGCAGGATAGGAACCTTGGCGATCAAGCCATTGCTGAATTCTGCGTCGCACTCCCTCAAGGGAAAGCTCCGAAAACTGCTCCTCAAGGCCAGGGTTGTTGGTAAGGAATATCTGACGTTTCCACTCCCAGATGCACATCTGCGCAGAGGGCAGCCCGGAGCTCGTCGAGGCACCCGCTCCCAGGAAAAGCGCGAGTGGCACCGCACGTCGCACGCCGATCGACCTGACAAAGGCGTCAAGAGACAGCACGACGCTGTCTTGCGTCATTGACGGCGGTGGCGGTGCTTGTGGCAGCGGCTGCTGCATTCTGCTGAGGATCACGATGCCTCCATCACAACCGGACATCCGCATCCGGATCGCCGGCTGCGAGCGCGCTCAGATAGGTAAATTACGGTGACGCGCGCGAATTTCCCTTTATACTTCTTTGCGGCCCTGCGGCCGAGCGGCGGAAAATCGTCACGCAAGCTGTTGAAATCAGGGCCGCGCGCCGGAAAATGGCGCCAAGCCCCCTCACGCCGCCTGTCGCTTCGCCGCCGCCTTGCCGTAGAAGGTCTCGCCCTTGGCCGCCATCTCCTTGAGCCCCGCGCTCGGCGCGAAGCGGGGGCCGTATTGGGCCGCCAGTTCCTCGGCGCGGGCGACGAACGCCTTGGCGCCCATGCCGTCGATCAGCGACAGCACGCCGCCGGTGAACGGCGCGAAGCCGAAGCCGAGGATCGAGCCGACGTCGGCCTCGCGTGGGTCGACGACGACGTTTTCCTCCATGCAGCGCGCCGCTTCGAGCGCCTGGACGAAGAGGAAGCGGTCCTTCAGATCGCGCACGCTAATCGCATCCGGATCGAGCGCCTTGCCGGCGATTCTTGCGAGGCCCGGCCACAGCTTCTTCGGCGCGTTGGCGGGATAGTCGTAAAAACCCTTGCCGTTCTTACGGCCGAACCGCTGCTCCTCGACCACCATCGCCTGCAAGAGTCTTTCCTGCGCGGGATCGACGGCGCCCGCGCCCAGATCCTTCTTGGCCGCCTGGAGGATCTTCCAGACGAGGTCGATCGCCACTTCGTCGTTGAGACTGAGCGGCCCGACCGGCATGCCCGCCATTTTCGCGGCGTTCTCGATCATCGCCGGCGGCGCGCCCTCCATCAGCATGAGATGGCCCTCGCGGATGTAATTGCCGACGCAACGGTTGGCGAAGAAGCCGCGGCAGTCGTTGACGACGATCGGCGTCTTCTTGATCGCGCGCACGAAATCGATCGCCGCCGCCAGCGCTCTTTGGCCCGTCCTCGCGCCCATGATGATTTCGACCAGCATCATCTTGTCGACCGGCGAGAAGAAGTGAATGCCGATGAAATTCTCCGGCTGTTGCGAAGTCTTGGCCAGCGAGCCGATCGGCAGCGTCGAGGTGTTGCTGGCGAAGATGACGTCAGGCCCGAGAATGGCCTGCGCCTTCTCGGTGGCCTCTTTCTTGACCGCGCGATCCTCGAACACCGCTTCGACGACGAGGTCGCAGCCCGTGAGATCGGCGTAGTCGGCGCTCGGATGGATGCGGGCGAGCAGCGCGTCGCGGTCGGCGCTTCTTGCGCGGCCCCTGGCGATCTGGTTGGAGACGAGTTTTTCCGAATGCGCCTTGCCCTTGTCGGCCGTCTCCTGGTCGCGGTCGATCAGCGCCACATCGAGCCCGGCGCTCGCCGAGACGTAAGCGACGCCGGCGCCCATGAAGCCGGCGCCGAGGACGCCGATCTTGCGCAGCTTCGTCGGCGGGATTTCTTGAGGCCGGCGCGCGCCCTTGTTGAGTTCGCCCATCGAGACGAACAGCGAGCGGATCATCGCCGCCGCCTCCTTGGAGCGCAGGATCCTGGCGAAGTGGCGGCTCTCCACCGCCAGCGCCAGGTCCATCGGCAATTGCAGGCCCTCGAACACGCTCGACAGGATCGCCTTGGCCGCGGGATAATTGTCGTAGGTCTCGCGGCGGTAGATCGCGTTGGCGGGCGCCCAGATCATCACGCCGGCGGGCGAAAAGACCTTGCCCGACGGCGCCCTGAATTTCGCATCGTCCCACGGCGCCTTGGTGTTGGGATTGGCCTTCACCCAGTCCTTGGCGCGCGCGACGATTTCGCCCAAAGGCGCAACGTCGTGGACGAGGCCCATCCGCTTGGCCGCCGCGGGCCTTAGCTGTTCGCCCTTGAACAGCATCTGCAAGGCGTCCGGCGTCGGCATCAGCCGCGCGACGCGCTGCGTGCCGCCGGCG
This sequence comes from Roseiarcus sp., assembly GCA_050015935.1. GTDB lineage: Bacteria > Pseudomonadota > Alphaproteobacteria > Rhizobiales > Beijerinckiaceae > Roseiarcus. The sequence continues at coordinate 5,245 of JBEKAL010000115.1, forward strand.
CCAGGGAACAGGCCGACCTTGATCTCCGGCAGGCCGACGCGCGCCTTGTCGGAATCGGCGACAATGCGGTAGTGGCAGGAGAGCGCCAGCTCGAACGCGCCGCCCAGGCACACGCCGTTGATCGCGGCGGCGAACGGCTTGCCGCAGGTTTCCAGCTTGCGATAGATGAGCGAAAGCTGGCGCGAGCGGTCGGTGAAGAAGCGCATCGCCGCCTCTTCGCCCTCGGCCTCGGCGAGGCGCGCGTATTCCCCGCCCATGCGTTGCAGCATGGTCAGATCCGCGCCGCCGGAGAATCCCTCCTTGCCGGAGACGACGACGGCGCCCTTGATCGTGGGCTCGGCGGCGACTTTGTCGACCAGGGCGTCCAGTTCCTCGATCGCTTCGGGCGTCAGCACGTTCATCGAACGGCCGGGCATGTCCCAAGTGATCAGCGCGACGCCGTCGGCGTCGACGTCGAGACGGAAGTTCTGCATGGTCATCGGTCTTTCCCGTGTCAGCGAAGAGATTGAGGGGCCGGCGGTCAGAACGGCGTTCCGTCCTCGCGCGTGTAGCGGACGCCGGCTTCGTCCGCGACGGCGGCGAGGTCGACGTCCGGGTAATGCGCGCGCTCGCGCTTCGCGCGCGCGCCGATCTCAAGATAGACGGCGTCGCGGTTCGCGCGGTTGACCAGATGGTGGCCGTTGGCGACTCCCGCCTTGAAGCCGGCGGCGTCGCCCGACCGCATGACGGTCTCGCCGTCGTTTTCAACGAGCGTAAGCTCGCCGTCCAGCACGTAGACGAACTCGTCCTCGTTGTCGTGCCAGTGGCGGAGGGCCGAGGCGGAGCCTGGCTTCAGCGTCGTCAGGTTGACGCCGAACTGGTCGAGCCCGACGGCGTCGCCGAGCCGCTTGCGCGAGCGCCCGGCGACCACTTTGTCGTGCGGCGGCGGATAGCCGGTGCGCGCGACGACGGGCAGGTTGGAGATGTCGATCTTGGGCATGATAGGCCTCACACGCGCTCGAGAAGGGTCGCCGTGCCCATGCCGCCGCCGATGCACAGCGTGATGAGCGCGGTCTGCTTGTCGGCGCGCTCGAGCTCGTCGAGCGCCGCGCCGAGGATCATCGCGCCGGTCGCGCCGAGCGGATGGCCGAGCGCGATGGCGCCGCCGTTGACGTTGACTTTCTCCGCATCGACGTCGAAGGCCTGAAGGAAGCGCAGCGCCACCGAGGCGAAGGCCTCGTTGACCTCGAACAGGTCGATGTCGGCGATCTTCATGCCGACGCGGGCGAGCAGCTTTTTGGTCACGTCGATCGGGCCGGTGAGCATGATCGCCGGCTCGGAGCCGATGTTGGCGAAGCCGCGCACGCGCGCGCGCGGCTTGAGGCCAAGCTTGGCGCCCGCCTGCTTCGAACCGATAAGCGCCGCCGCCGCGCCGTCGACGACGCCTGAGGAATTGCCGGCGTGGTGGACGTGGTTGATCCGTTCGATCTCCGGATGCGCCTGGATGGCGACGGCGTCGAAGCCTCCCTGCTCGCCCATCAGGGCGAAGGACGGCTTCAAGGCGGCGAGCGCTTGCATGTCGGTGCCCGGCCGCATGTGCTCGTCGCGGTCGAGCAAGACAAGGCCGTTGACGTCGCGCACCGGCTCGATCGAGTTCTTGAAGCGGCCTTCCGACCAAGCGCGGGCGGCGCGCCGCTGCGACTCGACGGCGTAGGCGTCGACGTCGTCGCGCGAGAAGCCGTACTTGGTGGCGATGAGGTCGGCCGAGACGCCCTGCGGCATGAAATAAGCGGCAATCGCGAGCGAAGGGTCGACGGGCCAAGCGCCGCCCGAGGCGCCGAGGCCGACGCGGCTCATCGATTCGACGCCGCCGCCGATCGTCAGGTCATGCTGCCCGGCCATGACCTGCGCCGCGGCGAAATTGACGGAATCGAGGCCCGAAGCGCAGAAGCGGTTGATCTGCACGCCGGGAACGCCGTCGCCGAGGCCCGCCGCCAGCGCCCCCATGCGCGCGATGTCGCCGCCCGCTTCGCCCACGGGATCGACGCAGCCCATGACGACGTCGTCGATGGCGCCCTCTCCGAGATGGTTGCGGTCCTTGATCGCCTTCAGCGCGGTCGCGGCGAGGCGCAGCGTCGAAACGGTGTGCAGCGAACCGTCGGGCTTGCCGCGTCCGCGCGGCGTGCGCACGTGATCGTAGATGAAGGCTTCGGCCATGCTTGGTCTCCCCTGCGGCGCTTAGGGCCGCGTCCCAATCGGGTTTGGCGGTCGGGATGTCGGCGATCGCCCAACGCCGCGGCGTCGAGCTTTAAGCGATTGGCTCTTCCCTCCCCGGCGCCGCCCTCGCCTCCGATCAGAACGCCGCCGCGGGCAGCGCCATCAGCGCTTCGGCGCCGCTGGCCAGACGCGCCAGGTGAGCGCCGGCCTCGGGCAGCATACGCGCGTTGAAGAACTTGGCGAGCGCGAGCTTGGAGTCGAGCGCCTCGTTGCTGGCGCCGGCGCTCTGGCGCGCCAGCACCGCCTTGACGATGCGCGCCCACATATAGCCGAGCGCCGTCAGGCCGAAAAGATGCATGTAGTCGTTCGAGGCGGCGCCGGCGTTGTCGGGATTCTTCATCCCGTTGCGCATCAGCCACATCGTCGCCTGCTGCAATTGCCCGAGCGCGCTCTCGAGGGGCGCGAGATAGGGGGCGAGCGCGGCGCCCTTCTTGTTCTCGGCGAGGAAGGCCGAAATCTCTCCAAAGAAGGCCATGACTGCGCGCCCGCCGTCCCTGGGCAATTTGCGCCCGACCAGATCGAGCGCCTGGATGCCGTTGGCGCCCTCGTAGATCATGGCGACGCGCGCGTCGCGCACGAACTGCTCCATGCCCCATTCCTCGATATAGCCGTGGCCGCCGAGCACCTGCTGCGCCTTCACCGCATTGGCGAAGCCAAAGTCGGTGAACACGCCCTTGATCACCGGGGTGAGCAGGCCGAGCCTGTCGTCGGCGGCCCGACGCGCCGCGGGGTCGGGCGATTCGAGCGCTTCGTCCGCGGAGAGCGCGACCCACAGCATCAGCGCGCGCGCCGCCTCGTTGAAGGCGCGGATTTCCATCAGCATGCGCCTGACGTCGGGATGCACGATGATCGGATCGGCGGGCTTGTCCGGCGCTTTGGCGCCGGTCAGCGATCGCCCCTGGAGGCGGTCCTTGGCGTAGGCGGCGGCGTTCTGATAGGCGACCTCGGACAGGCCGAGGCCCTGCACGGCGACGCCGAGCCGCGCCGCGTTCATCATCACGAACATCGCGTTGAGGCCGCGATTCTCCTCGCCGACCAGCCAACCCTTGGCGCCGTCGTAGTTGAGCACGCAGGTCGAATTGCCGTGGATGCCCATCTTGTGCTCGATCGAGCCGCAGACGACCGCATTGCGCTCTCCGAGCGAGCCGTCGTCGTTGACCAGCACTTTGGGCGCGAGAAAAAGCGAAACGCCCTTGGTTCCGGCCGGCGCGCCTTCGATGCGCGCGAGCACGAGATGGATGATGTTCTCGGCCAGATCGTGCTCGCCGGCGGAGATGAAGATTTTCTGGCCGGTGATGGCGTAGGAACCGTCGGGCCGACGAACCGCCTTGGTCTTGATGAGGCCGAGATCGGTGCCGCATTGCGGTTCGGTCAGGTTCATCGTGCCGGTCCACTGGCCGGCGGTCATTTTCGGCAGATAGCGGCGCTTGAGGGTGTCGTCGCCGTGAACCTGCAAAGCCGCCCTCGCCCCATTGGTGAGCTCGGGATACATCGCGAAGGAGAGATTGGCCGCGATGATATATTCGCTGAGCGCGACGGCGAGAAAGTAGGGCAGGCCCTGGCCGCCGTAGGCGGGATCGCCCGCGAGCCCCATCCAACCGCCTTCGGCATAGGCCTTGTAGGCCTCCTTGAATCCCTTGGGCGTCGCGACGTTGCCGTCGGCGTCGCGCGTGCAGCCTTCCCGGTCGCCCGAACGGTTGAGCGGCTGCAGCACTTCCTCGGCGAACTTGCCGCCCTCGCTCAGCACCGCCTCGACGACGTCGATCGGCGTCTCGGCGAAGCGCGGCAGATCACGATAGCGGTCGAAATCGAAAACGTCCCTGATGAGAAACAGCGTGTCGTCGACCGGAGCTTTGTAGCTGGGCATTTCGAGGTCCGCAGACAGGGGGAAAAGCCGAACCGCAGCGGTCGCGGCGCCGACCGTCGCGGAACATCGTTTATATATAAACCATTGCCGGGCGCGACGCAAGCGAAAATTCGTCGCCGCCAGCGCGTTCGGGCCCTAAGCGCGTCGCCTCTCGAGGCGTTTGAGGACCGCCTCGGGGCCGGCGTAAGCTTCCTGGAGGTCGACGCTCCAATAGCGCAATTCGTCGAGCGCGATCGGGACGCCGGTGACGGCGCAACGAACGAACGCGCCGGGGCGGATGACGCGAATGTCGCCGTCGAGATATTCAATTTGCGCCTCCGCCGCGGCGGGCGGGCGCTTTTCCAGTCTGTTCATGGCGGCCTCTTTGCCGACGCGGCGATCCCGTCCCATTCGCGCTGCGACGCCCGTGTCTTTGCCTTACGCCCGCGCGCGCCAACATTCCAGGGTCGGCGGCGCCGCGCGGCGATACGGTTCGAGCCCGGCCGGTCGGCGGGAAAAGCGGCCACGGGGTGCGCTTGACAGGCGACTTTTCGTTTCCTCAATGAATCAGGGTGCATGAGAAGGATATCGGCCGATGTGCGCCGATTCACGTTCTGAAGCGGACCAAGCGACGGCGCTTCCCGTCGCGACAGCTTTCGAGTTCGCCGAGTTCGAGCCGATCGCGAAGGCGCTCGATTGCGAATATTGCCGCGACAATCGGCGCTCAATGGCGTTCGCGCCGTTTTTCGACGCTGTCTATTGCCTGTCTCTTCAGGAACAGCCGTACCGAACGGCCGCTATTACCGATTTGCTCCATCGCCTTGGCCTTTGCGGCAATGTCACCTTTATGCGCCCCCGCCGGGGCAAGCACGCAACTTACGCTGTCTGGAAGAATCATCGAGCCATGGCGCGCCACGCGATGGGTCGTGGCTGCCGCAAAGTGCTGTTATTGGAGGACGATGCGCACATCCGCGTTGGCCGCGATCGCTTGCAGGTCGTCTTGCGTGAGGCCATGGAGCACTTGCCGCAGGATTGGCGGGGCATGTACCTCGGCCATTTCCCTCTGCAGGCCTATCCAATCGGCGCCCGGCTCCTGCGGGCTCGTTCGGGTGCGTCGCATGCTTACATCGCTTCTGAACGATTGCTGTCTTGGCTCGCCGAAACCGAACCGATGGACCCCGAGGTCCCAGTCTGTCGCACGATTGGATATACGATAGACGGCGCATTGGCGAACCTGCCCGGCATGTACGCGGTGTTTCCCATGGTCGCGACTCAACGGTTCATGGGCGACTATTGTTACGATCCGAATTTCGACGACCGCGGTCATAAGAGGAAATTGCTGGATCCGGCGCGATATAGGACTTTCGTGATTTGCAATATGATGCGAATCGCGGAGGGGTTTGCGTTACTGCTCGCCCCATGGCGCTGGCTCACTCTCGAATATTTCAGAAAACGCAGCGGACGCGCGTTTCAGCGCGCCGCCACGGCGATAATTAATGCTTCAAACGGCTTTGACGAAGACTTTCATCTGCGGACCTGTCCCGATATACGTGAATGCGGACGGTCGCCAAAAGAACATTATGTCGTCGACGGCGTGCGGGAAGGCCGCCGGCGCAATTCGAACGCCGCAGCGCCAACGTCGCAAGAACCGCCGAGAGGCCCGCGCTCGATGGACATGCTGTTCCGCGCATTGCTCAGGCTGGCGCCGCGCAATGCGGACCCGCGGTGACGAGGCGTTGCGGGCCGCAAGCGAACGCCCCGCTGATCTCGCGCCGGCCGATCGCTATCCCTCGACGACGCGCCTGGCGTAGCGCGCGCCCAGGCTCGTCAGCACGGCGTAGCCGATCGTTCCCGACCGCGACGCGAATTCGTCGAGGCCGATCTCTTCGCCCAGGAACCGCGCGAAGTCGCCCGGCTTGACAGCGTCCTCGGGCAGGTCGGTGACGTCGGCGATGCAGAGGTCCATCGACATGCGCCCGACCAGCGGGCAGCGCCGCCCGGCGATGACGACCTCGGCCCCCGCGCGCCCGTCCACCGCGCCGGCGCCGCGCGGCAGGCCGTCGGCGT
>JBEKAL010000116.1:0-11128 GCA_050015935.1 Roseiarcus sp.
GACGATGCTCCAATAGAGGCGCCTCTTGCCGTTGTTCCGTCGTTCGATTCGTCGCAGGAACATGACGGCGATGATTCAATCACAAAAACAACCCCCGGGGAATCGGGTAGGTCTTCACTACAAGCCTTTTTACCAATATTGGCAGCACCCGATAAAACAAAATCAATTACTTACGAACCCAAAAACTCGCAAACCCCGCCTTTCCGACAGCGAATCCGCGAAGTCGGGCTAGAGCTAGCGGGCGCGCGACCGAAGCCGGCAATCGGGACGCTACTGCGTTCACGGATCGGCAAGCGCATTGGAATCGTTGGCGTCGTGAAATGCGTAGACCAGCCGAAAGGCCAACGATTTCATGATGCAGTAGAATTATCGCCCCGATTTTTCAACGCGTACATTCGGCACTCGCCGAAGCCCTTGGCCATCGGCTGGCGGCCGACGTAGTCGCAGCTGAAGGCGTCCGCCGCCGCGAGCGCCAGGCTGGCGGCGAATTGCTCGGTGACGTAGGTTTCGCCCGGGGGGGTTACGGGTTCGATCCGCGCCGTTCGCACGACCTCCTTGCCGAAGAACTTGTCGCGGCGGGTGACCGGATCGCGGCCGGGAAACACGGGACCGAAGTGTGCGCTGAGGCGGAGCGCCAGCGGGGGCAGGCCGGCCTGCGCCAGCCTCTCCGGGGCGAGGCTGGCCTGAAGCTCGCCGCAGACCGCGACGGCGATCAGGACGTCGGACGCGACGACGTAGAGCCCGTCTCCCGCCGTTTCCGCATATTCGACCGACGCCGCGAAGGGCGCGAGCGCGGCGGCGAAACCGCCCAGCACCGTTTCGAAGAAGGCGGGATGTAGCCGCTCGGGCAGCGCGCTGAACCCTTTGATGTCCCCGAACACGAGCGCGCGAGCGCGGCGGCGGGCCCAGATGGATCCGCCCCCGGCGCCGGCCGGACGCGCCGTCAATCGCGCCAGCGGATCATCGTCCTCGGCGGGCAGCAGCGCGCGCTCGACCTTGCCGCCCTCGACGTAAAGGCGCTCCGCGCGCGTAGTGAACGCGGCGGCCCGGATCAGCGCCTGACCCCGCGCCTGCTCGGCGGCGAGCCGCACAACCGTCGGCTCCTCCGGGTCCCCCTCGAGTGTCGCCGGCGTGACGTTGCGGGCCGCAGCGAGGATCCGGTCGAAACGGGCGCCGGCGGGTTCGCCTTCGCGGGCCACCAAAATCGCGCGACAAACCGACGGCGCGCAGGGAAGGGTCAGATTGATTTCGGCGCACGCGGCAAGGAAAGCCTCCGCAATCTCGCAATCCCGGAGGGACAGCAGCGACCCAAAAACGATCACGCCTGCGCGCGCGTCGTCTTCGCTGAAAATCGTTCCGGGCGCGAGCGAGCCCGGGCCGGTCGCGCTCAGCCAATGCGCAACGCGCGGCGCCGGTAGGGAGCGGAGCGCGGCGCCGCCGATCCCGGCGACCCGCGACAGCCAGATCAATTGACGGCGCGTCGCGCCGATCGCGTCCCAATGCCTTGGCGCTTCGGCGAAGGCCTGCGAAAGCGCGCTCGCGGCGGCGTCTTCGTCGCCAAGCAGGCACAAGGCCTCGGCTTGCGTGGCGAGCCGCCAGAAGGCGTCCGGCTCGGCCGCCGCCTGCGCCAGCGCTTGCCGCGCCATCGCCGACGAGCCCGGCGCATCGCCCGCCACGCGTCGCAGCGTCGCAGCGTTCACGGCGGCGTACGAGCCGCCGAACTCGGCAAAGACGCGCGCGTAAACTTCGGCCGCGCGGCCGGCTGCGGCGGACCGCTCGCGCGCGTCGCCCGCGCGGATCGCCTCGTCCTTCAGGATCCGAGCCTCGAGCGCGAAGAAATCCGCCTTCAGCCGCGGGTCGTCGATTCCAGCCAGAACGTGCTCGGCGCGAAGACGCTCCAGTTCGCGCCGAACGTAGCGGCCGGCGCCCGCGCGCGCGTAGGCGAGCAATTGTTGATAGCGCAACGCGACCGCCTCGGGATGGACGGCGAGGCCGCGCGAGGCGACGTCGATCGCCTGCAGAAAATCGCCGCGCGCGCCGGCCTCGGCGACCGCCTGCAACCAATCGGCCACCGGGACCGCGGCGTCGCGGGGGTCGGGTCCGGCCGCATCGCGCGTTTCCACAGCCTTGCCCTTTCCGCCATTCGGGCGTCGGAGGGTCAGCGAGCCATTTGCGTCGAAGCCAGCAGACTCAAAGCGAACCGCATCTCGAAGCCCGAGAGGCCAGGATAGACCGACAGCAGCCGAGCCGCCAATCCGCTCACGTTGGGGCAGGCGAAGCTCGTTCCTGTGTAGAGCTGCGTGCCCCCGCCCATCGACGGCGCTTCGACGTAGACGCCGCGGGAGACCAATTCGATCGTCTCACCCCAATCGTAACGCAGCGCCTCGACCTCCTCGAAACCCTCCATCCGGACGCCGATCACCGACGAGAAATTGGCGGGAAAGGCCGCGAGCCCGAAATTGTTGGCCGCCGCCACGATGACCCGACCCGTATGGAAGGCCTGGTCGGCGAGACGGCTCAATTCCGCGGCGCGTTCGTCATGGGTCGTGCCGAGGCTCATGTTGATGACGTCGAAGCCTTGTTCGATCGCGAAGGCGAGCGCGGCGATCAACTGATCCGTGGTTCCATGCGAGTCCTCGCCGATCATCTTGATCGTGGTGATCTCCGCCTCCGGCGCGACCTGCAACACGATGCCAGCCGTCGCGGTGCCGTGGCCGATGCTGTCGGTCGGCCTCGCGGGGACGCAGCGCGACTCTGGGCCGTCCGTCACGACGTCATAATGTGCCTTCAACTTGCCCGTGAAGGCCGGGTGATCGCCGTCGACGCCGCTGTCGATGACGGCGACCCGAACGCCCTTGCCCGTCCCCTTGCGCAGGGCGTCGCGCATCCGTTCCACGTCGATCAGAGGGCGCAGCGAGGAAACATGAGTGTCTTTGGTCATCAGCGGCCTCGGTTCTTGATGAGCGCATCCGCCAGCGCGGCCACGACGCGCCGCTCCGCCGCACCAAGGTTCGCCAAGGGCGCAAGCCAGGACGCGTCCGCCATCTCGTGGCCGGAGCGACCAGCGATGTGATCGAACAGGCCCGGAAATCCTTGCAGCGCGAGCCCCGTCTCGCGCGCGAACGCCTCGGCGCGCGCGAGTTCGTCGAGCGAGAAGGGGGCGGGACGGCGCTCGCTCGGCGTCAGCCGGTTGACCAGGGTAAGCACGCCGAGAACTTCGCGCCCGGCGATCGGAATGGCGGCGAATTCGTGGGTCGCCTCCTTCGTCGTTGCGTCCACGGCGCCGTAGTGCTGCGCCATGCCCGCAGCGTTGGCGACCGCCATGGTCTGTCCGCTGCGAAACGCGGCGCCTGAGAAACTCCCGTTGATGGGAACGCTCGGAGCGCTCTCGCTCATCAGCAACGGGTTGGTCGAGGCGAAGAAAATGAGCTTCGCCCCCGACGGCGCCAGAACCGAGGCCTCCGCGGCGCCGACTTCCGCGCAAAGCTCCTGGAGCGAGCGCGCCGTCTCTTGCCGCGCCGCGCGCACGAACCGCTCGATGAGAGGTGCCGACATGTCGCCTCGCGATCCCTCCGGTTTCAAGTCCTAGGCGGACAGGAATTTCCTGATTTCGTGTCCCTTGTGAGTCTCGTCGAGCTGCCGGCGCCAGTTGCGCCAAGCCGCGAATTTCAAATCATCCGGGTTGGCGTAGGCCGTTTCAATCGCCGCGGCCTGCCAGGCGCGCAGCTCCGCCGCCGCCGTCGGCTCGCAAGCCGGCGCCGCGGGCGCGGATCGAAGCGGCGATGCGGCGGCGCGCGGACGGTCAAGCGCCGCCGACGCGCGCTGCAAATGCGCGACGATCTCATCGAGAGGATAGAGGTTCTGCACGCGACGCAGGACGATCGCGCTCGGATGCATCGCCTCGAGCGCGACGGCGAGAAGGTCCCACTCCGCCTCGCGCTCCCCCGAAAGGGTCAAGATGGCCACAGGTAGCCGGGCGAGGCGCGCCACCGTCTCCCGCGCGTCGAGTTCCGTCTCCCGCGCCAGTCCCTCGATGTGCGCGACGTCAATGACGAAGTCGCAATCCGTCCGCTCGGCGATGCGCTCAAGGAACGCGATCACTTGCATGTCGCCCCTGACCGGGTTGTCGAACCCGCCGCCGAGTTGCAGCAGCACGGGAATCCCGACGGCGTCCCGCAACCGACGGCAGTGGGCGCTCAACCAATCCGCCGCGATGGCGGTCTGCGGCAAACGCCGCGCCCGCCCGAAATCGCGGCCGTCGAGCCGCCGAAATCCGATTGTCTCGATCAAAGCCGCCGGACGGGTCGCCTCGCAAATCTTCGCAAACCGCCGCAACAGGACCGGGCTGCAAGAGGGATCGGCGGGGTCCTCCACCGACCCGAGCGAAAACGCGGAGCTGCGCCAAGCGATCGGCCATTCCACGGCTATTCGCCGCAATCCTCCAAAATCAGGGTCCAGCAGCGACGCTCGCGCAGGATCGATGTACATTTCCAATGGCGCTTCCACAAAATCCGCGGGAAGCCGGCCCTGGGCCATCCAGCGCAACAAAAGGGGGTGGTAGGCGACGCCCATCCCCTTCGCTTCGTTGCTCGAACGAAACAACTCAGACCCCTAGTTCTCCGGGTCGCATGTCAGTAGTTCGTCCACCACCAATAATAGAACCAGTAGGGATCGACTTCTCCGTCATGCGGCGCGCCGCCCGGAGGGCCGCCGGGCGGCGGAGCGTAGATGTTGATCACCACGGGCGCCGAACCCGGGTGCGGACCACCGGGGTGCCCAGGTCCCGGGCCACCGGGCGGAGCGCCGCCCGCCTTCGACAGAAGATCCTTCACCTTGTCGCGAGGCACCTCGAATTTTTGCAGATCTTCATCGGGGACGTCATAAAATTTGCCGTCCATGCTCCTCAGAATCGCCATAACATCCTCCTCTGCCAGTCCGATTGAGAGACCAATTTTGTCGCCACCCTTGTCGCTTCGCCGCCCCGGCGCTACAGATCGTCACGGTCTCGGTTACGAGGGGCTCATGCATTCTACCGTACACCCCATATCAAAGGACCGCAGCGATGCTCGCACTTTAGCGACCGTAAGGCCGCGAGTCCAGCTGCTCATCGTGCAGGCTACACCGTTTTGCAACCTGCACTGTGCGTATTGTTATCTACAGGACCTATCGGTGAAGGCGAGGGTCAGCGAGCAAACGCTCGACAACTTATTTCGCAAGCTTTTTCGGACCGGCTGGGCGCGACGACATCTCGATCTGTGCTGGCACGCCGGCGAGCCGACGGTTCTCGACGCCGGTTTCTATCGTCGAGCCCATAAGATCCTCGAACGCTATCGTCCGTCCAGCGTTCGCGTGCAGCCGAGCCTGCAGACCAACGCGACCCTGCTCAACAAGGAATGGTGCGATTTCTTCCGCGAGTCCGGCATGCGCGTCGGGGTCAGTATCGACGGGCCGAAGCGCATCACGGATCTCAATCGGGTCAATCGGGCGGGCGCGAGCGCGTTCGACCGCATCCTCGCGGGCGTGCGGTTGCTGCGAAGCGAAAAGATCGACTTTCACGCCATCGCTGTTCTCTCCGCCGAGAGTCTCGAGGCGCCGGCCGAGATATATCGCTTCTTCGCCGAGGAGGGCATCGAGCGCGTTGCGTTCAATTGTGAGGAGAGCGAGGGGGCGCACGCGTCCGGCCTGAAGCCGGGCGCCGAAACGTGGCGCGCCTTCCGCGACTTTCTCGCCGAGTTCGCCGCGCTGGCGGCGGCGGACGGGCGCGTGCGGTCCGTGCGCGAGTGGGAGGCCGGGTTTCGCTCGATCTATCAAGGCGCCGCATATTCGCCGCAACTCGGCGATCCGGTCGCGCTGTGCAATCCCGTGGTCGAGCCGTTCAGCGTTCTAAGCGTCGACCATCGCGGACGGATGTCGACTTTCTCGCCGGAACTGCTCGGCAACAAGAGCCGGGAATACGACGATTTCATCATCGGCGACGTCAACGCCGACGATTTCGCCGACCTCCCCCAATCGCCGAACCTCGCCAAAATGCGCGCCGCCATCGCCGCAGGCGTCGAGATGTGCCGCGCACAATGCGCCTATTTCGATGTTTGCGGCGGCGGACATCCCATCAATAAGCTATCGGAGAACGGAACCTTCGCGAGCGCCGCGACAGAGTTCTGCCGTTTGACGCGCATGTCGATTGCGGATCTCGTCCTGGACGGACCTTATGGCGACTGACTCGAGCAACGCGGCGCCGCCCGCCTTCCCGCTCCGCACGTGGCTCGAGGTGCTCTGCCCGGTCTACCGAGGAACGCTCGCGGGGCTCGTCGTGTTGAATCTGCTCTCGGCGGTCGGCACCTTCATCGAACTGCAACTGCTGTGGGCGCTGACGGTCGCGCTGAGCGGCCCCGCCGCGATGGCGACGGAGAAATGTTCGTTCGGCGAGTGGATCGGATCCGGGTTTTCGCTCGCGCCGCATCCGTGCGGCGCGAGTCTGCCGATGTTCCTGCTCGCCACTTATCTGCTGTCGACCCTGACGCAGTCGGGCTTCGACCTTCTCGCATACACCGTCAACAGCAGATTGCTGCAACGCGCGCGGCACGACGTGGAGCGCGAACTCTTGCGCAATCTGTTGCGGCAGAGCGACGCCTTCTTCATTCGCCGTTCCCCCGCCGAGATCGTCAGCCGGCTCAGCGGGGACCTGCAGAGGATCAGCGACCGTCGACAGAATCTGACGCAAGGCAGCGCCACCGCGCTCTCGATTGTTGCGACTTTGCTGGTGCTCGTGACGCAGAGTTGGCTCGCCGCCGTCGCCGGCCTTGCGGTTTCGTTGATCGGCGTCCTGTCCGCCCTGCCGAGGATGCGCAAGCTCGGCGACCTCGATCGCGAGTCGACGTTGGCGGACGAACGCGTCAAGTCGGCCTTCGAGGATACGCTGCAGGGGGTCGCGGAGATCCAGGTCTCCGGCGTGCTCAGTCGCATGCTCAATCGTTTCAACGCGCTGCAGACTTCGCGCGACGCGATCGCGCTGCGCTTTGCCGGACTGCTGAACCGCAACATGGTCTCCCAGAAGCTGACGTTCACGCTCGGCTTCATCGCCATCATTGCGATTTTCATCTTCGGCAATCTGTTCGGCTCGGCGAGCGGCCCGGGATCGGGAGGGCAGACAGCGGGCCTCATCGTTCTGCTGATTTCGACCTTGCCCGAGCTCTATTTTCGGTTTGCCGACATGACGCAGCGGGCCACGCAGTTCCGCATGGCGGGGCAGTCGGTCAAGCGGCTGCTGCAATATGAAGCGCCGGACGAAGCGACGGAAGCGGCGCCCGGCGCTGTCGCCTCTCCGGCGCCTGTCCCTTCGCCGTACGACGGCGTGCGCCTGCGCAACGTGCGCTATCAGTTCGCCGGCGGGGAGGCGGTGCAGGGCGGGCCGAACGGCCTCGATTGTCTTATTCCTTCTCGCGGGCTGACGGGGATCGTCGGCCCCGCCGGCTCGGGCAAGTCCACGCTGATCAAGCTGATCCTCGGCCGGCAGCCGCGCCTCAGCGGCGCCATCGAGCTCCCCGACTCCGGGGGACGGCCGCCCTTCGCCTATCTGCCGCAACGCCCCCTCACGTTCGACGCGCCGATCCGCGACAACCTGTTTCTCGGCGATGCGCCGTCAGGCGCGCGCGCGCGGGTGTCCGCCAACGAAAGCCTTGCGGAGCTCGGTCTGATCGACCTCATTCGGCTCAAGGGTCTCGACGCGCGGCCGCACGGCGCCGTCAGTTTCTCCGGCGACGTCGCGGCTCTGCGCTCCGAGTTTCGCGCCGCGGCGCAAGCCGCCCTCGGCGCGGAGATGCGCCCGCTGACCCGCAACGTCTGCGGCCCGAGCCAGATGGCGATCGAAAGCCAGCTCGACTGCGCGATCGACCGGGAGCCTTTTTGCCGATATCTGGCGAGCGACGCCGCGCGGAAGATCGTCACGTCGCTTGCGAAACTCGACTACGGCCGCGGCATGGCGCCGCTCGCTCACGCCACGTTGCGGGCGACCGCGCCGCTGTTGGCCAAGGTCGCCAACGTCGACGAGTACAACGGCGTTTCGACCTTCAAGCTCGATCCCTCGATCTTCACGCTGCGGCGCATGGCGATCGAAACTCTCTCGGGTGACGACGCGCCGCCCATGGGGCCGCCGTCGCCTTTGCTCGTCGCCATCGCCATCTCGCTCAAGCTCGAGGAGCTCGCGCAGCCCGGCTTTCCCGAGGCGACCGACCCGGCGGTCGAGGGTCTGCGCGCGCTCGCCGAGGGCTTTTCGGCGCCGCTCGATGAGACGCAAGTCAATTCGTTGCTGCCGTGGCGCGACAACCTGTTGTTTGCGACGCCCGCCGGTCCGAACTCCCGCGACCTCCTTAAGATCGATCACGCGTTAATCGATCGCCTGAAAACAACGCCGCTCGACGCCGAAGTGATCGAGTCGGGCTTCGATTACCCCGTCGGGCGGTTGGGAGGACGGCTGTCGGGCGGACAGCAACAGCTGATCGGGCTCGGTCGCGTCCTGCTGACCGACGCGATGTTTCTGATTCTCGACGAGCCGAGCTCCGCCTTCCATCCGCAATTGCGGCAAGCGGCTGTGCGTGTGCTCAAGCGGGAGAGCGAGAAGCGCGGCGGCGTCGTCGTCACGCACGACGTCGATCTCGCGCGCGCCTGCGATCGCCTTGTTTTCATCCGGGACGGTGTGATCGTCGGTCAGGGGGCATGGCGCGACCTGGAGGCCAAGGCGGAGGGATTCTCCGCCTGGCTCGCGGCGAGCAAGGAGAACGCATGACGGGTCTTCACCGCCCCGGCTGCCTGATGGCTGTGCCCGAGTTCAGAGCCATCGCGCCGGCGACGCGAGCCGAGCTCGCCGCGGCGATGCGCGAGGAACGGTTCGCCGCCGGCGAGACTGTGTTGACCGAGGGCCAGTTCGCGGACCGCCTGTTTGTGCTTTGCGAAGGCGTGGTCGAGGTCGTCCAGTCGGAGATGCCCGGGCGGCGTCAGCGCCTCGGGCGCGGCGCGTTGTTGGGCGAACTCGCCTTCTTTACGGCAGAATCGCGGACCGCCAGCGTGCGCGCCGTGACGGATTGCCTCCTCCTGTCGCTGGCCTATCCCAACTTCCGCGAATTCCTCCTCGCCAATCCTGAGGCTGCGCTGCGGCTCGCCGAGCGGCTTGCCCACAAGCTCCACGCGCTCGAGGCCGAACTCGCGGAGGCGCGTCAGGCCTCGGGTTCGCCGCTCCGATAGGACGCCGGCCACACCCCGTTCTTGCCCGGGGCGAGAACGCCCGCGGGGTCCAGCGCGTCTTTCACCCTCTCGTTCAATCGACGCAGCGCGTGGTCATTGAAATCGAACGTATCGGACACGGCCTGCATGAAATCGATGTGCGTGCGATATTCGCCGTAACCCTCGCGCGCGGCGTCCTCGATCGCCGCCTGGAACAGGTCGCGCGCGGCTTTCGTCATGACCGGGTCGTCGCGATCGAAGATGATGAGATTGATGTTTGTGATGTGGCGCGAGCCGATCGCGAAGGAGGCGTAGTAGTCGATCCCGAACTCGTCGTGGCGGGCGCGCAGCCGCCGGGCGTGTTCGAGGACGAGACGACCAACCGCCGGCATCACCGGGGAGAAGCCGATCGTGGCGCCGCGTAGGCCGCGCCAATTCGCGGTCTCCAGCGAGAGCTGCGTCGGTATCCCCGCGGGCGATCGCTCAATGGGCTCGCCCCGCCGCCAGATGCGAAACTGAAGCGGCTGCCGCAATCGCGGTTCGATCGCGCGGCGGACGATGTCCGCCTGCGCACGCACCACATTATCGTAGCCGAACAGGCTAAGGTCGGCGGTCCACCATCCCGTCCGATAGCGCTGCATCATCTGACGCGCGACGGATTCGGGAATTGGGCCGGGGCCCCGCCACCATTCACTGCGGCGGGAGAAGACGGTCGCCGGCCGAAGATAGTTGCCGCAGATCAGCGGCTGCTGGAACACCTCGCGGATTCGCAGTTGCGCCATCTCGTCGACAAACCAGGCGATATCCTCGAACTTGGGCAGGTTGATGTGTAGCGTGATCGTCATCTCGGGTTCCGGCATCAACCAGATGCCGGCCCGCGTCACGACGCCGAGATTGGACTGCACGAACATCTGATCCCAGTGCGGGCCGAAACTGTAAGGATAGTGATGCCACGCCCGGCACTCCCGCATGGCGCCCATGCCGGTGCGCGCGAGCTCGCCGTCGGGGAGAACGACTTCGAGGCCGCATAATTTGCTGGTGTGATCGCCGTAGGGAGTGAATCCGAAGCCGCGCTCCAGCGCATTGCCGATCAGGCTTCCGAGCCCATGGCCCGGCGCCGACAACCAAAGGCGGATGCGATGGCGCTGCAGATGTTCGTAGAGGTCAAAGAAGCTGACGCCGGGCTCGACCACGGCGAGCCCCAGTTTCTCGTCGACATCGAGAATGCGGTTCATGCGCGACAGGTCGAGAACGACGCTGCCCGAGACGAGCGGCGCGGACCCACCATATCCGAGATTCTTGCCGCGCGAGACCGGCCACAGCGGAACGCGATGCGCAGCCGCCGTGCGCAGTATCGCCTGAACCTCCTCGGTCGAGCTCGGGGCGACGACGGCGCGGATGGCGTGCTGATCTCCCGTCCCCGGCGCGAACTCGTCGCCATAGGCGGCGAGCGCCTCCTCGATCGTGCGAACCCACTCCGATCCGACCACGGCCTCGAATTCCCTGAGGGCGGCCCGGGCCGCGTCCTCGGAGACGAGCGAATTTACTTGAGCCACGGTTTCCAGCTCCTGCGTTTGCGCGGCCGGACAGCTAAGCAGGATTCCCCGGTCTGGCCAACGGAAGGCTGGCGTGATTCTGTTTACCGATGTGATTCGGGAGGTGGATCATGACGGGGAAATCTCCGGTGAAGGTGCCGGAGGAACAACGGATTGCGCTGCCCGGCTTGGCGGATTCGCCGGACCGGTGCGGGGCGGATCGGGCGCGTGGCGGGCTTTGTCACGTTGTCGAACGAAGAACGCGACAAGGCTGCGGCTCGTGTATTTTCAAGCGGCCGCGACCGCCTCGCGCCACGTGTTCATCGCCGCCGCGCGGAAGGTGCGGTGCGTTTGGGCGGATACGAGGTGGCGTTGGA
>JBEKAL010000117.1:0-11005 GCA_050015935.1 Roseiarcus sp.
CGAGCGTGAACACATCTTTCGATTCCATCGCCCTGCCTCGCATGCCCAAACCTTCGCAGCATGCAGGGCTCGAACGCCGCATTCAACCGCCGGCCAATTCCACTTGGAACGTCGAGGAACCGCAAATTTGTGGCCACGCCGCCCTGCATCGTTTGCGGCCGCACGCCGGCCGATCCGCGCCATCTGCGCTTTTGCGCAGTCGCGCGCGCCGGGGCGCAAGGTCGGCGATGAATTCACGGTTACGATATGTCGAGTTCATCATGACGAGTTGCACAAGCGCGGCGACGAAGCGGCGTGGTGCAGGAGCGTCAATATCGACCCCGCCCCCATAGCGCTCGAGTTGTGGCGGCGAACGCGCCCCGACCGGGCTTCGGACTCGTCGCCCGGAACCGCGCGGCCCGAGGCCGCCACGAGCGCGGATATTGCCGAACCCGGTCAGCCCGGCGTTTGGCCCGTCGCCTTATAAGCCGGCGCGCGCTGCATAATGCGAGTCAAATTGCCGATTGCCGCTTCCTCGAGTGCGCCGGCGGCGCATCGACGCTCGCCGCCATCACGACCTTGCCGCCGGCAAAGCTCCTCCGATCAGCGGGGAGGTTATCAACTGTCCCGTTCATGGTCATTGTTGGGACAGTCAGAAACCGCCATGCTCTCACGCCCGGCCGCCGAGAGAGTCGAACTTTAACGACAAGGACGCGGAGAAATTAGCGCCCGGCTTTTCTCCATTTTGCAATTGCCTGTTGTACGGCCGCCATCGGGCCATAGCCGAGCTCGGCGGTCGGCTCGATGTCATTTGAGAGGTTAGTCGTGTATTCATCGCTTGACGACGGAGGATTTCCGTTAGCAATAAACTCGTTCCATTGGGTTAAAATGATAATGCGCGGATCATAACTGATGGCTTTATTCCACTGTGTGGAAAACGTGGTCGTTATTGAGGCGGAGGGGGTCAGCGCCTGCGTGCCGTCACGGCCTCGCATCATCGGGACCCCGGTAGTCGTCAAAAATGGGCAGCCAGACGTTGTCCAGCCAGTGCAGCCCGGATATGCCTGAGTTACGGTCATCGCTTCGACGGCGCCGTTGTTGTAGGAAGGTTGCGGATCGCGGTCAATCCAGCTCCAGGTAGTGTTCGAGCCGTTCTGCGCAGCGCTCAGCAGGAATGGCTGAGATTCGATATCAGCCGACATGATCCGCACTGTAAAGCGCGAATCGCGCCATCCGGGATCGCCACTGTAAAGCGTAAATACTGTAAGTAACGGCTTTCCATCAAGGAAATAATAGATATCTGGATATTTCTGAACGTACTGCTGGTATATATAATCCGCTTCATTTTGGTGCGCTCCCGAACTCAGGACTTTGGCTTGCGTCACGTCGCCCTCGTCCATCAGTCCCACGAGAATCGCGATCCTTGGATGTGGCTTGCCCTCCTGCGAGAGTTTTTCATACTCGGCAAATAAGGCATCGGTACTCGCGCGGAGATCGATGTCAACGTTTGGATCGCCCCCTGCGGTATTTGCAGAACTATTAGACCAATCGTTGATGAGAAAGTCGATGCCAAGATCATTGAACCACTCCGCGTGCTTATCGATAATGTCCAGATCGGTCGAATTATATGTGCCGAGCAGCGGCGTACCCCAACGTAGATTCCACAGCCCGCTCGTCCAATCTGTTTTGCCAAGATTATTGCCGAACCACATTTCGTATTCCATCGCTATGCACTTCGACGTGCAGTTTGAGGTTCCTGTGGGAGCCGTAACCCCCGGCGGCGTATATGGCGCCGGGCTGTTCGCGAGGAACGTTAGAGAATTCGGATTGGCCGACTCGATGCCGTAGATGCACCCACTGCCGGCCATCGCCAGAACCAGAAGAGCTATATAGGACCAAAGCGTCTTGTACATCTCAGGCGTTCCGTCGGTAGTTGGCGCCGTCGCCGCCGACAAGCTTACTGAGTAGTGATTGGCGCAAGGCCGGTCCGGGTCAATCACGTCGGCGCGTTTTGAGCACTCGGCGTGTCTACGCATTTCACACCGTTCACGGCGTCATGGTGTCATAAACAGTCCCGAAAAGAGCCGATGGCGGCCGCCCACGGCAGAAAGCAGTTAGGACTCTCAGCGACGGCGAGTATTACACGAAGAGCCCCTCGGGCATAAGCGTGCTTTGTCGGCGAGGCAAGGCAATCGGGTGAATGTCCCAAAGAGTCTTCCAGTGCGTCGAATATGGGGGGTCTGATGGTTTGAAGTGGCCCCGCGCAGCGGGACCAATTTTGGCGGCGGCTAAGTTGGAAGTCCGTCTGCTGGTTGTCCTTGTCCATCATGCCGCCAAGGGCTGTGTCCGCTTCTGTTCCTGTGGGCATGTGGTCAACGCGCGAGCGTTGTGCACATGTCCACAGGCCTGGCGCGCCGCGCCTTCGCGCCACACGGCCAACGACCACGCAATCCGTCTCAAGTCGGAAATGATGGTCGATCATTTCCATGAACAGGCGTTGGCTCTCAACAAGATTGGCGGTCAGGCGCGAGCGATGGCGCGCGCGACGCGCGGCCGGACGTCGCGGCGAAGTTGGACGCGGGAGATCGGGAGTATCCGGCGGCGCGCCGAGCGCGGGAGGACGCCGCGCGAGCGGGGGCGGAGGCGCGGCGACGGAAGGAGTCAGCGTGTAGGGGCGGCGTCACCGAACTTGCTTGGCGCTGACACGGGCCCGCGCTTCTTCAAGGCAAGAGCGCCATTCCTTCATGCCAAGCTGTTTGAGCGGCAATCGTCGAGCCCTGCTGTAGACGCGAACGGCGACATCCTCGGCATGATTTGAGTCTGCGGGCCGTTCGGGTAGCTGCGCCGAATTCGAGCGTTTGTGGGCAAGGCTCGCGGATGCGGCCGGCCGCCGCGACGCACAATCAGTTCGGCGCCCTGTTGTAGGCGTCCTCGAGGCGCACGATGTCGTCTTCGCCGAAATAGGAGCCGGTTTGCACCTCGACGAGCTCCAGATTGATCTTGCCGGGATTGGCCAGCCCGTGAACGGCGCCGATCGGCAGGAAGATCGATTCGTTCTCGTGCACCAGCTGCACCTGCGAGTCGCGCGTCACCTGCGCCGTGCCTTTGACGACGACCCAGTGTTCGGCGCGATGGAAGTGCTTTTGCAGCGAAAGCTGGCGTCCGGGCAAGACGACGATGCGCTTGACCTGATAGCGCGGGCCGGAGTCGACCGACTGATAATATCCCCAGGGGCGGTAGATGCGCTTGTGCTCGGTCGCCTCGAGCCGCTTTCTCTGCTTCAGGGCGTCGACGAGCTGCTTGACTTTGTCGCCTTGGTCGCGCGCGAGCACCAGAACGGCGTCCTGCGTCGAGACGACGATGACGTCGCTGACGCCGACGACCGCCGTCAGCATGTCGTTGGAGCGGATGTAAACGTTCTTGGAATCGAGCGCGAAGCCATCGCCGCGGATGGAGTTGCCGTTCGCGTCGCGCTGGCTCAGCTTCCACACCGCGCCCCAATCGCCGACGTCCGACCAGCCGATGTCCGCGGGCACGACCGCGGCGCGCTTGGTGCGCTCCATCACAGCGTAATCGATCGATTTCCTCGGCGAATTGGCGAACGCCTGCGGATCGAGCGCGACGAATCCCAGGTCGTCGACGGCTTGGGCGAGCGCGCGCGCCGTCGCGTCGGCCATGTCCGGCTCGAACGCGCGCAATTCGTCGAGCATGACGTCGGCGCGAAAGAAGAAATTGCCCGAATTCCACAGATAGCCCTGCAAGACATAGCGCTCGGCCGTGGCCAGATCGGGCTTCTCGACGAAAGCTCCCACTTTGCGCGCCTTGCCCGAAGCGATCGCGGCGCCCGGCCGGATATAGCCGTAGCCCAAGGCGGGTTCGCTAGGCGTGACGCCGAGGGTCACGATATAGCCGTCCGCCGCCGCGGCGGCCGCGATCGCGCAGGTCAGCAGAAACTCGCTCTGGTTGACGATCACGTGGTCGGCTGCGAACACCGCCACCAGCGTTGCCGGATCGCGTTTGGCCGCCAGCTCCGCCGCGACCGCGACGGCGGGCCCGGAATCGCGGCGCGACGGCTCGAGGACGATCATCGCCTGCGCGCCGATTTGCTCGAGCTGTTCCCTGACGAGAAAACGATAGTCCCGGTTGGTGATGACGATCGGCGTATCGAAGATCGGATCGCCGACGCGCTGTACGGCGTCCTGAAAGGTCGAGGACTTTCCGATCAAGGGAATGAATTGCTTGGGCATGGTCTCGCGCGACTCGGGCCACACGCGCGTCCCGGCGCCTCCGCACATGATGACCGGAAGGATTTTCGTCGACATCGTCACCTCACGACAACCGCGCGCCCACGAACATCGCGCGCACAACGAGCCCCGCCTCGCCTTCCCGGCGAAGGACAGGGCGACGCATGATCAGGTCGCGAAACGCTTGGCGGCCTTCCCCCGCGCGACGTTTCCGATCCCGCGGAGCATGGCGCGCAATCGTTATGCATACGACGTAAATTATGCATAATCGAAGCTCGCCTGACAAACCCGCTTCGGAATTCGCCGTTCTTCCCAGCGCCTCGCGCGCTCGAATCTCAACGGCTCGTCGAGCTCTCCATCGGCCGCGAACGAGCGTCGCGGGCCCGTCAGGCGTCGCTCCCGCGTGGGAGCGCGAGGCCGCCCCGGGCCGCGCGGACCAGCGCGGCGGCGAGCAGCGTCTTGACCAGCGTCGCCGCATAGAACGGCGCGACGCCCGCCGCCCAGGCCT
Source organism: Roseiarcus sp. (assembly GCA_050015935.1). Lineage (GTDB taxonomy): Bacteria > Pseudomonadota > Alphaproteobacteria > Rhizobiales > Beijerinckiaceae > Roseiarcus. Next base: position 4,732 of record JBEKAL010000117.1, read on the forward strand.
TTTCCGCCCCGAGCGCGAGCGCCAGCCAGGCAAAGCCGAAAGCGAAGATCAGCGCGTGCCCGATCGCCATCGCGCCGATCAGACGCGGCCAAGCGCGATCCCAGCCGCTCTCGGCGAGCCAACCGATCAGCGCGGCCGCGGCGACGAAGCCGGCGAGATAGCCGGCCGTCGGTCCCGCCATATAACCGGGGCCGGCCAGCGCGCCGGCGAAAACCGGCAGACCGACGAAGCCCTCGGCGAGATAGAGCGCGAGCGTCGCCGCCGCGAGCCGAGCGCCATAAGCGGCGCCGATCGTGAGCACGGCGAGGGTCTGCAGGGTCATCGGCACGGGATAGAAGGGAACCTGAGCCTTCGCCGACGCCGCCAGGACAAGCGTTCCCGCGATCGCCAGCGTCGCGGCGCGGGCGAGGCGCGAGGGGGCGCGCGACGGCCAGAGCGTCGAGGCCAAAGTCGCATTCAGCCGTTCGTTCATGTTTTCTCCCGTCGATTGCAGACGCGCGATCCCGCCGAGGCGGGTCCGCGTCCGGCGCCCGTCGCCGGTATAGACAACGCGGCCGCGCCGAACAAGTCGGCCCGCGCGAGCAGAAATCGGAAACGCGGCGCGAGCGGGTCTTCGAACGGTCTCCCGCCGCCAGCGACGACGCGCCCACGCTTCTTGGCGCGATTTCGCCTCGCTCGAGCCTCACGGCTCCTGCATCGACTCCTGAACCGCGGCGATGAATCGATCGATGCGGCGCGCATTGACGCCGAAATCGTGCCTGCCCACGCGCGAGACCGAACGGATGTCGATGCGCGTCTGACTGGCGAGCGGGCGGATGCGAATGGCGATATCGTCGGCGAAGCCGAACAGCAGCGAGCGATCGACGGCCTCGATTTGAGCGACGCCGTCGACGCGCAGATTCGGCGGGTTCGCGTCGACGATGCGCCAGCCGAGATCCTTGGCGACGCGCAACGCGAGCTGATAGGCCTGGGCGGCCTCGAGATCGACCAGGATCGGCTGCACTTCGGGATAGGCGGCCTTCTGCTGCGCGCCGATCTCGGCGCGCCAGGGCGGCGGCGGGCGGCCGGCGCGGGCTTCGCGGGCTTTGGCCGAGATCATGAACGACGGCGGCGAGTCGAGATCGGTGGTCACGTCGTTGATGGCCGGCAGCGCCAGCGCCGTGACCGTGAGATAAACGGGGTAGGCGAGAAGAGCCAATGACAACGCCAGGCCGAGCGCGGCCTGATCGGCGCCGCGCCGGCCGGTGCGCCAGATGACCGCCGCCGCGGCGCCCGCCAGAAGAACGGCGAGAAAAGCCAGCACGAGCGCCGCGCCGAAAACCGTGAGGGCTGCGGCGGCGTCGACGCCGCCGAATCGCGACAGGACGACGGCGACGCCCGCCGTCGCGAGCGCGAAGATCGCCGCTCGCCGGCTCCAGACGGCGGCGCGCGAAACCGGCTCTTCCAGGATTAGACGGCGCATGGGCGGGCGCCGCCGTTCGCGGCGCGGCGCGCCTTATTTCGTCGCGCCGCCTTGCGCGAGCGTGTTGCGCGCGCCGATCTGTCCAATCGATTCGGTGAACGCCTTGTCCTCATCGCCGAGCTGAACGGTGGGCATGCAGGTCGGGTTGCACCAATAGGACTCCCGGGAGTTTCCCCGTTGCACGACCAGCACGGATCGCGTCGGTTCGACTTCGATCAACTTTTCGTCGATTATATTGCCCTGCGCGTCGAGCGCAATCAGGTTGGTCTCGCCATATCCCTTGCCGGTGAGGACGATCGCGCCGCTCTTGAGCATCGTCACGTCGGCGATCGCGGGATTGCCGACCACGAGCGTCTTCACGCCCGTCGGGAGCTGCATGATCTTGGCTTGGTCGAGCGTCACCTTCAACACGTCCGACGGGGCCGCCGACACGGCGGCGACGCCCCCCGGGGTCAGCCCGAGCCCGGCGGCGAAGGCGAGGAACAACAAAACGCGAGGCGACATCTTTCGTCCTTTTCGAACAGCGGGCGGCGGCAACCGCGTCGCCGGCGCGGACGCCGTCGGAGAGTGACGCGCCAGTTTGGCCCGAAATTGGTGAACGAACCCTCAACGCGCATGGCGAGGGCCGGCCGAATCGCCGAACAATGAGGCGGAATCGACGCTCGCCGCGGCTCGGCAAGCGCGCGAACGCGGCGCTCGGCGCCCCGGCGCTTGCGGCCGGCGCGAAACGGGGCCATGAAAGCGCGCCGCCGTCGTTTGCGGAGGAAATCATGCCAAGTCGTTTCGCCGCCGCGATGGCGCGCCTGCCCCTCGTGGCGATTCTGCGCGGCCTGAAGAGCGCCGAGGCGCCCGCGATTCTCGAGGCGCTGCTCTCCCAGGGGTTCGCATTGATAGAGATTCCCTTGAACTCCCCCGATCCGTTGGCGAGCATCCGCGCGATGCGAAAAAAGGCTCCGCCCGAGGTTTTCATCGGCGCGGGAACCGTGCTCAGCGTCGCGGACGTCGAAGCGGTCGCAGAGGCCGGCGGCGATTTTGTCGTCATGCCCCACGCCGACGTCGCGATCATCCGCGCCGCCAAGGCGCTGGGGCTCGTCTGCCTGCCCGGCGTGGCGACGCCGACCGAGGCCTTCGCCGCGCTCGGCGCCGGCGCGGACGGCCTCAAGGCCTTTCCCGCCGAGATGATCACGCCGACGATCGTCAAGGCCTGGCGCGCGGTCATCGCCAGGGACGTTCCGATCCTGCCGGTCGGCGGCGTCGGCCCGGACAGCATGGCCGCTTACGTCGCGGCGGGCGCGAGCGGCTTCGGCCTCGGCTCGGCCCTCTATCGCCCCGGCGATTCGCCGGAGCGCGTGGCTGAGCGGGCCGCCACTTTCGTCGCCGCCTGGCGCGCGCCGCGCGCTTGATCAGTTCGGGAAAGCGCTCGAACTGCTGATGCGCCGACAGCATGTCGTTACAGGCGGTGACGATCGCCAGATTCGGCCCGACCCCGTCGCGTAAGCGCTGCTTGTCGTCCGCGCCGCAGGCGGCGAAGCCATGGGCGAAATTGGCGCAGCCGAGTTTTGTTCGCGCCGGACCCTGCGAAACCGCGTGATCGATGCGATCGAGATAGCGCCGGCGCGAATCGCGGTTGCGCTCGGCGATGCGTTCGGTGATTTCGCCGACGCGGGCGTTGAGGGTCGTGGGCATGGGAGGCCTTTCGTAGGTCGCGGGCGCGTGGAGCGACTTCTATTGCGCCTTGGCGAGTGACGAAAGGCGGGGAGCGCCCGTTCGGCGCCTGTCGGCCAGTCAAGCAATCGAGACGCCGTCATCGCGAGCGTAAGCGAAGCGATCCAGAGATCGTGGCGCTTGCCGACTTGGGCGGCAGGGGCGGAGCGGCGCCATCGAGCCGCCGCTTCAGCGTCCCGGCTTCGCGCCGCCGAACAATTCGCGCGCGCCCTCGCCGACCGGCGCGCAAAGCTCCGGCCGCCCGACCTTGCGGCGGGTCAGGAAGCGCGCGCGCCGCGCGGCGATCGTCTTGCCGCGCCGCCGCGGGGCGGGGGCGCCGATCGCGACCTTGCCGAGCATCGGCCGGTCCGGTTCGTCGCGACCTTCGACGCGCTCGACCAGCGTCGGCAGGCCGAGGACCCGCGCCCACAGCCGCCACTCCGCATTGATGTCCCAATCGTCGTCCGCCTCGGCGAGTACGACGCAAAGGTCGGGGTCGGCGTGGACGAGGCGGACTTCGTAACTGAAGACGTCTCCGCGCACGCCGGCCAGGCGCAGCGCGACGCCGCGATAGGCGCTGGTCGGGACCGTGACGTTCATGAACACGCCGGCGACGACGCGCGCGATGACCACGTTCTCGCCATCGAGCCGCACCAGCCGTCGATGCCCGTCGGCGCGCGGGTCCGGCGCTGCGAAACTTCGCGGCGCGAAGGCGCCGTACTTTGGAGCCGGTTGCATCGCCAGGTCTCTCCTCCGACCAAGGATCATGGCGGGAGAGATTGACGGCCGACGGCTCAGGGCGGCCTAACGCAGGTGGTTAAACCTCGCTGAATCAGGGTCTTACGGGCCGTTTTCGCGCGCCATGGCGGGCGCGGCGTTTCGCGGAAGCGTCAAATTTGACGCATTCGCTCGCGGCTTCGTCGGCGAGGGGCCGCGCGGCGGATCAGAACGCGCCGGCGTCGCGCGGCTCGTCGGTCTGGCGCGGGCGGCGCCGGAACGCCTCGCGCGCCCGCTTGCGCTGCTCGCAGGCGGCGAGCGCGATCGCCTTGAAGGGCGCCGCGAGGCGCTCGAGCCTGTCGACCGCGGCGACCGCATGTCCGCCGCGGGTCAGTTCACGATCGAGTTCGGCCATGGTCTTGCTCAGCTCCGGCTCGGGATCGTCGAGCCACACCGCGACGACGCGCGCCCAGGCGAGCGCCAGGCCTTGCAGCTTGATCGCGCCCGCCATGCCTTGGTTGTCGATGCCCGCCGCCTCCAGCATGAAGCGCATCGAATTGACCGCCGACGCGTTCATCGCCAGCGCCGCGAAGGGATCGCGCCGCAGCCAGGCGGTGATTTCGCGTAGCGCCTCGCGGTAGGGCGCCATCGCGTCGAGCCGGCGCATCAGCGCGTCGAACAGGCGCTCGCGCGGCGCTTCTCGCGAAATCTCCTCGCCGTCCGCCGACAGCGCCGCGCGGTCGATGCGCCTGACGAAACCGGCCAGAACCGCGCCCTTGGACGGGAAGGCGTCGCGGAAATCGGCGAGCGAGACTTTCGCCGCAGCGCTGATGTCGCGAATCGCGATCTCCTCGAAGCGCCGCTCCGCCGCCAGCGCCATCAGCGCATCGACGATTTTTGCGCGCGTATCGGTCGCGGCGGAGGCGGGTGCGGATTTCGGCTCTTTGGTCATGGCGGACTCCTTACCGGCTTGGGCGCTCAGTGTAGGCGCTCGCGCGCGTTCCGCCAACGCCCTCACCCCGCCAATTCGCCGGCCCGGCGTTTGGCGGCGGCGGCGGCGCGCGTCATCAGCGCCGCGAGCCCGCCCTCCGCGCGCAGCGCCGCGAGCGCCGCGGCGGTGGTGCCGCCCGGAGAGGTGACGTTCTCCTGCAGCCTGGCGGCGGAAACGCCGGGCTCGCGATGCAGCAACTCGCCCGCGCCCTCGACGGTGGCGCGCGCCAGCTTCATCGCGAGTTCGGCGGGCAGGCCGAGTTTTTCCCCCGCTTCCGCCATCGCTTCGATCAGCGCGAAGACATAGGCGGGGCCGGAGCCGGAAATCGCGGTGACCGCGTCGATCAGCGCCTCGTCGGCGAGCCAATCGAAGACGCCGACGGCGCGCATCAGGCTTTGCGCCCATTCGCGCTGGCGCGCGCTCGCCGAAGGGGTGGCGAAGCCCGCCGAGGCACCGCGGCCGACCGCGGCGGGCGTGTTCGGCATGACGCGCGCGAAGGCGCCGGCGGCCGGCAGGCGCGCCATGAGGTCGGCGATCCTCTTGCCCGCCAGGATCGACACAACCAGCGTGTTCGCGCCCGCGAGCGGCGCGATGTCGGGCGCCGCCGCGTCGAGCGTCTGCGGCTTGACGGCGAGAAAGAGAACGTCGGGCGCCTCGAGCGCGGCGAGCCCGGGGTTGAGCGGGATGGCGAGCCGACCCGCGAGTTGTTCGATCGCCGGCGAAGGCGCCGGCTCGAGGATGGCGACGCGCGTCGGCTCCAGGCCGGCGGCGAGCCATCCCCGCAGCATCGCCTCGCCCATCTTGCCCGCTCCGACGAGGACGAGCGATCGCGGCCATTCCGTCATGACGCCCCGCCTATCGCAGCGACGCGGTGAAGCGCTGGATCTTGCGGCAGGCCTCTTCGAGCGTCGTGAGCGAGGTCGCGTAGGAGACGCGAAAATTCGGCCCCTGGCCGAAGGCCGAGCCATGCACCACCGCGACGCCCTCGCTCTCCAGCAACTCGGTGACGAAATCCTCGTCGGTGGCGATCGTCTTGCCCGCCGGAGTTTTCCTGCCGATCGCGTCGGCGCAGGAGGGATAGACGTAGAACGCGCCCTGGGGGTTCGGGCATTGCAGATGCCTCGCCTGACCCAGCATGGAGACGACGAGGTCGCGCCGCTCCTCGAACGCCTTGCGGCGGACGGGCACGAAGTCCTGCGGGCCGGTCAGCGCCTCCACCGAGGCCCATTGCGCGATCGTGCAGGCGCCCGAGGTCTGCTGGCCCTGCACCATGTCCATCGCCTTGATCAGCTTGGCCGGGCCGGCGGCGTAGCCGATGCGCCAGCCGGTCATCGCATAGGCCTTGGAGACGCCGTTCATCGTCAGCGTGCGCTCGTAGAGGCCGGGCTCGACCTCGGCCG
>JBEKAL010000118.1:0-10902 GCA_050015935.1 Roseiarcus sp.
TTCCGCTCGCTGCTCGGCATCGCGGGCGGGGTTGAGGCGCCGACTTATGCCGACCTTTATTCCGGCGCATGGACACACCCTACATGTAGCGGGTGTCTGCATTAACCGGATAGGCAGGGATCGAAGCTTTCATTGCGCGCGGAGCGAAGCGCAGACGCGCCTAAATCGATGATAGGGGATGGCCGGTCGCCAAGGATAGCTTCGGAAACTACTCATGCCGCGGCGCCACGAGACTCCGGCGGAGGGCGTTTCTCGTGGCCGCGAGCAATTCTCGCCGCCGCCGAATGTTCCGGCGCCGAGAGCGGCGACCGGCGCGAGCCCCGCGCGGCGCTGCAATTAGCTCGACGCCCCCGCGAGCAACGCATCGGCGCCCGGATCGCGCCCACGATGGACGATGGCTAGTGCCGGCCGCGCAGCCTGAACTCGCGCATCAGCGGACCGAAATCGCGCTTTTGCGCATCGGTGAGGCTATCATAGAGAGGCTTGCCCGCATCGGCGACCGCCTTGAGTTGCTCCGCCGTTTTCTGAAGATGCTCGGACATCATCGTCATGCGCTCGATCGGCGAGGGGCGTTCGCCTTGAGCCATACGCTCTCGCGCTTGGCGCCACCGATCCGCGCGCGCCTTTTCCATGTCGCGGATCGCCGTTTCGAAAGCCGGCCAGTTCTTGGCTTGCTCGTCGGTGAGCTTGAGCCCCGCCTTCATGGCGGCAAGATGCGCATCGAGCATGACGGCCTGGCGTTCCTGCATCCGTTGCATCGTGGCCGCGTCTGGCCCGGTCGGCGTATCGCCGGGGGCGGCGAACGCGTTCAGGGCGAAGGTCGAACCGGCCAAGCCGACGACCGCGACGGAGGCGAGGAGAAATTTTCTCATGAATGCACCTGGGGGTTGAATCATTGCATCGTCTGTCGGATTTCAGCGCACTAAAGTCAAAGGCGAATTTGCCGGCCTCCAGCCCGCTGTCGTGCCGCGCTCGACGCCGATCTCTCGGTCGACCAGTCGATCGAGGATCGACCCGCCGGGCGGATGCTCAAACCCGACGCGTGATCGTAACCGCTCCAAGGGACCCCGCCCAGACCGGGTGGATCCCCATTATGGAGAAGCGACAGCGCCGTGTTCAGTAGCCGTAGGGACCGCAGAGACCAAGAGTTATTTGAATAGGTCCGCAGTAGCCGCCATAGTAGCCGCCATAGTAGCCGCTATTGTAGCCGCCATTGTAGCCGCGAGGTCCTCCGCGGCCGCGGAAATTGCCGCCAACGTGCCCACGGGCATGGCCCATCCCATGGCCGCTCGGCCTCACGCCGGCGGCGTCGGCAACGGACGGAACCACGATCGTGCTGGCGGCCAAGGCCAGCGCGGCCGCGCCCACGACGACCATATTTTTCAGCATATGCTTTTTCATGAGGGTGACTCCAAGTGACGAGAGTTACGGCAACTTCGATGAGTCAATACGGTCGCGCGCGGGAGCGCCAGGGTCGGAAACTACTCAATCGGGCGCTGACAGAGGCCTCCCACGAGCGCCGGCAGCGCGATCCTGCGACTTCCGCGACCTCGCTTGCGAACGCGGGCTGCAACAGCGAGGGACGAACCGAATCAAGCATCGAGCGGATGCGATTGTCGGTCGGGAATTTCGCCGTGCCGAACAGCGTCCGGCAATTGGAGGTCTTGCGGCTTTCCTCGAGCGAGCGCTGGTAGGAAAGAAACGACTCAGACTGCATCAAAAACAACGAAAACGCCGACAGGCCAATGTCCGCCATCGAACAGACCCGCCAAGCCCTTCCGCTTGCCGGGAAAGATTGCTGAACCGCCGTTGAGCAAGTCGCATTAGCGCCCGAATCGTGCTATGAAATACCCTCTTCCGTTGGCGCGTCGCTGTTCGAGAGAAATAACCGAATGCCTGGGAGTCAACCGCATCAGGGCGACGCGGAGCGACCGCTTTGGATTGAGAAGCCCCTTTCCGCCAGCAGCTGCGCGGATTTCCCGATCGTCGCGGTTGGCGCTTCGGCTGGCGGCCTCGAGGCCTGCAAGAAGCTGTTGGACGCTCTGCCCGCGGGCAATGGCATGGCCTTCATAATCGTCCAGCACCTCGACCCGAGCCACGACAGCATGATGGTGGGTTTGCTCGCGGGCCACAGCTCGATGCCGGTCTTGCAAGCGACCGACGGAATGGCGATCGAAAGCGAGCGCGTCTATGTCATCCCGCCTGGAGTCTATCTTTCCGTCGACAAAGGGGCGTTGCGGCTTTCGAGACCGCAAGAGCGTCACGGCGCGCGACTCCCGTTCGACTTCCTATTGCATTCGCTGGCGAGCGAATATGGCGCGCGCGCCGTCTGCGTGATCCTCTCGGGAACCGGCGCCGACGGCAGCCTTGGGCTCAAGGCGATAAAGGAGAAAGGCGGCCTCGTCATCGCGCAGGAAGTCGGCGAAGCCGATTATGACGGCATGCCCCGAAACGCCATCGCGACGGGCGCGGTGGACCTCGTGCTCCCCGCGGCGAAGATCGCCAAGGCGCTTGTCAGCCGCGAACAGGGCGCGGCCTTGGCGCCGACGCCGCGGAAATTGCGCTCGCCAAATTCGGTGCAGGATGCGCTGCCGAAGATCATCGATCTCCTGCGCGCGAAGACGGTTCACGATTTCACCCATTACAAGCATGGCACTCTCGAACGCCGCGTCGAGCGGCGGATGGCGATGGCGGCGATCAAGACCGCGGGCGAGTATCTTGATTTCCTGCTTCGCGACGCCGGCGAACGCGACCAGCTCTCCCGGGACTTGCTGATCAACGTCACGGGTTTCTTTCGTGACGCGCCGGTATTCGATTTTCTGGCGAAGAACGTCATTCCCGGCCTCGTGCGCGATCACGCTCCGGATCGACCGCTGCGGATCTGGGTCGCCGGTTGCAGTTCCGGGGAAGAAACTTATTCCCTCGCCATGCTGTTCCGCGAGCAGATCGACGCCTCGAAACGCGACATCAAACTCCAGGTCTTCGCCAGCGACGTCGACCCGGATGCGGTGGCGAGCGCTCGTGAAGGTCTCTATCCCGAGTCGATCGAGGCCGACGTGTCGCCAAGTCGATTGGCCGCATTTTTCTCGACAGAAGATCGTTCCTACCGGGTCTCGCCCGAGCTGCGTTCGAGCGTGGTGTTCACGGTGCAGGACGTGCTCGCGGACCCGCCGTTCGCGCGTCTCGACTTCGTTTCGTGCCGGAACCTTCTGATCTACCTGCGCCCCGAGGCGCAAGCGAAAGTCGCCTCGATCTTCCATTTTGCCTTGCGCGAAGGCGGCCTGTTGCTTCTCGGCAATGCCGAGATGGTGGGAGCCGCCGACGGCCGGTTTGTCGTCGTTTCCAAATCCGAGCGCCTCTATCGGCGCGTTGGCGGCAGCCGGCCCGGCGAATTCGGCTTGTCCCCGAGCGCCGGCGACGCGCCACGGATGCGGACGCGTCCCGGACCGGCGCCGGCGCCTTCGCGCCAGGCTTCGCTTGCCGAGCTTTGTCGAAGCATGGTGGTGGAGACCTATGGTCCGGCCGCGGTGCTGATCAACCGCAAACTCGAATGTCTCCACTTCCAAGGACCTATAGATCGTTATCTCAAGGTCGCATCGGGCCGCCCCGCGTACGATTTGATCGCCATGGCGCGCGAGGGCGTGCAAAGCAAGCTGAGGTCGGCCGTTCAGCGCGCGCTACGGGACAACGCGCGCGTCGTCATGCCCGGCGGGCGGACGAACGGCGAAGCCGGCGCCTCGTCATTCCGCATCGTTGTCGAACCGGCGCCGGGCGAGCGCGAAGACTTGTTGCTGGTGTGTTTCGTCGAGGAGCCGGCGCCGGAAATCGCCGTGGGCGACCGCATGACTCCGGCTGACGTTCCTCGCGTCGTCGAACTCGAACGGGAGCTCGAGGCGACGAAAGTCGAACTGCAGAGCGCCATCCGCAACCTCGAAACCTCGAGCGAAGAGCAGATGACGATCAACGAGGAGGCGTTGTCGGTCAACGAGGAATATCAATCGACCAACGAGGAACTGCTCGCATCCAAAGAGGAGCTTCAATCGCTCAACGAGGAACTGAACGCTCTCAACAGCCAGTTGCAGGAGACGCTCGAGCGGCAGCGCACGACCGCGGACGATTTGCGGAACGTCCTTTACAGCACCGACGTCGCGACGATTTTCCTCGACACCCGCTTCAACATCCGCTTTTTCACCCCGGCGACGAAAGCGCTCTTCAATGTGATTCCGAGCGACGTGGGGCGCCCGCTCACGGATCTGAAGTCGTTGGCCGCCGATGGCGCTCTCCTGGACGACGCCCAAAAAGTCCTGAAAAACCAAACGCCGGTCGAGCGGGAAATCCAGGGTCAGAGCGGCTACTGGTTCATACGCCGGATCTTGCCCTATCGCGCCAGCGACGAGAAGATCGAGGGCGTCGTTATCACTTTTGAAGACATAACGGACCGGCGGCGCACGGCGGATGCGCTGGCCGCCGCCAAGCGGCAAGCGGAATTGGCGACCATCGCCAAGTCGCGCTTTCTGGCGGCGGCGAGCCATGATCTGCGTCAGCCATTGCAGACGCTCGCCCTGCTTCAGGGTTTGCTGGCGAAGCGAGTGGTCGGGGAGAAGAAGCAAAAGCTGGTCGACCGAATCGACGAGGCTCTAAGCGCGATGACGGGCATGCTGAACACGCTGCTCGACATCAATCAGATCGAAGTGGGGGCCGTTACGGCCGAAACAGTCGACTTCCCCGTGAACGACCTGTTCGACCGCCTCAGGGACGAATTGACCTACCACGCGCAGGCGGCCGGCCTCGCGTTGCGGGTGATGCCCTGCGCTCTGTCCATTCGAAGCGATCCGCGTCTGCTCGAGCAGATGATGCGCAACCTGCTTTCGAACGCCCTGAAATACACCCAGCGCGGCAGAGTGCTCGTCGGGTGCCGTCGCCGCCGGGGAAAATTGCGCATCGAGGTCTGGGATACGGGAGTCGGCATCCCCACGTCGGAGCTGCAGGCGATCTTCGAAGAATACCATCAGTTGGACAACGCCGCCCGCCAGCGAAGCCATGGCCTGGGGCTGGGCCTTTCCATCGTCAAGAGCCTAGGCGAACTGCTCGGCCATCGCATCAGGGTGCGCTCGCTGCAAGGAAAGGGCTCGGTGTTCTCGATCGAGGTCCCGCTATCGCCGAGCGGCGCCGCGTCGGCGCCTGACCATCGTCCGCGCGGCGCGGACGACGCGTCCACGCAAACGGCGCCTCGCACGGCATCGATCCTGATCATCGAGGACGACCCGGAAGTGCGCGAACACCTCGAACTCTTCCTGAGGGAAGAGGGCTATGACGCCGCGACGGCCGTCGACGGCCCCGCCGCTCTGGAATTGGCGGCTCGCAGAACGATCCGACCGGATCTCGTCCTTGCCGATTACAATCTGCCGAACGGCATGAACGGAATCCAAGTTTCTCAGAAATTGAGGCAGGAGTTCAGTCGCCAAATTCCATTCATCATTCTCACCGGCGATATTTCGACCGAGACGTTGCGCGACATCGCCCTTCACGACTGCGTTCAGTTCAACAAACCCGTCAAGTTGAGAGAGTTGACGCAAGCGATCGAGAAACTCCTGGCCAAGCCGCCCGCCGCGCCCGCGCCGCGCCCTGAGCGCCCGGCTGAAGCGTCGAGCGTATCCGGGCGCTCCAAGGTCTTCGTTGTCGACGACGACGACCAGGTTCGCGAGGCGTTGCGCGTCGTGCTGGAGGACGACGGCCGCGTCGTCGAATCGTATCCGAGCTGCGAGGCGTTTCTCGCGGCCTATCGTCCCGACAAATCCGCGTGCCTGTTGATCGACGCCTATCTGCCGGGAATGAGCGGGCTCGAATTGCTGCAGAAGCTCCATGACGACGGCCATCGCTTGCCCTCGATCATGATCACCGGCAACAGCGACGTGCCGATGGCGGTCAAGGCCATGAAAGCGGGCGCGTTGGATTTCATCGAGAAGCCGATCGGCCGCGAGGAACTCATCGCCAGCATCGAGCGGGCTCTCGAACTGTCGCAGGATTCGAGCAAGTTGCAGGAATGGCGGGAGTCGGCGGCGACCCACCTCGCGGGTCTGACGCCGCGACAGCGCGAGGTGATGGAACGGGTGCTCGCCGGCCACGCCAGCAAGAACATCGCGGCCGACCTCGGCATCAGCCAACGCACCGTCGAGAACCATCGCGCCTCCATCATGAAGAGAACCGGGTCGAAGTCGCTTCCCGCGCTGGCCCGGTTGGCGCTCGTCGCGGCGGGCGGCGTCGCCGAGCCGCGGCAAGCGCCTTAAGAGGCGGTGACCGTTGGGTTTCGCGGCGCCCGCGCCGGGTTTGTCGTCCACCGACAGACGCTTTTGCGAGCCGCGCTGAAAAACGCGCCTTTCGATTGATCGCCGAATGGACCGAGCCGGCCTTGCAATTTGGCGCCCGCCTTGAGATCGCGTTACCGGCGCCAGCCCCAGCGGCTTCCCCATCCGCTTTTCCAGCGGCCCCCGCCGCGAACGAGTCGCAGAACCAAGAGGAGCAACAGCGCGCCGACAGTGGCGTTGACGATCGCGCCGATAATGCCTGCGCCAAGTTGGACGCCCAGTCGGGGCAGCAACCACCCGCCGATGAAGGCTCCTATGACGCCGATGATGAGGTCATTGATGAGTCCGTATCCGGTGCCTCGAACGATCTGGCCAGCCAGCCATCCTGCGATGAGGCCGACCGCAAGGATGACAAGTAGACTTTCACTCGACATGAAACCCTCCCGAGATTCTCGACGGCGCGAGCCGCCGCCGATTCTATCGGCGCTATCCTAGGGCCACCGGACGCCGCCAGGCGCCCTCGGAATCTACGCACCCAGACACTGTGACGTTTGGCGCCGTCCCGTTCCGGCGGACGATGACGGCGAAGGCGTCAAAGACGCGGACTAGACAAGCTCGGGCCTCCAAGGCCGCCGATAAGCCAAGGCGCGAGGACAACGAGCAAGAGCAAGCCGAGAACGCCTCCGAGTCCCGAGCCTCCGTAGCGGCCAGCGGTCGACGACGCGCCGATGCTGCTTGGCGTTGGCGTGGCGCTCGGCATGGGGCCGGGAGATGGACTGGATCGTCGCTTCGATATGGATCGGAAGGATCGAGGGCGCGGCGTCCAAGTCGGGCACTGACTCTGCTTTGCTAGGGGCGTCGCGCGTCACGGCGCCGCGGATCAACGTTGCGCACACTACCGCGCCGACGCCGCTGGAAAGCGGCGCCGTACGCTTGCGATCGGCTAGCGGCCGACAAGCCACAGCACGACAAGCACGATCAAAACGATGCCGAGAACGCCGCCGAGCCCGGGGGCGCCATAGTGACTGTGCGCGTAATAACCGCCGCCGCCGCCGAAGACAAGAATCAACAATATGATGATAAGAATCATGCCCATGATCGAGCTCCTGGCTGATGGGTTTCGCCTCGGCGGAGGCGGCAGGCCTCACGGCTTCTTCAGCGCGTCTTTCACGGCGTCGTTCACGCCGCCGACGGCGTTCTGAATCTTGCCGACGGCCTTTTCGGCCTTGCCGTCGCTCTGCAACTTGGCGTCGCCAACGGCCTTGCCGACCGCTTCCTTCGCGGCGCCCGTGACTTCCTTGGCCGAACCGGCGATCCTGTTCTTGTCCATGGCTGCGATCTCCTTAGTGTTTCGTGGCGACACGCGACGGCGCCCGGAATTGCGCCGTTCCCCGTCTCGCATCGAGACCGTAGCGGGATCACTGGAGAGGCGACAGCGTCGGAAAACACTCAGGTTTGGCGGGGCCGCGAATTTCGGCGGTGCCGAATGGAAATTTCGTTTCGAGTCACGACAAAGTGTTGAGCGACCGCGTCGGGCGACCGTCTCTCGCGTCTCTCGCGCCAATGATCGGACGCGGTTCGAGGCGCGGGCGACTCAAGGCGCAAGCGCCAATAGGCTCTGCGGTTCGTTGTGGCGGCGCAATGGCGGCGCGACGCTCGCGCAGGTTTGCAAAACCGCCGCGCGCCCAGTTTGCGTTTCTTGCGTCGCAGGAGCGCCGATCGGCTCGCTCGTCGCCCAACACGTCGACGGGGCGGCAACGGAAATTGCTTTCACATGAATAGGCGGCGGGGCGCGAATCTCCGCGTTGGCGAACTGACCGCGATGGTGAAGGCCTCTTAGATCCGCAGCCCCGACAACGGCGCAAGCGACCGCGCCCGAGAAGGCCAGCCGCAGGAGGTCGACGGATATCTTCTGCATCGAAGTCCTCTTGGGTGGTCACGACCGCCCTCGGCGCATTGAGGGCGAGGCGTGAGAGCCTGAGAGGTAGTCGATATCGCGACAGCGACGCCAGACTCGGAGTTTACTCATTTCTATCCATCGTCGAAGCTGTCGACGCGCACGCCGCCGCTTCAACGGTCGAAGCCGACGCCGCCGGGCTAGGTAGTTTCCGAACCTATCGCTCCCGCCGGGCCGTCTCTTACAGTGGGCTTTGGAGCGGTCCAGCGCGCATACGAAAGCGGCGCGTTCGGCTCCAAGATCTGGCGGCGGCGATCCCCCCTCGCCGCCGCCAGCCCCTTCAAGTCGGGCCATACCAAAGATCGGCACGAACCTTCTCGGCCCGCGACCATGGGCAGTCAGGCCACTCGTAAAAGGCGTCAAACTATGATGCAGGTCATTTCACCCCTGAAGGGCTTCGCGATCGAGGCGAAAGACGACAGGATGGGAACCGTCGCCGATTTCCTGTTCGACGATGCAACGTGGAGAGTGCGCTGGCTCGTCATCGATTGCGGAACTTGGCTGACCGGGCGCAAGGCGCTGATCCATCCTTCGGCCATTTCGCGAGCCGACTTGGAACAGCAACAATTTGTAGTCTCGCTGACGAAGGCTCAGGTCGAGAAAAGCCCGGAATTGGCCGAGCACCAGCCGGTGTCGCAGCAGATGGAGAACCAGCTCTACACGTACTATGGGTGGGACCCGCTTTGGAGCGGTCCCTATCTCAGCGAGACGCCCGGCGCGATGGCTTGGCCCTATATGCCGCCGCCCTATTTTGGCCTCGGCCTGACCGACGCGGCGCATGGCAAGGGCGCGAGTTTGCATGGAGCCGATCCGCACCTGCGCAGCGTCGACGAAGTGACGGGATACCACGTTCACGCCGTCGACGGCGAAATCGGCCATGTCGAGAATTTCATGATCGACGACGCCGACTGGAGCATCCATTATTTCGTCGTCGACACCCGAAATTGGTGGTCTGGCAAGCGCGTGCTGATTTCACCGCTCGCGGTGAAATCGATCGACTGGTTCGACCGCCACGTCGAGCTCGACGTGTCGCGCGAGAAGGTCAAGTCGAGCCCGCGGTGGGATCCCCTCGACACGTTCACTCAACTTTATGCGAAGCGGCTCCATGACCATTACGGTTGGCCGGGATCCGGCGCTTAAGCGAAGTCGTTCGACGATCGGCGCGCCCGACGCCGCCGGCCCGTCGTGCGCGATCGCCTTTTTCTTGCGGCCTGTCTTCCCGGGTTCCGGCCACGCGGATGTTCAGCCTTGCCTGGTGGTCAAAGTCAAACGCTTGGCGCCTGAATCGTAGCGCCGCCGTGGGTGGAAAGCCGCCGTTCGCCGAGCGCGGGGCAACGTTCTTAGACGAACGACTATAATGAGGGGCGGAGGACTATTGGCCATGTCGGAATTCTGGACCAACGCGCTCGAAACCCCGGGGTCGCACCTCAGCGCCGGATGGTTCTGGCTTTTTCCACTTCTGTTCGCGATCCACGACGCCGAAGAGGCGACATATGTCTGGATGAAAGGGAGTCTGCACAACTCCATATCCTACACGACGTTGAATGTGCCCCAGACACTCGTGGCTATCTCGTTCGAGTTGGCCATCTTTATGGCGGCTGCGGCATGGGCGACGGAGCCGGGCGCGTCGCATCTGGCGATCTTCGCATTTGCGGTGTTGTTGGGCGGTTATACGGCCCACGGTTTTGTCCATCTCTATCTCAGGTGGCGCGCCCACCAGTACACTCTTGGCGTAGCAACAGCGCTGCCGTGCGTCGTGTTCGGCGGCTTGTTCATCTACGCCAAACTCATCGAAACCGGGACCCTGAGCTGGACGTTGGCGGCAGCCAGTCTTGTTCTCGGCGCTCTTGTCATGTTGCCTTTGATCCTTGGCGCTCGCCGGGTCGGTTTGACCTTCGCTTGAGGAGCGCGGCCGTGCGACGCGCGGGTGGATGCGCATCGCTGGGAGCGTCCGTTCACGGTGTGGGGCCAGCGGATCGAGGGCGCGGTTCGACCCTGATCGGACTATGTCCCAATGTAGTCGATGCCGGTCCGATTGCACGGGCGCCAAGTGTCAGATTTTCACCACTGGCTAGAAGAGCCGCGTCGTCACTTGGCGAGGCGCTTGCGTATCGCGCGCAGCTCGCGGCGGCGCTCGGCGCTCGATTTCGGATAACTCAATTTCAGTCGCTCGAACGTATCGAGAATGATTTGCGATACGATCAGCCGAGCGTTTTCCTTGTCGTCGGCGGGAACCACGTACCAGGGCGCGTCGGCCGTGCTGGTCGCGCCGAGACATTCCTCGAACGCCTTCATGTAGCGCTTCCAGAATTTTCGCTCCTCGACGTCGGCGAGGCTGAATTTCCAGTTCTTTTCCGGCTCGTCGATGCGCGAGAGAAACCGCTTGCGCTGCTCCTCCTTGGAAAGGTGCAGGAAGAACTTGATGATCCGAGTTCCGTTGGCGTGGAGATGCTTCTCCAGATCCACGATCGAGCGGTAGCGATCCCGCCAGACCGTCGCGCTGTCGCTCGGCGCATCCGGCAATCCCTCGGACTCGAGAATTTCGGGATGGACGCGGACGATCAGAACCTCTTCATAATAGGATCGATTGAAAATGCCGATCCGACCGCGCTCCGGCAGATCGCGAGTCGTTCGCCAGAG
>JBEKAL010000119.1:0-10896 GCA_050015935.1 Roseiarcus sp.
AACCGCCCAAAGTCCATCATGCCCTGCATCGCGCCATCCTCCCACGACTCATCCCGGCAAACCGAGTGAATCGCAAATCGAACGAAACGCGAAACGGAAAAGATGTGTGTATGCCTTAGGTCGCTGACCGCGTTCTTCCCGCTTCATCGGCTGCGGCCCGGCGGGGGCGCTGCGCGCCGGACGCGCTCGGCGAGCGCGTCTATAAGGGCGCGTCGCTGGGCGAAAACGCCGTCTGCGCTCGCAAGGCTTCGGCCGCGCGCGCCAGCGCGCAAAAGCCGGCGACGTCGATCTCCTCGGCGCGGCGGGTCGGATCGAGCCCCGCCGCGGCGAGCAGCGCGGCGAGGTCGATGCCCTGCGCCGCGGCGAAGCCTTTCAGCGACTGGCGCAGCATCTTGCGCCGCTGCCCGAACGCGGCCTGCGTCGCCGCCGACAAGAGACGCGCGTCGCACGGCTCGGGCTTCTCGCGCGGGATCAGTTCGACGACGCTTGAAGTCACCTTCGGCGGCGGCGTGAACGCGGCGGGGGAAATGTCGAACAACAGCCGCGCGCGCGTGCGCCAGCCCGCGAGCACCGCGAGCCGGCCGTAGTCGGCGCGCTCGGCCGGCGTCGCGACGATGCGTAGCGCCACTTCGCGCTGGAACGTCAGCGTCAGCCGGTCGTAGAACGGCGGCCAGGGCTCGGCCTCCAGCCAGCGCGTCAGCAGGGCGGTCGCGATGTTGTAGGGCAGGTTGGCGCAGACGCGTAAGCGCGCGCCGCCCGCCCTGGCTTCGAGCGTCGCCGCGTCGAGCGCGAGCGCGTCGCCGGCGATGATGTCCAGCCGCCCCGGCCAATGCGCGGCGATCTCGGCGAGCGCGGCGAGGCAGCGCGCGTCGCGCTCGACGGCGATGACCTTCTTGGCGCCATGGGCGAGAAGCGCGCGGGTCAGGCCGCCGGGCCCCGGGCCGATTTCGACGACCACGACCCCTTCGAGCGGGCCGGCGGCGCGCGCGATGCGTCCGGTGAGATTGAGGTCGAAGAGGAAATTCTGGCCCAGCGATTTTTTCGCTTCTAGCCCGTGCGCGGCGACCACTTCGCGCAGCGGCGGCAGGCCGTCGGCGGCGAGGGTCACGGCGCGAGGCGCGCCGCGAGCCGCAACGCCTCGATCAGGCTCGCCGGGTTGGCGAGCCCCTTGCCGGCGATGCCGAACGCCGTGCCGTGATCGGGCGAAGTGCGCACGAAAGGCAATCCGAGCGTGACGTTGACGCCGGTGTCGAAGGCGAGCGTCTTCACCGGGATGAGGCCCTGGTCGTGATACATGGTCAGCGCGACGTCGTAGCGCGCGCGCGCCGCCGCGTGGAACATCGTGTCGGCGGGCAGGGGGCCGACGACATCGAGGCCTTCGGCGCGCAGCTCTGCGATCGCGGGGGCAATCGTATCGATCTCCTCGCGCCCCATCGCGCCGCCTTCGCCGGCGTGCGGGTTGAGGCCGGCGAGCGCCAGACGCGGCCGCGCGAGGCCGAAACGTCCGATCATGTCGGCGGCGACGATGCGCGCGGTCGAAACGATGAGTTCGCGGGTGAGCAACCTGGGAACCTCGCTCAGGGCGACATGGATCGTCACTGGCGCGACCGCCAGCGCCGGCGACCAGATCATCATCACCGGCTGCGCCGGCGCGCCCCAACGTTGCGCGAGCGCGCCCAGATATTCGGTGTGGCCGGGGAACTTGAAGCCGGCCTCGTAGAGCGTGCGCTTGGCGATCGGGTTGGTGACGACGGCGCTCGCTTCGCCCGATCGGACATAGCCGACGGCGCGCTCGATCGATTCGATCGTGGCGGCGGCGAACGCGGGATCGGGCTCGCCCGGTCGCGCGTCGCCGCGGCTCGATAGCGCGACGACGGGCAGAGCGCGCGAGAACGCCGCGCTCGCCTCGGCGGGCGAGACCTCGGCGATCGGCGCCTCGAGGCCGAGCCGCCGCGCGAGCGCGCCGAGCGCTTTCGGGTCGGCGAGCGCGAAGAACGGCGAGCTGAGCGAAGCGCGCGCCAACCAGGCGCGAAGCAAGAGTTCCGGCCCGATCCCGGCGGGATCGCCCATGGTCAGGGCCAATGGCCGGCGCGACGATGGCGCCGTCATTGTCGGGCTTGACAATTCGCGTCGCGGGTCATTGCAAGCCGATGGGAGTCGTGATTTCTCCCAGCGTCCGCAGCGTCAGTTGCAGCAGCACGGTCTGGTCGCGCACCGCCGGCGTCGAAGGGATGGGATCGCTGAGCGTCGATGAATAGCGCACCTTGACCGTCGTGCAGGTGTCGCCGTAGCTGAGACCAAAACTATAGTTGGGCGCGAAGAAGAGGGGCGTGTTCTGTCCTACTTGGTCGTAGTAATGGCGCGACATGTCGAACACGACCGATCCGTCCACGGTCCAGGCGCCGTCGAGCTTGTAGCTGGCGCTGGTCAGCAATCCCTCGCGATTGTATAGCCAGCCCAGCAGTGGCTGCGCGGCGTATCGCCCATAGTCGAAACTGGTCTTGAAGCCGCCGAACTCGGCGTTGGCGATGACGTCGAGCCGCGCCAGCTCGAAGGTCGAACTGTCGAACTGCTGCTTGCTGGTGAGCGAAAAGTTCGACGAGAACGGCGCGATCGTCTCGCCCGCGACGAAATTCGAATATTTCTGGTCGAGCCCCGATTCCAGCCCAGTGTTGGCGGCGTCGGCGATCATATAGGAATTTTGCCCCGCGAGCTGGATGGATTCGCCGCCGACGAAGTTGGCGTGGCCGCCGTTGGCGAAATTCGCGGTGTATTGCATCCCGTAATTGACTCGCGTGCCGCCCTCGATGCGGTCGTAGCCGGAATACTTGTCCCAAGCGAACAGATTGGTCTCGTCGAAGACGAGGCTCTGCGCGTCTTCGTTGGGCTGCAGCTTGGGCACGACTTCGTTCGGGCGCACGATGATCTGCGCGATCGGCTCGATGATCTGCTGGCCGAGCATCGAGGAAGAGACGAAGGGATAGCGATATTCCAGTCCGACGCCCGGCATGGCGCGGGCGGCCGAACCGCTGCTCGCGCCGTTGAAGAAGTTGCTCTGGCTGCCGTTGTAGATGACGCTCGAGCCATTGACGCTCGAGTAAGTGAAGTTCTGCCCGGTGTCGAGCTGCGTCGTTTCGCCGTCGAGGCGGGCGAACACGAACGGCGTCCAGGTTTCGCCTATCGGATCGACGTATTTGCGTTGCCACGAAACCTGCTCGGAAACGCGCGCGTAATCGCCGGCGATGCCGCGCAGCATGCACTGGCCCGGCGTATAGGATTGAGGGGTTGTATTGCCGGCGGCGTTTTGGCAGACGCTGTAGAGACTGTACGCCTTATCGAGCGTTTGCAAGCCGACGGACTGGTACAACGCTTCGGCGCGATTGACGTTCGCCGCGTTGAGGTCGATCTTGACCTCGCCGCCGATTCCGCCGCTTTGCTCGGGCGCGATCGCGATCGTCTTGTTGTAATCGAACACGGGAACCGCGAGCGGCTCCTGGCGCTGATCGATATAACCGCTCGTGCCCTCGAAATGATAGCCGCTCAGGTCGAAGAATCCGCGATCCGCCTGGCCGCGCAGATACACCGAGGACACGATGTCCTGGAAATAGTAGTGCGAAATATCGTTGTCCTTGATCTTGTAATCGTTGAAATAGAAGGGATCGGAAACGGCGGTCACGTCCCAGCCGTATTGCCACTTATCGCTGACGTAAAACTGGCCCTTGCTTTCTATGGAGCCGCGCCAGCGTCGATCGCCCGCGTCATAGGGGGAGGGCAGAAACAGCGACGGGTCCAGTTGATAGAGCCCCGTAACGCGAATGTTGTATTCGCCGTTGTTCAAGCGGTGGCGCCAGACGGCGTCGCCGAAGGGCCCCTGCGCCGAGAGATAGGTCGGCGTCAACGTCAGGTCGTAATTGGGCGCGAGATTGAAGAAATAGGGCGCCCCGACGCCGTAGCCGATGCGATTTCCCTGATAGAACGTCGGCGCCAGAACGCCGCTCGCTCGCGTGACCGTGGGATCGGCCGCGGAGAAATAGGGAACATAGGCGATCGGAACGCCGCCGATTTCGAACCACGCATCCTCGTAATAGACAATGTGGGTCTGTTGGTTCTCGATGATTCGCGCCGCGCGGATCTGCCAGAACGGCGGCCGTTCAGGGTGGTCCTTGCACGGTTCGCACGCCGTGTAGACGCCGCCGTTGAACACCGTCACGGAGCCGGCCGACCGTTCGACGCGCGGCGCGGTGAATCGGGTCTTCTCGGTCGATAGCATTTCCACGCCTTCGGCGAAGCCGGCGGCGAAGTCGTCGGTCAAGTCGAAACGCTGGGCGTAGGTGACGTTGCCGTGCTCGTCCGTCAGTTTGGCGTGGCCCTCCGCGTAAACCCGCTTGGTCGCGCGGTTGTAAATGACCCGGTCGGCCTGGAGAACCCGATGCTTGTAATAGAGCTGCACCGCGCCGACGGCCGACACGGTGTTGCGGTCCCTGTCGTAGACCAGTTCGTCGGCCTCTACGATCAGCTTGTCGGGATTTCGCGCCGCGGCGGATTGGGTCGACGCGGGCGCGGCGGTTTGCGCTTGCGCCGGCGCCGCGCCGAACAAGAGCGCGAACAGGACGGCCAGACTCGCGGCCAAGCGCGCACGAACGCCTCTGCGGCGTCCGCTCGCGTCGGACAAGCTGATGGAGCGGCCCATCAACCATCCTCCTGGTGCAGAAGCACGTAGACTCCGAACAGGCAACCGACCACGGCTGGCGACCACCCCGCGACTGGGACGCTGAAGAACCCCGCCCCGCCGAGATCATTGACCAATTTCGTCGCCACATAAAGCACGAAGCCGGCCGCGACGCCACCGGAAACCATCTTTTGGACGCCGCCCATTCGGAAAAATCTTAACGAAAAGCATGCAGCCACGAGAACCATCGCCGCCAGCGTCAGCGGCAAAGCGAGAAGCTCTTGAAATCGCAAACGATATCCGGTCGCGTCGAGGCCGGCGCGATCCGTCTGCGCGGCGAGCGCCGGAAGCGCCCAGAACGACACGGTCTCCGGTGCCACGAAAGCCTGCGCGACCTCCTCCTTGGTCAAGGTCGTGGCGAGCAAATAGGAAGTCGTCGCCAGGGTGTCGAAGCCGGGGGTGACCACGTTGACGTCGTTCAAACGCCAATACCCGTCCCGCAGCGTTGCGCCTTCCGCGTCGACGCGTTCGACGAACCCGCCCTTGGCGTCGAAATTGAAGACCTGGACATGGATCAGCGAGGGACCGGACTCGTCGCGGCCGTCCGCGTGAACGACCGCCTCGCCGTCGACGCTCTTTTGTCTTATCCAAACGCCGGCGGAATTGTTCGCGCCGGCGCCGAACAATTTCGCCTCGATCCGATCCGACTGGCGCTTCATCGCCGTGGACATCGGATTGAAGAGCGTCACCATGACGACGCCGATCGCGACGACGACGAGGAGCGGCGGCGTGATGAACTGCCAGGCCGAAACGCCCGCGGCGCGCGCCACCACCAGCTCCAGTTTTCGCGACAGATTGAGGAATGAGATCATCGCTCCGAAAAGGACGGCGAAGGGCAAAGCCTGCTCACCTTCGATCGGCGTATGCAGAAGCGAAATCCACGCCAGCAAGACGCCGGTCGCTGCGGGCGTGTCGCCGCCGCGACGCAGCATTTCGACGAGGTCGACGGCGTAAATGAGGGCGAAAACTCCTGCAAAGACCGCAGCGATCGTCTTGAAGAACCGCCAGGCGAAGTAACGACCGAGCGTGCCGCCGATCATGACGTCCTCGTCGCGGCGGAGGCGAGGCGACGCGTCCCCTCGAGGGCGCGGCCCAATGGCCCGGCGAAGATCGCGGCGAGGCTGATCGCCGAAGCGCCGATCGGGATCGCCCAAACGAAAAGCGCGAAATTCGGCCTGCTGACGGCGAGCGAGATCGTGGCGATGCCGAGCATGCGCAACAGTGAAAAGACAAGAATCGCGGCCGCCGTCGCGACGCCCCGGCCTTGGCGGGTCGTTCGCGCTTCGCCGAGCGCCGCGAAGCCGATGAGGCCCCCCACGAAGGCGTAGAACGGGCTCACCAGACGATCGAGCAATTCGGCGCGCAATCGCCCGGCCAGACGCGGCGCGGACGCGTCGTTGGGGTCCGGGGCGATCAATTGCAGCGTCGTGCGTTCGCGCGGCCGCTTGATCGTTTCGCCTTTGCGCGTGAACTGGGAAAGGTCGATCGCATAGTCCTCGAAAGTGACAATCGCCGAATCGCCGGAACGTTCGGGACGTTGATAGCTGCCCTTGGACAGAAGGAGGTAGGTTTGGCCGTCCTTCTCGACCGTCTTGCCCATTTCGGAAATGTAAGTGGTGATGTGGGCGGGATCGCGGCGATCCTGCATGAACACTCCGCGCAGCGAGCCGTCCGGCGCGCGCTCGCGGTAGTGGAATATGAAGCCGGCCTCGAGGTCGGTGAAAGCGCCGGGACGCGCGAAATTGGCGATGAAATCGGCGCGAACGAGCGTCGTCAGATTCTCGATGGCGTCGAAGCTCCAGGGCATGACCGCGAGGTAAAGGCCCGCCTCGAGCGCAAACACGAGCGCGAACAGCGCTAGGAACGGCCGCAGCAGCCGACCCGGCGAAACGCCCGATGCGCTCATGACCACCAGTTCGCTGTCGCCGTTCAGCCTGTTCAGGCAGTACAGCACGCCGGCGAACAGCGCGACCGGCGCGATGATGGCGACGAGCGAAGGCAGCGTGAGCCCGGTGATGGTGAAAAAAACCAGAAGCGACTGGCCCTTGTTGGTCAGGAGGTCGATCTGCCGCAGGGCCTGGGTGACCCAAACCAGGCCGGTCAGCGCGATCAGGCCGGCCAGGAACGCCGTCGCCGCGGTTCGGAACATGTATCGTTCGATGCGCAACATCCGGCGGCCGTTTCCGTGTTTCCTTCCCGGGAGCGCGCCGCGACGGCGCTCCCAAGGGAGCGCTAGCCTGCCCGGGCGCGTCTGGCAAGGCGCGATCCCGCGAGGGACGGGGGCGCGGCGAAGCGTCGCTTCCATGCCGCCTGCTTATTGACGAGCGGGCGAAAGCCCTTGATTAGTCGTCGAGGCGCCGGCGCAGAGCCGGCCGCGCCTCTCTAACGTCGCGCCTGGGGATTTGCATGAACGAATTCGTCAAGATCGCCTTCGGGCCGATTTCGGCGCCCAAAGGCGGGACCTATGTGGTCTTCGTCGGCGCGGACCTCAAGGCGCCGCCGCGGATCGGCGCGCTTCTGGGCGAGGCCGCCGCCCGGATCGAAGCGGCCGCCAAGACCGCCCGGTTTCACGGCAAAACCCTCACGGCTTTGGATATTCTCGAGCCTTCGGCCGTCGAGGCGGCGCGCCTTCTCGTCGTCGGCGTCGCCCCCGGCAAGGACGGCAAGCCGATTGATTTTCCCACTCTCGGCGGCTTTGTCTTCGGCAAGCTCGGCGCGGCCAAGAAGGTCGAGGTGGCCTTCGAAGCGCCGGCGGGCGAATGGAACGCCGGCGCGGCTGCCGATTTCGCGCTCGGGTTGCGTCTGCGGGCGTATCGCTTCGACAAATACAAGACGGTGAAAAAGAACGACGACGACGTCGACGACTCGGCGCCCTCGATCACGATCGGCGCGGCTGATTTCGCCGCGGCGCGCGCCGCGGCGCCCGCGCGCATGGCGGTCGCCGAAGGCGTCGAACTCGCCCGCACCCTGGTCAACGAGCCGGCGAACGTGCTCTATCCCGAGGCCTTCGCCGAACGCGCGGCGAGCTTGAAGACGCTCGGCGTCGAAGTCGAAATCCTCGACGAAAAAGCGATGACGAAACTCGGCATGGGCGCGCTGCTCGGCGTCGGCCAGGGCTCGAAACGCGACAGCCGGCTCGTCGTCATGCGCTGGCGCGGCGCCCGTGCGAAGAAGGCCAAGCCGATCGCCTTCGTCGGCAAGGGCGTCTGTTTCGACTCGGGCGGCATCTCGATCAAGCCGGGCGCCGGCATGGAGGACATGAAAGGCGACATGGCGGGCGCCGCCTGCGTCGTCGGCCTGATGCACGCGCTCGCCAGCCGCAAGGCCAAGGTCCATGCGGTCGGCGTGATCGGTCTGGTCGAGAACATGCCGGGCGGCGGCGCCATCCGTCCCGGGGACATTCTCAAGTCGATGTCCGGCCGTTCGATCGAAATCATCAACACCGACGCGGAAGGACGCCTCGTCCTGGCCGACGCGCTGTGGTACGTTCAAGACAAGATCAAGCCGCGACTGATCGTCGATCTCGCGACGTTGACGGGCGCCATCATCGTCGCGCTCGGCCAGGAATACGCCGGACTGTTCTCCAACGACGACGAATTGGCTTCCCGGCTCGGCGTCGCGGGCGCGGCGACGGGCGAAACGGTTTGGCGAATGCCGCTCGACCCCGCCTACGACAAACTGATCGATTCCAAGTTCGCCGACGTGAAGAACGCCGGCGGGCGCAACGCCGGCGCCATCACCGCGGCGCAATTTCTCAAGCGCTTCGTCAACGACACGCCCTGGGCGCACCTCGATCTCGCGGGCGCGGCGATGAACTCGCCGGGCAACGAGATCAATCAATCCTGGGGATCGGGTTGGGGCGTGCGCCTGCTCGACCGCTTGGTCGCCGAATATTACGAGCGCTGAGTTGTCGCCCGTTGTTCCCAGCGTCATGATGTCGAGAGAGAATGGCCTTTGGCTCGGGCAATCGCCGGGGAGTGAAGTGTGATGCGATCGGGATTGGGGCTCGCGGTTGTCGCGCTTTGCCTTGGCGCCGCTCCGGCGCAGGCCGACTCGGGACTCGCGGGCTGCGACGCCTTCATCGAGAAACTGCGGATTGCGGCGAGCGACCTGGGGGTCGACTTCACCCACGCGCTCATCGTCTCGCGGGCCAGAAGCGACACCGACGTCTTCGACATCACCACGAAGTCCGACGTCGACGGGACCTTGACCTGCCGCAAAGACGGATTATTGCGCTTCGAGGCGCGCATCGCCGAGCCCGCCTCGGCGCGCGCGGCGAGCGAGTTCGAGAATTTCCAGGCGGCCGCGCTGCGCTCCGCGCTCGGCTGGGACGCCGCCAAGAGCCGCAACTTCGTGCGCGACATGAGCGCCGACGCGCGCGAGTATCTCGCGGCCTCGCGCGAGCGCGGCGACGTCTATATTTCCGGCAAGACCGAGGAACACGTCCCCGGCGGCGTCGGTCTCGGCTTGATCGTCACCGACACCGACAGCGCCTTCATCATCGTAGGCGGCGAAGAATAGGCTCGGCGCGCCGATGGCCGAATTCCGCTTCTATCATCTCGAGCGCCGCCGAATCGATCAGGCGCTGCCGCAGATTCTCGAGGACGCGCTGGCGCACGGCCTGCGCGCCGTCGTTCAGGCGCCCTCGGAGGAACAAGTCGAGGCGCTGAACGAGCGGCTGTGGAGCTACTCGGACGAAAGCTTCCTGCCGCACGGCTCAGCGGGCGACGGCGAGCCGCAGGCGCAGCCGATCTATCTGACCGCCGGCAAGGAAAACCCCAACGGCGCCGCTTTGCGCGTGCTCGTCGCCGGGGTCGACGCGGCGCCCTTCGCGGAAAGCGCGGCCGGCGGCGCCTACGAGCGGGTGATCCTGCTGTTCGACGGCCGCGACGAAGAAATGAAGGCCGAGGCGCGCAAGCAATGGAGCCTCATCAAGGCCGCGGGCTGCGCGCCGAGCTATTGGCGCGAGGGCGAGGACGGGGGGTGGGAAAAGGCGCGGTAGGGGTCAAGACGCGCCCCTTGGCGCGTGCTTTAACCAGCTGCCGGAAGGGCGGAAATCGGCCCTGAACGGACGCGTTACGAAGGATCTACGCCAAGCCTGACCACTGTCCGCGCAGTCGGGGTTTTCACAACGTTGTGTCGGATCCGGGGTGTCGGTTCTGCACCGTAGCCGAGAAAACCCCGCCACGGCAGGGTAGTGACATTCGACCGAAAGATCTATTTCACGCTGGCTTCGCGTATTTTGCCACTCCGGTAAAGTCGATCGATACGCAGCGTTTGTCGCCGACAATCCAGGCATCGTGGCCCGGCGGTATGTGGAAAGCGTCGCCGGGGCCGTACTCGACCTGCGTGCCGTCATCCATCTTCACGGCCATGTGACCTTCCAAGACGTAGCCGGTGTGCGTAGCTTGGCAGGATGGCGTTCCGGCGACCGGCTTGACGTGTTGCGACCAGCGCCAGCCGGGCTCGAAGACGCCACGGCCAAAGGTGTAACCACCGACTGTGACGACATCAAGCTTGCCCTTTCCATCCTTGAACGGGCGTGTTTCGTCGGGCTTGTCGATGTGTTTGCGTTCGAGCTTGCCAACCATTTCGCGTCCTCCACGACTCGTTGTTCTGTATCGGCCGCCCCCTTCAGCTTAACAAGCTCACTATCCCTGCCCCAACCTCGCCCCGGTGTCCAGAAGTCAATGGCAGCTTTCCACCTTCTGCGACATCCGAGGTCGGACGCCAAGCATTGGGTTTTGACCACGAGAGGCCCCGCCTCGCGCGGTCGCTTCCGCCTGCGCCAACAATTCGAGCCAGGCCTCCTCGGCCGCGTTCAAGGCGCTCTCAGCCCTTGGTTCGTCGCTCATCGACGCGCATCTCCTGCGCCAGTTGTCGCGTCTGGGCCTGGGTGTCTTCCCAAACAAGAGCAATCGCGAAGTTGAAGCGGTGCGCTACGTCCCCGCCGAGCAAGCGGTTTTTATCAACAAGACCCAATATTTCGCGCCGATCCCGCAACCCGTGTGGGACTTCCGTATCGGCGGCTACCAAGTTCTCGACAAATAGGGTATCCCCATCACTCCAGTTAGGCGAGCGGGCTGGTGTCTTCAACATTTCCGACGATGGTGGCGTACGTGGCCGGTCCGACGGCGACGGCCTGCTGAGCGAGCCTGTGGAAGAGC
>JBEKAL010000120.1:0-10865 GCA_050015935.1 Roseiarcus sp.
CAACGACGTCACGTCCTCGCAGCCCTCGCAACGCGCCTCCAACTCCGCAACGCTCAGATGGTCGACGACCCGAGCCATGTCCGCCTCCTGCGAATCATGGCTCTTCCATCTATCATCCTGATTCCCCCTCCGGAATCCCCCCCTCGTCGAGTCAATCGCCCGGAAACCGTATCACAGGACCTATCGAGGTACGTCCCCGCCGAAGCGATTTTCGAGAATGGAAGGATTCCGATCTGCTCTCGCTCTGCCTCCGATGTATTCTTGCCCGTCGGCGACAGCACGGAAGGCCAATGGGTTCTTTCGAGGCCCCCTCACTCCCACTCGATCGTCCCCGGCGGCTTGCTGGTCACGTCGTAGACCACACGGTTGATCCCCTTCACCTCGTTGATGATGCGCGTCGCCGCGCGGCCCAGGAACGCCATGTCGAAGGGGAAGAAGTCGGCCGTCATGCCGTCGCTCGAGGTCACCGCGCGCAGGGCGCAGACGTGGTCGTAGCTGCGCCCGTCGCCCATCACGCCGACGGTTCTGACCGGCAGCAGCACGGCGAAGGCCTGCCAGATCGAATCGTAGAGGCCGGCGGCGCGGATTTCTTCGAGGTAGATCGCGTCGGCCTGGCGCAGGATTTCGAGCTTCTGCCGGCTGACCGCGCCCGGAATGCGGATCGCGAGGCCCGGTCCGGGAAACGGATGGCGGCCGACGAAGCTTTCGGGCAGACCGAGTTCGCGCCCGAGCGCCCGCACTTCGTCCTTGAACAATTCGCGCAACGGCTCGACCAGCTTCATCGCCATGCGCTCGGGCAGGCCGCCGACGTTGTGGTGCGACTTGATGGTCGCCGACGGGCCGCCGGCGAAGGAGACCGATTCGATCACGTCGGGGTAGAGCGTCCCCTGGGCGAGGAATTCGACCGGCCCGCGCCCGTCGGCGGCGATTTTCCTGGCTTCGCGCTCGAAGGTCTCGATGAACAGCCGGCCGATCGTCTTGCGTTTTTGCTCCGGCTCGCCGACGCCTTCGAGCGCGCTCAAGAAGGCCCGCTCGGCGGCGACATGGACCAGCGGAATGTTGAAATGGCCGCGAAACAGCCGCACCACCTCTTCGCCCTCGCCGGCGCGCAACAGGCCGTGGTCGACGAAGACACAGGTCAGTTGGTCGCCGACCGCCTCGTGGATCAGCACCGCCGCGACCGCGGAGTCGACGCCGCCGGAAAGGCCGCAGATCACCCTGCCCTCGCCGACGCGGCGCTTGATCGCTTCGCGCGCCTCGGCGCGGAACGCCGCCATCGTCCAGTCGCTCTTCAGCCCGGCGACCTCGTGGACGAAATTGCCGATCAGCCGCGCGCCGTCGGGCGTATGGACGACCTCGGGGTGGAACATCAGGCCGTAATAGCGGCGCTTTTCGTCGGCGATCAGCGCGAAGGGCGCGTTCTCCGAGGTCGCGACGCGCGCAAAACCCGGCGGCAGGCGGGTGATGCGGTCGCCGTGGCTCATCCACACGATGTGGCGCTCGCCGGGCTTCCATACGCCCGCGAGAAGCGGGCTTTCCGCGCCGACCGCGAGTTCGGCGCGGCCGAATTCGCGGGCGTGGCCGCTTTCGACGGCGCCGCCGAGCTGCTCGGCCATCGTCATCTGGCCGTAGCAGATGCCGAGCACGGGAACTTTCGATTCGAAGATCGCCTGCGGCGCGCGTGGGGACCCCTCGTCGGGCACCGACGCCGGCCCGCCCGACAGGATGACGGCCTTCGGCTTCAGTTCGTCAAAAGCGCGCTCGGCGTTCTGGAACGGCGCGATCTCGCAGTAGACCCCCGCCTCGCGCACCCGCCGCGCGATGAGCTGCGTCACCTGAGAGCCGAAATCGACGATCAGCAGCTTGTCGCGCGCGAAAGCGGGAGGGGCGGCGGGAGTCGGGGATTCGGCCATGGCGAAAGCGCGCCTCGTCGGGTTCTGGTGTGGGCGAACCCCTCGCTTAGGCGAGAGCGCGCGCCAGCGCAATCGCTTCGAGCGGGCGAACAGGGCCGCGAACTCGGGTCGACGTACGTCCAAATCCATCGCGGCGGCGCCCTATGGCGGCGGGGGCGCTCCGCCCTCATAATGGCGAGAATCGAGCGCGCCCATGCCCCTCCGCCTCTACGCCGCTTTCGTCGCCGCCGTGACGATCCTGATGCTGATCCCCGGCCCCAACGTCGCGCTGATCGTCGCCAACAGCGTCGCCCGTGGCGCGCGCTATGGCCTGCTCACCGTCGCGGGCGCGAGCGCGGCGATGGTCGTGCAGCTCGCGCTGACGGCGCTGGGCATGACGACGCTGCTCGGCGCGCTGGCGCAAGGGTTCGCCGTCCTGCGCTGGATCGGCGTCGCCTATCTCGTTTTTCTCGGGGTTCGCGCCTGGCGGGCGCCGCCGCTCGACCTGACGCGGGCGCGGCCGGAGCCGCGCGCGGTGCGCGCGGTTTTTTGCCGCGGCTTCCTGGTTTCGCTGACCAATCCGAAGACGCTGCTGTTCTACGCGGCGTTCCTGCCGCAATTCATCGACGTCTCGGGGAACGTCGGCCGGCAGCTCGCGGTTCTGAGCTTCACTTTCGTCGCGCTGGCGCTTGTTCTCGACGGCGGCTGGGCGCTGCTCGCGGCGCGGCTGCGCGGCGTTCTCGGCGTCAACGGCAAATTGCGCAGCCGTCTGACCGGCGCCTTCCTGATGGGCGCGGGACTGGGGCTGGCGCTGGCGCGAAAGGCGTGACGCGCCGAATCGAATTGCCCTCGCCGGCGTTTTCCCGCCGTGAAAGCGCTCCGTTCGATCGGCGGTTTTGTCGCCGAGCCGGCATGGACGCGGGGAAACGACATCGAGGCCTCCGTTCGGGACCGAAGGCTCGAGGTCGGCGTTCCCGCGCCGTCGCTTCGCGCGGGCTCTCGCGCGGCCGTCAAACAGCGGGCGCTTCGTCGGGCGCCTTCTCCAGCGCAGGATCGTGGCCGAGCGCCAGGACGACGACCATCGCGATCGCGGCGCAGGCCGCGACGGCCGTCAGACCCCAGGCGAAGTTGCCGGTCGCGTCCTTGATCCAGCCGATGGCGAAGGGGCCGAAATAGCCCGAGAGATTGCCGAGCGAATTGATCGCCGCGATTCCCGCGGCCGCCGAGGCGCCCGAAAGGATCGCCGTCGGCAAGGTCCAGAAAATCGGAAACGTGGCGAAGACGCCGAAGGCGCCCACGGTCAGCGCGATCATCTTGAGCAGGGGATCTCCGATGAAGGCGGAAGCGCCGATGCCGATCGCCGCGAGCGCCAACGCGACGGAGAGATGGCCCGTGCGCTCCATCCGCGCGTCCGATCGCATGCCCCACCAGATCATGCCGAAAAAGCCGACGATATAGGGGATCGAGGCGATCCAGCCGGTCATCGCGATCGAAACGCCGAAGTCCTTGACGATCGTCGGCAACCAGAAGCCGACGCCGTAAAGGCACGCGACCACGCCGAAATAGACCAGCGACAGCGCGAGCACGCGGCCGTCGTAGAGGCTCTTGAGCACGCTGGCGGGAGAGACGGTCGCGCGAACCTTGTCCTCGGAGGCGAGCCGCGCAATGAGCCAGGAACGTTGCTCGTCGTCGAGCCAGGTCGCGTTCGCGGGCCGATCGGTCAGATAGAAATAGGTGACGACGGCGAGGATGAGCGAGGGAATCGCTTCCACGATGAACAGCCATTTCCATCCCGCGAACCCGCCGAAGCCGTCGAGCCCGAGCAGCGCCGCGGAAACCGGCGAGCCCAGCGCCGAGGACAGCGGGATCGCCGCCATGAAATAGCCGACGATGCGCGCGCGATAGGTCGCGGGGAACCATAGGGTGAGGAAGAAGATGATGCCGGGGAAGAACCCGGCTTCGGCGAAGCCGAGCAGGATTCGCAAGGCGTAGAAGGTGTATTGGCCGCTGAGCCCCGTCGCCTTGGCGATCTCCGGGAGGAACGCCATCGCGCCGGAAATGAGACCCCAGGAGAACATGATGCGCGCAATCCAGCGCCGCGCGCCGAACCGATCGAGCAGCAGATTGGAAGGAACTTCGAAGACGAAATAGGCGAGAAAGAACACGCCGGCGCCAAAGCCGAACATCGTATCGGTGATGCCGATATCCGCATCCATCGTCAGCTTGGCGAAGCCGACGTTGACGCGGTCGAGATAGGCGACGAAATAGCAGACAATGAGAAAGGGTATGAATCGCCAAACGATCTGCGTCGTCGTGCGCTGTTCGATATTCGTAGCCGCCATGCTTGCCTCCCCGCGCTCTGCCCCTTGCGAGCGTCTGCGCCCCAATTGAGCGCGGTTTCGCGCGCGGCGCAATAGGGCGCCGGGTCGCGCCGCGCGCCCTACGACATTTCCGGCAAATTCCAAGCAATTTTCGACGAGGCGACGCGCCGGAAAAGCCGGCGCCGAAGTTCCCGGGATCAAGGCATGACGTAGGTCGCGCGGCCCCGGCCGAGCAGCGCGGCGCGTATCGCGCCCGGTTCGTTGATCGAGAACACCACGATCGGGATGCCGTTGTCGCGCGCCAGCGCGAAGGCGGCGGTGTCCATGATCTGAAGATTGCGGGCGATCGCTTCGTCGTGGGTGAGCCGCTCGAAGCGCGTCGCGCCCGGGTCTTTCTTGGGGTCGGCCGAGTAGACGCCGTCGACCTGCGTCGCCTTCATCACCGCGTCGCAGGAGAGTTCGGCCGCGCGCAGCGCGGCGCCGGTGTCGGTGGTGAAGAACGGGTTGCCGGTGCCGCCGGCGAGGATGATGACGCGGTGCTTGACGAGATGGGCGAGCGCCGCCTGGCGCGAATAGGGCTGGCACTGCGAAGGCATCGCCACCGCGGAGAGAACGCGGGCGCTCTGGCCGATCTGCTCCAGCGCGCCCTCCAACGCCAGCGCGTTCATCACGGTCGCGAGCATGCCGATCGAATCGGCGCGCGCGCGCTCGATGCCCTTGTCCGCGCCGAGCAGGCCGCGAAAGAAATTGCCTCCCCCCACCACCACCGCGACCTGCACGCCGAGATCCGCAGCGGCCTTGAGATCGGCGGCGATGCGCTGCACCGTCGGCGCGTTGAGGCCGAAGGAGTCCGGCCCCATCAACGCTTCGCCCGACAGCTTGACGACGACGCGGTCGAACATGGGTTTGGCGGGCGCGCTGTCGGTCAAGGCTCTCCTCCGGTCGAAAAAGCGGGCCGATACGAAAAGGGCGGCCCCGCGGACCGCCCGGACGATTCGACAGCTTACGCTTGTTCGGCCGGCTTTTCGACGCCTTCGCCGAGCGCGTAGCGAACGAAGCCTTTGATCGCGATCGGCGCGCCGACCGTCTTCTCCGCCTCCCTGACCGCCTGGGCGACGGATTTGGCGGGGTCGTGGACGAAGGGCTGATCGAGGAGGCAGACTTCCTTGTAATAGGTCTTGAGGCCCGATTCGACGATTCGTTCCAGCACATGCGGCGGCTTGCCGGCGTTCTTGTCCGTCAGCACCGACTTTTCGCGCGCCACGACCGCGGGGTCGATCCCTTCCGCGTTGAGCGCGATCGGGCTAGCGGCGGCCACGTGCATCGCCACCTGACGGCCGAACGCGGCCAAAGCGTCGTGGGCGCCGCTCGACTCGAGCGCGACGATGACGCCGATGCGGCCGAGCCCGTCGGCGATCTGGCCGTGCACATAGCGGCCGATGGCGCCGTTGGCGACATGCAGCCCCTGCGCGCGGCGCAACGTGATGTTCTCGCCGATGGTGGCGACCGCGTTGGCGATGGCGTCGGCGACCGTGCCGCCGCCGGGGTAATGGGCGGCCTTGACCGCCTCCGCGTCGACGCCCGCGCCCTTGTCGAGCGCCACCGCGACGACGGCGCGCACCAGAGCCTGGAAGTCGTCGTTGCGGGCGACGAAATCGGTTTCCGAATTCACTTCGACGACGACGCCGAAATTGGCCTCGACGGCGACGCCGACGAGGCCGTCGGCGGCGATGCGGCCGCTCTTCCTGGCCGCCTTGGCGAGGCCTTTCTTGCGCAGCCA
Organism: Roseiarcus sp.; assembly: GCA_050015935.1. Lineage (GTDB taxonomy): Bacteria > Pseudomonadota > Alphaproteobacteria > Rhizobiales > Beijerinckiaceae > Roseiarcus. Next base: position 5,994 of record JBEKAL010000120.1, read on the forward strand.
ATCGATCGCCGCTTCGATGTCGCCGGCTGTTTCGCTGAGCGCGTTTTTGCAGTCCATCATGCCCGCGCTGGTCTTCTCGCGCAGGTCTTTGACCAGCGCGGCGGTAATCGTGGCCATCTTCGTCCTCGATGCATTGGCGGCGCGCCAAAACGCGGCGGGGCCGCCAGGTGAGCGTCAACCACACGCAACGCCCGGTCAAGTGGGCCGGGCCCCGGTCCAAAATCGATCCGCTGCGGCCGGTCAGGCCGCGGCGATGAGCGAGCGCGCCTGATCAACCCATTTGTCGCGGGCGATGCGGCCGTTGAACTTGAGGTCGGCGTCGAGCTTGTCGGCCTCGTCCTTGGTCATCGCGGCGAGCTGCCAATAATGGAACAGGCCGTGCTCGTTGAGCTTCTTGACGATCTGCGGGCCGACGCCGGCGAGCTTGGCCAGATCGTCGGGCGCGCCGCGCGGGGCGGTCAGCAGCTCGAAATGTTCGGTCGCGGAGGCTTCCGGCTCAGCTTGCTCGGGCAGCGGTTCGGCGATCGGCGCCTCGGCCGCGCCGAGGTCGATTCCCTGCGAACCCTGGCTGCGCGAAATGCCGTCGATCGCCGCGCGCGCGACGAGGTCGCAATAGAGTTGGATCGCGCGGCTGGCGTCGTCGTTGCCGGGAATGGGCAGCGCGACGCCGTCGGGATCGCAATTGGTGTCGAGGATCGCGATCACCGGGATCTTGAGCCGGTTGGCCTCCTTGATCGCCAGCGCTTCCTTGTTGGTGTCGATGACGAACACGAGGTCGGGCGTGCCGCCCATGTCCTTGATGCCGCCGAGCGCCTTCTCCAGCTTTTCGCGCTCGCGCGACAGCATCAGGCGCTCTTTCTTGGTCAGGCCCTTGCCGCCTTCGCCGAGCATGTCGTCGAGCTTGCGCAGCCGAGTGATCGAGGCGGAAATGGTCTTCCAGTTGGTGAGCGTGCCGCCGAGCCAACGGGAATTGACGAAATATTGCGCCGAGCGCTTGGCGGCCTCGGCGACTTCGGCGGCGGCCTGGCGCTTGGTGCCGACGAACAGCACGCGCCCGCCCTTGGCGACCGTGTCGGAAACGGCTTTCAGCGCCTGGTGCAGCAGCGGCACGGTCTGCGCGAGATCGATGATGTGGATGGAATTGCGGGCGCCGTAGATATAGGGCGCCATCTTGGGATTCCAGCGATGCGACTGGTGGCCGAAATGCGCGCCCGACTCGAGGAGCTGGCGCATGGTGAAATCAGGCAGAGCCATTCGATCGTATCCTTATCCGGTTGAGCCTCGGCGGATCGATGAGGCGAGGGGAAACCTCGCCACCGGAGCGAACCCTTTAATCAGGGAGCGCGATGATCCGCCTGTGGAATGGCCGCGCCTATAAAGGAGGGCGGGGCGAAAGGCAAGGGCGGCGAGAAAACGCGCCTCCGCCGCCGTCGCGGCGAGTGAGGGCGGAAGGCGGTTGTCGCCGGCGGCGTCGTCGCCGATCGAGACCGCATCCCTATTCACGGGCTTGCTTCGGAGTCGCGGGGTTGGCTCGGCGAACCCCGGGGCGCGGTCGTAAATGGCGCGCGTCCCCTCTTGATCCGCGAATGGTCGGTCAATCAAAGCCGAAAGCGACGCGCTCGCGGGTTTCCTTCCCGAATTGCTCCGGCGCGCGCCGCACGATGCGCCCTCCGAGCCGGGCATAGAAGCCGAGCGCGCGTTCGTTGTCGGCGAGCGCCCAGACCACGAAAGACGAATAGCCGTGCGCCGCCAGATCGCGCTGCGCCGCCTCGAACATCCGTCTGCCGAGGCCGCCGCCCTGATATTCGGGCGCGAGATAGAGTTCGAAAATCTCGCCGCCGTAGTTCAGCGAGGGCATGCGATTGCGCCCATAGCTGGCGTAGCCCGCCACCTTGTCGGCGAAATCGAGCACGATCAGCCGCGTGCCGCCCGCGATGGCGCGGCGCCACCAAACGGGGCCGCGGCGCACGATCATCCGTTCGAGCTCGCGGCCGGGAATCACGCCGCGGTAGGCGTCGCGCCACGCCGCGTCATGCACGCGCGCGATTTCCGTCTCGTCGCCGAGGCGCGCGTTGCGAATGGATATGACCGTCTCGACCATGGAGCGAGGTTACGTCCGCCCGCGCCCGCGCCGCAAGACCCTGATCGCGCGCGATCGGAACATTTTTTCCATCGCGAGGCCAAAACGCCGCGAGCGCCTCGGGCGCCATTTTGCTGTCGGATTTTCGCGACACAGGTGCTAATTGGATTCGCTTCGCATCGGGAGACGGATGGATGTCCTTGCGGCGGTTGGCCTTGCGTGCGGCGCGCAGCCTCGGCCTCGGCGCGGTTATCTTGTCGTTCGCGGCTGTCGGCGCGCGCGCGGATATGCTGCGCGCGACCTATCATGTTTCGTTGATCGGCTTGCCGATCGGCGTCGCCAGCGTGAATGCGACGCTCACGCCGACGAGCTATGCGATCGACGCCACGGCCAAGCTTACCGGCCTCGCGACGATGATCGCCCGTGCGCGCGGCGCTTCGACGGGTCAGGGGACGATCGTCGACAACCATGTCGTGCCCGCGACATTCGCGACGACCGCTTCGAATTCCTCGATGACGCGCACGATCCGCATGTCGCTCGCCGACAACGCGGTGACCGGCGTCGACATTTCGCCGCCCTATGACGACAGGCCCGACCGCGTTCCCTTGTCCGACAAGGACGAGCAGGGGATCGTCGATCCCGTCGGCGCCTTCGTCATCCCCGCCCCGGCCAAAGGGCCGCTCGTCGGACCGGCCTCGTGCGACCGCACGATTCCCGTGTTCGACGGCTATACGCGCTTCGACGTCAATCTCACCTATGTCGGCCGACGCGACGTTTCCGCCAAGGGCTACAAGGGCCCCGTGGCGGTCTGCGCCGTGCGCTACGTGCCGATCGCCGGCCATCGGCGCGATCGTCCCGCGACGAAGTTCATGGCCGAGAACAAGGATCTCGAGGTCTGGCTGGCGCCGATCGATGGCGCGCGGGTGCTGATGCCGTTCCGCGTCTCCGTGCGCACGATGATCGGCACGACGGTGATCGAGGCGTCCGAATTCAGCGTCGCCGCGCAATAGGCCGGCTGTTCGCCTTTCAGTTGAAGTCGTCGGGCGCGAAGGGCATCGGCAGGACGCCGACGCCTTCCTCGAGCAGCGCCTCGACCTCGGCTCGGCTCGCCTGACCGCGGATGGCGCGCTTCGGCGCCTCGCCGGTGTGGATCGCCCGCGCGATCTCGGGAAACTTCGCGCCGACGTCGTCGGTATTGGCTTCGATCTCGCGCCGCAAGTTGCGCACCGCCTCGCGCAGCGCGCGCTGGCGCTCGTCGATGAGCGCCACGGCGACCGGCGCCTCCGCGCTCGGCTCGCGCTCCGGCCGGCCGGCGCCGACGACGGCCGGCGCCATGATCGCCTTTTCAACGCGCGTCGAGCCGCATTGCGGACAGGCGATCAGGCCGCGCCGCGCCTGCTCGTCGTAAGCCGCGCCGTCGGGAAACCAGCTTTCGAAGCCATGGCCTTCATCGCAGGCGAGCGCGAATTTGATCATGGTTCATCCCGCGAGCAGCACGTCGAGCCGCCCCGCGCCTTCGAGAGCGTAGAGTTCGTCGCAGCCCCCGACATGCGCGGCGCCGATGAAAATCTGCGGCACGCTCGATCGTCCGCCCGCTTTTTGCGCCATCGCGGCCCGGCCGGCGCGATCGCCGTCGACGACGATCTCCTCGAACGGCGCGCCCTTGCGGCGTAGGAGGTCCTTGGCGGCGCGGCAATAGGGGCAACTCGATTTGGTGTAGATGACGACCGGCGGCAAGAAAAAAGCACTCCGTTTGGCCGTTTCGGCCCGCGTTCGACCTCTATATGGGACGTCACGCGCCGGTCACAACCCGTGCGAAGACGAGAAGATCGACCTCGCTTGCGCCGGCGCGCAGCAGCGCCCGCGCGGCCGCGTTGGCGGTGGCGCCGGAGGTCAGCACGTCGTCGACGAGGACGATCCGCCGGCCCTTGATCGGCGCGCCGGGCGAGGCGCGGAACGCGCCCTGAACGTTCTCCGCCCGCTGCTCGCGGCTGAGGCCGACCTGGCTGCGCGTCGCCTTGACGCGTTGGAGCCATTGCGGCTCGAACGGCTTGCCGGTCTTAAGCGCGATCGCGCGCGCCAGCGCCGCCGCCTGATTGAAGCGGCGCGTCCACAGCCTGAGGGCGTGCAGCGGCACGGGAACGATCGCGTCCGCTTCGGCGAGGACGTCGGCGCCGGCTCTGGCCATCCACGCCCCGAGCGGGCGCGCCAGTTCGCCGCGGTCGGAATATTTGAGCCGATGCACGAGGCGGCGCGCCGGCCCATCCTCGAAGCGCGCGACCGCGCGCGCGCGCCGGAACACCGGCGGATCGGCGATCGCCTGCGGCGATAAGAGCCCGGCCCCGAGATCCTGCTCGAAGGGCGTGCCGAGCCGCTCGCAAAACGGCCGCTCGATGAAGCGAATCGCGCGCCAGCACGCCGGACAAAGCGCGTCCGCCTCCCCCGTCGCCGCGCGGCAGGAAAGGCAGGTCGGAGGATAGAGCGTATCGAGGCCAATCCGGCCGAGGGCGCGGAAAATCCCGCCGAGCCGCTCGCGAAAGCCGGGAGGGCTGGAGAAATCCGCGCTCGTCGAGAGAGGCGCCGTCATGGCGAAACTCTACGCGCATTCGGCGGGTTTGGCCAACGGCGCGCCAGCATGCGGGGGCGGTTTGAATGGCTGAATCTGGCCGTGGAACGAACCCGCTTCGCGGGAGGCCCCCGGACTGAGAGTGTGATTACGTTCCCGGCGTTCCGCTTGCCTTTTTGAGAGCGTCGGCTGGCTTTGACCAAGATGGCTCCTTTCCACCTGAGAG
>JBEKAL010000121.1:0-10799 GCA_050015935.1 Roseiarcus sp.
GCCGTGACCACGGTCTCGCCGGGCGCCAATCCCGTCAAGACGACCGATTGCCCATCGCCTTCTTGGCCGACCGTGATGTCGCGCATCTCGACCTTATTGTCGCCGCCGACGACGAAGGCGTAGAGGCCGTTCGGCCCGCGTTCGACGGCCCCGTCGGGCACGACGGTCACCTGCTTCAGCGTGTCGACCAGCAGGCGAGTCGAGACCGACAGGCCGGGCCACAGGGCGTTGTCCGTATTCTGGAAAGTCGCCTTCATTCCGATGGTGCCGCTCGCCGGATCGATCGCGTCGTTGACGATAGCGAGATGGCCCTGCGAAAGCGTCTTCAGCCCGTCCGAACTCAGTGCGGTTACCGGCACGACGCCTGCGGCGAGCGCCTTATTGATCTCCGGCACATCCTCCTCGGGCGCCGTGAACACGACCGAGATCGGCTGTAGCTGCACGATCGTGACAATGCCCGTCGTGTCGACGGCGTGCACGATGTTCCCGGCGTCGACAAGGCGAAAGCCTGTCTTCCCCGAGAGCGGGGCCCGGATCGTCGTATAGTCGACCTGCGTCTGGGCGTTGTCGATGGACGCCTGGTCGCCCTTAATCTGCGCGATGAGTTCGTCGACCGTCGCCTGCTGCGTGTCGAGTTTCTGACGCGAAACGGAATCCTCTTTGGCCAGCCCGGCGTAGCGCGCAAGGTCGAGCTGAGCGTTCTTGAGAGTCGCCTCGTCCTGCGCCTTCTTCGCGACCGCCTGATCGAGCGCCGCCTGATAGGGACGCGGATCGATCAGCACGAGAACGTCGCCTTCCTTGACCATCTGGCCCTGTTTGAAGGCGATCTTGGTGACCTGGCCATCGACGCGGCTACGCACAAGAACGGTCTGATAGGGCTCCACGGCGCCGAGCCCGTTCAAATAGATTGGGAAGTCGGCCTTTTTCGCCTGCGCGACGGTGACGGGGATGGGCGCGGGCGCCTGTATGCTGTTGGCCTCGCCCCGAGCCGCCGTCCCAGTTTCGTCGCCGTAAAAATGACGCCAGCCGAAATAGCCGCAGAGCGCGAGCGCGGCCACGACGGCTACGAACGTCCAGCGGCTGCGCAGAAGCGACGAGCGAGACGAGGCCAAAACGCGCTCCCAAAAATGGCGAGTCGACAAAATCAGCGGCTTGCCGACTGTTTCGCGGCCCCTCGCTTCCGCATGAGGCTGCTATGTCAGGAATAGCGGACAGCGGGCCGCGCAAGGAGGGTCGGAAAATACCTAGACGCGGGCGGGATCGACCGATCGCCGTGTTCGTTTGGCGGTCCGCTCACGGCGCGGCTGAGCGCGCAAAGGCGATGTGGGTAGTTTCCGAGTCTGACGGCGGCCGTCGCCGCGCCCTATTGATCGGCGCGGGTCGATGCGGGGAAAGCCGGGTCTCGCCTTGCTCGCCGCTTGGCTTACGCGTTCACGAAGAGAATCGGCCGTTCACATGACCCATGCCGCCCTAGCGCCACTCATCGGGCCGGAGTTCGACAAATTCCTCTGCGCGTCGATCGGCGAGGATCGAAATGGAACAATGCTCAGCGTCCTTTCCGCGCTTGCGCGGCTGGATGTCGATCCTTGGCAAGAAGCCGTCAGCCTCGGACGAATGCCGAGGGAAGCAGCGACGGAGCGATTGACCGCGTTGATCGGCGCGCTGCCGGACGACTCGACCATGGATATTCCCGGCAAGACGAATGCCGCTGATCTCATTGCGCTGTTGCCGAGAACCAGCAGTTTCAATGTCCGTTCGCCCGACAGTGTGTTTACGGCCGTTGACCCGCAGCGGAGGCAGGTCCGCATTGCTTTGAGCGCTCTCGCCATCGTGATTTTTATCGTCTTCGCGCTCTCAGCCAAACTTTCGCCGGGAACCGGAAACGGAGCCACGCCGTCGGCCCCATCCGCCGACGACGCAGCGACGGTCTTGCCGCGCAAGCTCAATCCTTAGGGCCTCGGCAGGTCTTGAGATTGCGCTTTCTTCGCGGCCGCCTTCGAAGCCGATCGCCGCGCATAAGACGCGTCGCCGTGAAAGTGAGTTCAATCATGCGATATCTCGGTCGAATCGCGGGCAGCGGCCTCTTGACGCGCGACGGCAAGACGGTCGCCCGCGCCTCCTATGACTTCGATGGCTTCACCAGACCGCGGGGCGGCGTGATAAGCTCCGGGGAGATTCGCCTGTCCCCCTCTGACCTCAAGACCGTCTTCGGTCGGTTTGGCGTTCAACTCCTCACCGATGACGGCCGGCTCCTCGACTTGAGGTTTTCTGAAACACAACTCTGTTGCGCGAACGACGCGGCCCACGTCGACGTGACCGGAGATCTGCCGAGTTCGCCGTCGGAATGGCGCAGCGGATCGACGGCGGAGCCGACCCGCGCGGCGCCGGGGAGTAGCCCCAACGCCGCATCAAGTCGAAGCGAGAAGCCGGCGTCAATCTCCGCGCAGCGGCGGCGCGTCTCAGCCTAGTGTCACGCGAACGCGATGGACGGCGCCGTCGTCGGCCATGCGCAGTCGCAACGGCCGCTGCGTGACTTCCACCCCGTCGACTTGAGCGAACCGGACGCCCCGACTAACCCCGGCAGGATTGTCGACGACGATTTCGTATCGCGTGGATTGCCGCCGAACGCTCATCTCGAACCTTGGCCACGCTTTGGGAATGCAAGGGTCGAGATGCAAGAAAGCGCCGCGGATGCGCAGCCCGAGAATGCTCTCGACGCCTGCGCGTTGCATCCAACCCGCCGAGCCCGTGTACCACGTCCATCCGCCGCGCCCGACATGGGGCGCCGCCGCGTAGACGTCGGCCGCGACGACGTAGGGCTCCACCTTGTAGCGCAGCACGTCGGCGCGGGCGCGCGCATGATTGATGGGGTTGAGCAGCGAGAAGAGGTCGACCGCCTTGTCGCCGTCGCCAAGCGCGGCGAAGGCGATCACCGACCACAAGGCGGCATGGGTGTACTGGCCGCCATTCTCGCGCACGCCCGGCGGATAGCCTTTGATGTAGCCGGGATCCAGCGCGCTCTTATCGAACGGCGGCGCGAACAGCAGCGCCAGGCCGTCGTCGCGCCGGATCAATTCGCGGTCGACCGCGCCCATCGCTTGTCTCGCCCGTTCGGGCGCCGCCGCGCCCGAGAGCGCCGCCCAGGATTGGGCGATCGAATCGATGCGGCACTCCTCGCTCGCCGCCGAGCCCAGCGGCTCGCCGTCGTCGAAAAAGGCTCGCCGATACCAATCGCCGTCCCACGCCTCGCGCTCGAGCGAGGCCTGCAGCGCGGCGGCATGCGCGGCCCATTTCTTGGCGCGGATCGTTTGCCGGCGCGCCCGAGCGAGCGGAATGAAAGCGGTCAGCGCCGCATGCAGGAACCAGCCGAGCCAAACGCTTTCGCCGGCGCCCTTTTCGCCGACGCGGTTCATGCCGTCGTTCCAATCCCCCGTTCCCATTAGGGGAAGCCCATGGCCGCCGAGCGCGAGGCTGGCGTCGAGGGCGAGCGCGCAATGCTCGAACAATGTCGCGGTTCGGTCGGAGACAACAGGAGCGAAGAAGCTGTCGTGCTCGCCCGGCTCCAGCGCCTGGCCTTCCAGGAACGGGACCATCTCGTCGAGGACGGCGACGTCCGCGGTGGCGTCGACGTAATGGGCGACCGCAAAGGCCAACCACGGGCGATCGTCGGAGATGCGAGTGCGCACGCCCTGGCCGGAATGCGGCAGCCACCAATGCTGGACATCGCCTTCGACGAACTGCCGCGCCGCGGCGCGCAGCAGATGCTCGCGGGTCAACATGGGCTGCGAGGCGGCGAGCGCCATGCCGTCCTGCAATTGATCGCGGAAACCATAAGCGCCGCTCGCCTGGTAGAAGCCCGAGCGCGCCCAGAGGCGGCAGCTCAGCGTTTGGTAGATGAGCCAGCCGTTGAGCATGACGTCCATCGAGCGAACCGGCGTCTTGACGACCACCGCGCCGAGAATGTCGTCCCATTTGCGCGCGACTTCGGCTTCGACCGCGTCGAGATCGGCGGAGCGATAGCGCGTGACCAAGCTCCGCGCCTCGTCCGCGCTCGCCGCTTCGCCAAGAAGAAAGACGATTTCGACGCTGCCGTTGGGCGGCAGTTCGATCTTCGTGCGCATAGCCGTGCAAGTGTCGAGGCCGGCGCCGACCTTCTTCGACAACGGCGCCGCGCCGGCGAGCGCGGCGGGATCGGCGAGCGCGCCGTTGCGCCCGATGAACTCGCGCCGATCGCCGGTCCAGTCGCTCTGAGCCCCGCGCAAATCGGCGAAGGCGACGCGCGAGCCGAAGCCCGTGTTCCAGGGATTGCGAGCGAAGATCGCCCCCGTGGCGGCGTCGAGTTCCGTCGAAACAACGGCAAGCGAGGCGGAACGCGACCGGCCGAGAACCCATTCGACATAGGCCGTCACGCTGAGCCGGCGCAGGCGGGTCGACTGGTTGGTCAGCACGAGGCGCGAAATCTTGATCGAAGCGTCGACCGGCACGTATTGCAGAAGATCGGACGCGATCTCGTGCGCGAGACGCTCGAATCGGCTGTATCCGCGACCGTGGCGGGCCGTGTATGTCGCCGCGGCGTCTCGGATGGGAAGCGCCGTCGGACCCCACAAGTCGCCGGTGTCGTCGTCCTGCAAATAGAATGCTTCGCCGCTTCGATCGCTGACGGGGTCGTTCGACCACGGCGTGATCTGATTCTCACCACTGTTGACGGACCAGGTGTAGCCGCCGCCCTCAGCCGCAGTCTGGAAGCCGAACGCCGGATTGGCGATTACGTTGATCCACGGCGCGGGCGTCGATTGGCCCGGCCCGAGGATCGTCACATACTCGGCGCCATCTTGCGCGAAGCCGCCGAGCCCGTTGAAGAATTCGAGGTCGGGAGGGCGAGGCCGCAACGGCGGCTGCAAGCGCGCGACGACGCGCGTCGGCGCGGCTCTCGCAGACGCGAGAGGCTCCAAGATTTGTTCGAGCTGCTCAAAGAGCCCGCCACGCTGCGCCGGCAGGACGACTCGCGCAACGGAAGTCAGAAGGTTTCGCGTTTCGGCCGAGATGAGGTCGGCGCGCAGCGCGAAAACGCCGCCCGCCTGCCATTCCGCGCCTGGCTGCGGACGCGACTGGCTTGCCCTGACCAGCGTCTCGATCGCAATTTGAAGTTCCTGGACATAGGAGGATTGGCGCTCGTTCAAAATGACGAGATCGACGGCGAGCTGTTTCATCCGCCAATATTCGTGCGCCTGCAGCAATTCACGGACGATGTCGAGATTCTCGACTTCGGAGATGCGCAGAAGCACAATCGGCAGGTCGCCGGAAATCCCTTGCGACCACAAGCCGGATTGCGCGCCGGCGCCCCGCGCGATCGTGTCCGAGGAAGGGCGCAAGGCCGGCGCGGCATAGATCACGTGTCCCGCGAGCCGCTGAAACAGACCTGCCTCGCCCGCCGTCACGCCGAGATGGTGGAGTTGCACCTGGGCCTGCGTCCACGCCAACATCGAGGCGCGCGCGAACGCGGTGGCGTCGCGATGTTTGTCGACGCCGTCGAGGAGAGCTGCGCGGCTGGAGGCGGCGATGGTCCAAAAGGCCACGCTAACGCTCGCGCCCGGCGCGACGCGGATGCGGCGGCGGATCGAAAAGATCGGGTCGAGGACCGCGCCGATCGAATTCGACAGCGGCCGGCTGTCCATCACCGCGATGGGCGCGCGAACGCCGCGGCCGCGGCCGAGAAATCGCGCTCTGTCGGTTTCGAATTCGGGAGCGCCGATCGCTTCGCCGTCGACGACAGTCAGATGCGCGGCCCAGATTTCCGGCTCGGTCGGCGACCGTCTTCGCCGCGTCGCCAGGATCGCGCCGACGTCGGCGAGATATTCCGTTTCGACGAACAGTTTCGAAAAGGCGGGATGCGCGACGTCGTCGCTCTGAGGCGCCAGAACGAGTTCCGCATAGGACGTGATTTCGATGTCGCGGGTGCGGCCGCCGGAATTCGTGATCGAGACTCGGCGAACTTCGGCGTCGTCCTCGGCCGAAACGAGCACGTCCAACGTCGTCGTCAGCGAGCCGTCGCGGCGCGTCACCTCGGCGCGGTCCTCATTGAAGATCGCGGTATAGCTGTCGGGCTCGACGCCGCTCGGTTGAAAGCCCGCCGACCACGCTACGCCGCTGCGCACGTCCTTGATGAAGAGGTAGGAACCGAAATCGTCGCAGGTCGCATCCTCGCGCCAGCGCGTCAGGGCCAAAGCGCCCCAGCGGCTGTATCCCGAGCCTGCCGACGTGAGCATGGTTGCGTACCGGCCGTTCGAGATGAGATGCGTGGCGGGCGTCGCCTGATGGGCTGAGGCGAACCGGCGTCCGCCGGAAGGTTCGACATCGCGAGCGCCGGCGCTCGACTTCACTGCCGCCGCCCAGGGAGGCGCGGCCGCGACGTCGCGCGGCATGCGCTCCTGCAGCAACAGTTCGCTGGCCTTGACGATCGGCTCGGCATGGAACCGTTCCCGCATCACGCCATCGAACAGGGCGTCAGCGATGGCGACGATCGTCATGCCCTGATGATGCGCCATGAAGGCTCGCACGATGGCGACGCTTTCGCCTTCGGGCACGCGCGCCGGCGTATAGTCCAACGCATCGCAAAAGCCGTAGCGACCTTGCGCGCCGACCTTGGCCAAACGCGCCAGATTGGCCGCGGCCGCCCGCGGATCGACCATCGCCGCCAGGGCAGTGGCGTAGGGAGCAATCACCCGATTTTCGCCGAGACCCCGCTTCAACCCGAGGCCGGGAACGCCGAAGGTCGAATATTGGTAGGTGAACGCCAGATCGCGGGCGTTGTAAGCGGATTCGGATATGCCCCAGGGCAGGCCCAGCTTCGTCGCGTAATCGATTTGGCGCCGCACGATCAGGCGGTTGCTCTGCTCGAGCAAACTTCCCGCCGGCGCGCGCATGACGAGCGAGGGCATCAGATACTCGAACATCGATCCCGACCACGAAATCAACGCCGCGCCGTTTGCGACAGGAGTCGCGGCGCGGCCGAGCCGGAACCAATGCTTGGCGGCGACGTCGCCTTTGGCGATCGCAAAAAAGCTGGCGAGGCGCGCTTCGGAAGCCAGCAGATCGTAGCAATTCGAATCGAGCGCGCCTTCCGGCGCGAGAAATCCGATCGACAGCAGTTGGCGACCGCGGTCGAACAAGAAGCCGAAGTCCATCGCAAGCGCCATCGATCGCGCTTTGCTTTCGATGATCGAGAGCCGCGCCGTCATCGAGCGAGCCGCATCCCCGGCCGGCGCGAGATCGTGGCGGTGCGAGTCGATCGAATTCAGCGTTGCTTCAGCCCAGAACAGCATATCGGCGCCGCTTCCGTCGCCGCGCTCAATCGCCAGCGCCCCGGCGATGTCGACCATGATCTCGGCGTCGGTGTGGAGACCCGAGAGTCGCGCGGCAAGGTCGTCGTTCGCGGGCCGCGCTTGCTGCAAAGCGAGCGCCATGACCGCGATCGCGTCGTCCAGCTGGCGCAGGGTCACGGTCTGGGTCTGGCCGCCGTCGCGTAGACGAGCGGATTCCGCGCGGGTAATTTCGAGAGCGTCAGCGACGCCGTCGAGGCGTCGCTGCGCCTCAAACGGGCGATCTCTCCATTCCCGGCACGCGTTCGCCAGCGCGATAAGGTGTCCGGCCAAATTGCCGCTGTCGACGGTGGACACGTATCTCGGGTCGAGCGGGCGCAGATCGCGCGTGTCATACCAATTGTAGAAGTGTCCGCGGAAGCGCCGCAGGCGGCTCATCGTCGCGAGCGTCGCCTCGAGCCGTTCGATCGCCTGGTCGGTTCCGATCCAGCCGAAGTCGCGCGCGCTGACGACGGAAAGCAGATAGAGGCCGAGATCGGTCGGCGATGTTCGATGCGCGATCGCCGGCGCCGGGTCGTCCTGAAAATTGTCGGGCGGCAGCATGTTGTCGGTCGAGGTGACGAAAGTCTCGAAGAACCGCCAGGTGCGGCGCGCGGTTCGCCTTAGCGCCTCGGCATCGGCGTCGGACATCGGCAAGTGAGCGCCCTCGCCGGGAGACAGGCTGACCCGGCGCGCGACGGCCGGCGAGGCGACCCAGAGCGCGGCGAACGGAAGCGCCACTGGCCACGACCCGTGGCCGAACGCCAAAGCGACGATCGCTGCGACGGCGCCGACGACGATCGCTCCCGCCATTCGGCGCGTGAAACCCAGCAGGTCGAGACGAGGACCGATCGTCGCCTGCGCCGCCGGAACCCATTCGAGCAGATGCCGCCGGGTCACGCCCAAGCGCCACAGGGTGCGGCCGATCGCGTCGCCCATCAGGCACGCCTGGTCCGCCAGGAACGCGATGGTCAGCGCCGAGAGAGTCAAGGCGAGGCGGAGATCGCCGCCGAGCGCGCGCACATGGCTTGAGATCGTGACGCCCGGGCGTCGCGGCGGAATGGCCGCAATGACCGGAATGAGCGTCGGCAGCACAATCGTCAAGACGACGAAAAGGGTCCAGACCAGCGCGGCGTGAAGCGGCAGAGTCCAGCCCGCGAGCAAAGCGAGGACGGCTGCCGGCGCCGAGAGCGTTCGGCGTAGATTATCCAGCATTTTCCAACGGCCGATCGCGGGAATGGCGCTTTTTGTCCGCTCCGCGCCCGCTTGCGTTGGCGCGCGACCGAGGATCCAGGGCAGCAATTGCCAGTCGCCGCGCGCCCAGCGGTGATGGCGAAGAGCGCCGACGTCATAGCGGGCCGGGAATTCCTCGACGACTTCGATGTCCGAGGCGAGGGCGGCGCGCGCGAACACGCCTTCGAACAGGTCGTGGCTGAGCAGAGTCGAGTCCGGCGCCCGGCCGGCAAGCGCGGCCTCGAAGGCGTCGACGTCGTATATGCCCTTGCCCGCATAGGAGCCTTCGCCGAACAGATCCTGGTAGACGTCTGAAACGGCCGAGGCGTAGGGATCGATCCCGCTCAAGCTCGAAAAAACGCGCTGGAACAGCGAGCCCTCCCGGCCGATCGGCAGCGAAGGCGTGACGCGAGGCTGCAACACCGCATAGCCTTCCACGACCCTGCCGGCGGCCGTGTCGAGGCGCGGCCGGTTCAGCGGATGCGCCATCTTGCCGATCAGGCGGCGCACCGCATCGCGCGGCAATCGCGTGTCCGCGTCGAGCGTCACGACGTAGCGAATATCGGTCGGCGCGACGGGCGGCCCGGCGCCGAGGTCGATGAAAGTGGTGTCGGCCGCGCCGCGCAGCAGCCGATTCAGTTCGTGCAGCTTGCCGCGCTTGCGCTCCCAGCCGATCCACCGCCCTTCGCCTTCGTTCCAGACGCGGCGGCGATGCAGAAGCAGAAAGCGGGCGCCGCCCGGCGCCGGGCCATAGCGCCGATTGAGACGCGCGACGCCTTCCGCCGCGGCGGCGACGAGCGCCGCATCGCCGTCGGCATGTTCGTTTGCGGCGTCGGTCCAGTCGGAAACCAGCGCGAAATGCAGATCGCCCTCGGGGCTCGCGAGGTGATGGATCTCGAGCCGCTCGATTTGCTCTTCGATGGCTTCCAGCGTCGTGAGCAGCGTCGGCACGGCGACGAGCGTGCGCAGATGCGAGGGAACCCCGTCGCGCAGCTCCAGAGCCGGCAGAAGCGTCGCCGCGAAGCCGAGGTTGACTCCGCGATTGACCAGCGCGACCGCGGCGTCGATGGCGGGAACGGCGCCGAGGACGCCAAGCAGGCCAAGAATGGCAAGGCTGAATCCCGCCGCGGCAAGGACGAGCAACGGCGCGGCAAGAAGGATCGCGGCGACAAGAGAAATCGCCGTCACATAGCCGCCGACGCCACGGGACCGGCCAAACCGCGCCGCCCATTTTCGTAATGGCGGGCGATAGGAGATCGCCGCTTCAAAAGCGCGGCGGCCGCCGGCAAGCAGATGGTAGCCCGGATCGCCACGCCGCGCCTGCTCAGCCGTTGGAGCCGCGGGCCCCTCCTGCTTTGCCGTCAGCACTGCGGCGCTGGCGATATCCAACTCCGTGCGGTTCGAGCCTCGCGCAAGTTCTTCGACCGCGCTGCGGTAGAGCGTGCGCGTAGGGAAATCCATCTCCTCAAACGGGCTGTCGGCGGCGAAAACAGCGTCGACGAGGCTGAGCCGCTCGAACAATTGTTTCCAGTCGACATCGGAAATCAGGCGCAAGCTGGTGATGATGTTGCGCACCGTGACGTTCGCGGCGCCTTCTCGGCGATGGACGTCGCGCACCACCGCGTCGGTTGTCGTGTGCTGGATCGCCAGACGCCGGTCGAGCCATGTCAGCGCCGGCGTGATCCTCGGATCCTGGTCGCGTAGCCGATGCACGAGTTGAACAGCGAAAGCTTGCGAAAGCGGCGCGCGCTCGTGCGCGAAAAGGACGGTGGCGACGGACTCGGCGGGTCGTCCCCCGGTCCCGAGCAAACGGTCGGCGAGGCCGTCCGCCATCCGTCGCGCCGCGCGGTTTTGCGTGATTTGCCGCGCGAGACGTGCGAGATTCTCGACCAGCACGATCCGCAGCGTGATCGACACCGCCCAGAGTTCGCCGATCGTGAGCGGCTGAACCTCCTGATACGCTCTGACATAACGAACCAGCATCTCGGAGTCGAAACGGCTGTCCGTATGGGCGACGAAGGCCCAGGCCACGCCGAAGACGCGGGGATAGCCGGCGAAGGGACCCAAAGCGAGCTTGGGAAGCTGGCGGTAATAGCCAAGCGGCAGGTCCGAGCGAAGCTCACGAATTTGCTTCTCGACGAGATGATAATTGTCGACGAGCCATTCCGCCGCCGGCGTTATGGCGCGGCCCTCGTTGATCGCTTCGAC
>JBEKAL010000122.1:0-10769 GCA_050015935.1 Roseiarcus sp.
CTCTTCCACAGGCTCGCTCAGCAGGCCGTCGCCGTCGGACCGGCCACGTACGCCACCATCGTCGGAAACGTTGAAGACACCAGCCCGCTCGCCTCACTGGAGTGATGGGGATACCCTATTGCGAGATAGCGCAATTCTCCGCCGCTGGCGTTGACGATCTGGTGCGCGGTGGATGCGTCGCCTGCAGGCGCGCCGATCACGTCGCCTGCGCGAATGGGATAGGTTTCGTCGCCGACGCGGTAGGTTCCCTCGCCGGAGACGACATAGAACATCTCCTCGTTGGCGTGATGGCAATGGCGCGGAAACGCCTTCTTGCCCGCCGGCACGATGTGCAACTGGCAGCCGAGTTTTTGCGCGCCGATCGAGGCCCCGATCCGCCCGAGTCTGGCGACGAATTGGTTTCCGTTGCCGCCGTCGCGCAAGGGGACGTCGGCGATATTGACGACGGGCTTCGTCACCCCACGCTCCCTTCCAAGGAAATCGCGATCAGCTTCTGCGCCTCGACCGCGAACTCCATCGGCAATTGTTGCAGCACGTCGCGCACGAAGCCGTTGACGATCAGCGCCGTCGCCTCTTCGCCCGACAGCCCGCGCTGCAGGCAATAAAACAACTGATCGTCGGATATCTTCGAGGTCGTCGCCTCGTGCTCGAACACCGCCGAGGAATTCTTCGCCTCGATATAGGGCACGGTATGGGCGCCGCACTCGTCGCCGATCAGCAGCGAATCGCAATTGGTGAAATTGCGCGCGCCGGCGGCGAGCCGGTGCGCGGAGACCTGGCCGCGATAGGTGTTCTGCGATTGGCCGGCGGCGATGCCCTTGGAGATGATGCGGCTGGTGGTGTTCTTGCCGAGATGGATCATCTTGGTGCCGCTGTCGACCTGCTGGCGCCCGTTGGAAATCGCGATCGAATAGAATTCGCCGCGCGACGAATCGCCGCGCAGGATGCAGGACGGATATTTCCAGGTGATCGCCGATCCCGTCTCGACCTGCGTCCAGGAAATCTTCGCGCGCGCGCCGCGGCAATCGCCGCGCTTGGTGACGAAGTTGTAGATGCCGCCCTTGCCCTCGGCGTCGCCGGGATACCAGTTCTGCACCGTCGAATATTTGATCTCGGCGTCCTCGTGGGCGACGAGTTCGACCACCGCGGCGTGGAGCTGGTTCTCGTCGCGCCTGGGCGCGGTGCAGCCCTCGAGATAGCTCACGTAAGCGCCCCTGTCGGCGACGATCAGCGTGCGCTCGAACTGGCCGGTGTTCTGCTCGTTGATGCGAAAATAGGTCGATAGCTCCATCGGACAGCGCACGCCCGGCGGCACGTAGACGAACGAGCCGTCGGAGAAAACCGCGGAGTTGAGAGTGGCGTAGAAATTGTCGGTCGGCGGCACGACCGAGCCGAGATAGCGCTTCACCAGATCGCCGTGGTCGCGCACGGCCTCGGAGAACGATGAGAATATCACGCCCGCCTTGGCGAGTTCGTCCTTGAAGGTCGTCGCGACGGAGACCGAATCGAACACCGCGTCGACGGCGACCGTCGACCGTTCGACCCCGGCCAGAATCTTCTGTTCGACAAGCGGAATGCCGAGCTTGGCGTAGGTCCGCAGGAGTTCGGGGTCGACTTCGTCGAGGGATTTCGGCGCCGACGCGGATCTCGGGGCCGAGAAGTAATAGAGATCCTGGAAGTCGATCTCGGGATAGTCGACGCGCGCCCAACGCGGCGTCTCCATCGTCAGCCAACGCCGGTAGGCGTCCAGACGCCAATCGAGCAGCCATTGCGGCTCGCCCTTCTTGGCGGAAATGAACCGTACGGTGTCTTCGTTGAGTCCTTTGGGCGCCTTCTCGGACTGGATATCCGTAACGAAACCGTACTTATAGGCGTCGACTTCAATCGAACGAACGCGGTCGACCGTCTCTTGGACTGCCGCCATGGAACTTCTCCTCGCCTTGACGGTTTCAAGGACCGTCGGTGGGGGTCATAAGCGATGCGCGAACGACGGGTGCTGCGCTTCAGGGCTCCGCACTATGACAGACCGCCTCTATATTGTGTCCGTCGGGGTCGATTGCAAACGCCCCGTAATAATTCGGATGATAGTGCGGGCGCAAGCCCGGCGCGCCATTATCCTTGGCCCCGGCGGCGAGCGCGGCGGCGTGAAACGCGTCGACCTCGGCGTGATTTCTCGCGCTGAACGCCAGATGCAGGGGCGAGACGGGCGGATCGCCCCGGCTGAACCAGAATTGCGGCCGTCCGTCGCGACCCAAGCCGACGTGGTCGGCGAATTCCATCGCCACGCCGACGCCCAGCGGCGCCAACGCCGCCGTAGAGAAGCGCCGACTGGCCTCGACATCCCTGACCGTGAAGCCGATGTGATCGAGCATCGCGCAATTCCCAAAGGCGTCCATTTTCCTCACGACGAACGCCGGCGCGGCGGCATGCGCCGCGTCACGGCCGTTCCGTTCGCCGCGGGCGAGGCGCATTTTCCCGCATGATGGAGGCTAGTCGCGCCGTCGAGTGACGTCAAATCCGGCCTTTCGCGCCACGCCAGGCCTTGACCGCCGGGGCGTCGCAACGACCGGGACGCGCTTTCGCCGAAGAGCCGAACAACCGGCGGTCTTCAGCCTGTTGGAAGCGATTACGCCGAGTCGCCCGTGTATTCGCCGCGCAGCCGGCAGACGATCTTACGCAAGTCGAGGCGGGCCATTTGCGGTTCCGTGTCCGCCCCGGCGCCGGGCGCCGCGGCGCGCGCCGCCTCCAGCCTGAAATCGCCGAATTTCATCCGCATCGGCGTGGCGATCGCCTCGCCGAAGGCGATCGCTTCGCGGTCCGCGATCGACGACAGAAACGCGATCGTGCTCGGCGAGGAGACCCCCACCGCCGAGCGAATGATCTCCTTGTCGCGCTCGTTGGCCAGGCGCATGGCGAACATCGTCGAACACTGCGAAAGCACGGTCGCGTCGAGCTCAGCCGGGCGCTGCGTGACGATCCCGAGCGAAACGCCGTACTTGCGTCCTTCTTTGGCGATGCGGCCGATGGCCTGGCGGGTCGGCGCGAACGCCTGCGACTGATCGGTGGGAATGTAGCGATGGGCCTCTTCGCACACCAGCGCGATCTCGTAGCTCCCCTCGCTCCAAAGCGCGATTTCGAACGCCATGCGCGCGAGCACCGAGACGAGCGAATTGACGACCTCGTTGGGAAGGCCCGCCAATTGCATGATCGTGACCGGCGCGCCCGCCTTCGGCAGGCGGAAGATGCGCGAAATGACCTTGGCCATGTTGTCTTCGACGACGACTCTGCCGAACATGAAACGGAAGCGCGGATCGCGGTTCAGCGTTTCCAGGCGGTGCTTCAGCGAGCGAAGATCCGAGCGCGGATATCGTTGATCGAGCTTGCCGAGCCATTCGTCGATAATGCTCACCATGTCGGCGACGCGATAGGGCACGGGCGTATCGGCGCTGACCCAGGCGACGTCCGAACTCGGGTTGCGGCGCAGCGGACTGGCCGAGATCAGCGAGGCGGAACTCGCGCTGAACTGGACCTTGGCGGTCTTGATGACGTCGAAAAGCGCGTCGATTTCATCGGAATTCGGTTTGCGGCCGCTGTAAATGATGTCGGCGATTTCTTCGAACTTGAACATCCAATAGGGAAGTTCGAGATTGTCGGAATTGAGAACGATCGAGCCGGTGGGAAAATTGCGCGCATATTCGTTGTGAGGGTCGACGATCAGCACGCGCAGTTTCGGCCGCGAGGCCAAGCACCGCTTCAGCAGCATCGACACCGCGGTGGTCTTGCCGACGCCGGTCGATCCGATCACCGCGAAGTGCCGACTGACGAGTTCGTCGACGCTGACCGTGGCGGGAACCGAATCGTTCTGGGTAAGGCGGCCGATTTCAACGCCTTGAACGCCGCGAAAACTATAGATCGCCTTGAGATCGTCGGCGCGGATGCGGTGCGCGACGGCGCCGAGCGCGGGATAGGAACGAATGCCGCGGAAGAACAACGGCGCGCCGGACTCGTCGTCGACGATCTCGCCGCTCAGTTCGATCTTGACATAGGCGATATTGGCGTCGCTTTCGCTCCAAAGGCCATCGGCCGTCGACATCTCGCAGACCACGCCGACGAGCCGCGAACTTTCATACGCGATGGTGATGAGATGACCGACCGACCAATGTTCGTCGCCTTCGCCTGGCGTCAAACGGCAGGCGATGACCCCTTCCGTCCCGTTGATCGAGACCAGGCGGCCGAGCGCGCGATCGGCGCCGGGCGCGCGCCTCTCGTGCAGAGGAAGAACAGGGCCTCGGCCAGGCGACGATTCCAGTTTCATTGCGAGTCCCGATCCGCTTGCGGCGCCGATCGCGCTTCGAGCGCGATGGCGAGCCGACGAGCAAGGCGACGCTCGGCGGCGCCGGCGGCGACGTTGCGCAATTCGAAACCCGACGCCCTTCGGCGCGCTCCAACGGTCGGCGCGGCATTAAACGGCCGAATTCGTAAACAAAGCCTTTTTGCGATCGTCGGGCGCGATCGGACAGCCTCGACGTTTCAAGGTCTTGCGCGCTCGGGCCGCGCCGCTCGCCCCGCGCTCGTTTCCCGCGCGCCCTCTACGCCGCCGCCCGGACCTCCGGATCGCCGCCGACAAGGCGGGCGAATTGCCTTAAGCGCGTCTGCAACCGGTCGCTGTTGAGCGCGGCGAGATCGCTCGGCAACGTCAAGGCGATGCGGCCCTTCTGCACGACCATCGGCGTGCGCGGCAAAACGCCCGGCATGGCGGCCGAAACGATATAGGCGACGCGCATCGCGGCGCCGAGAATCCGCGCGCGGTCGAGCTGTCGCGCCGACACCAGCGAGCGCGCCTGCGCGCTGACCTCCTGATCGTTCGACACGTGGCGGTAGGACGCCGCCAGCGCCAAAAAGGCGCGGGAGGGATGGTCGAGGCCGACAAACGCCGCGTTGGCGACGAGATCGTAGGATTGTTCGCCGCGATAGTCCGGATGCGCGCGCCAGGCGATATCCGACAACAAGCAGGCGGCATGGCGCAGCCGCGTCTCCTCCGAGGTCTCTTCGAGATGCGTCGCGCCGAGGAATTGGCTGCTCCAATGGAACAATTCTTCGGCGTGCGCGGGCGCGCGCGAACGCAACAGGTTGAATTGCCGCGCCGCCACGAGGAGCGGATCCTGCGATTGTTCGGCCGGAGCGAGGCCTTCGAACAACAACCCCTCGCGCACGCCCAAAGCGGAAATGACCACTTCCTTGGGATTGGCCCGGCGGATGATCTCCTCCAGCACCGCGGCGCCATAGGCGAGCAGCGGCCGGCGGACCGACGGCACCGACTGGATCGACGACAGGGCCTCGGCCTCGATGCGTTCGACCAGTTTGGCGAATTCCAGCGCGTCGCGGGTGGGAATGACGTAATTATGCATGACGCGCATCGGGTACTGGCGCTGACCCATGTGCAGGCGGGCGAGCGAGCGCCACGTGCCGCCGACGGCGTAAAAAGTCCGCCCGGCCAAATTGTCGAGCATCTTGACCTTGGCGAGCGTGTCGCGCGCGATTTTCGCCGCCTTCTTCGGCGAGCGTTCGGAGAGTTCCATCAGCGACAAGCCGCCGAGCGGCAGCGTGACGCCGCGACCGACCTTGCCGCCCTTCACGTCCGTCAATTCGAGCGAGCCCCCGCCCAGGTCGCCCACCACGCCGTCGGGCTCCCAGATCGAGGAGACGACGCCGAGCGCGGATAGCTGCGCTTCGCGCGGCCCGGTCAGCAAGGCGATTTCGCAGCCGATCGCCCGCTCCGCCAATTCCTGGAACTGCGGACCATTGGCGGCGTCGCGCACCGCCGCGGTCGCCAGCGCGCGGATGTCCGATATTTCCATCGTCCGACAAAGAACCTTGAACCGCTGCAAGGACGCCAGCGCCTTGGCGACCGCGTCCTCGGCCAGAAGGCCCGATGTGGCGACGCCGCGGCCAAGGCCGCACAGAACCTTTTCGTTGAAGATCGGCGTGAGCGCGCGCGACAGGAACTCATAGGCGACCAGGCGCACCGAGTTGGACCCGATGTCGACGATCGCGACCGGCTCGCCCGGCAATCGCCCCCTTGCTTCCAGCGCCGACATTGATTCCTTCCCGCGACATCGCGCTCTCGAAATCGAACGTTTCACAATCGAGTCCCGTCCGTCGTCGCCATCGTTTCGCGAGCCCGTTGCCGTTTCGCCCGTCGACGCTCGCGCGCCCTCAGGCGCGCGGCCTGCGATAAGGCAGCGAACCCGGGCTCGATTCGCTCAGCGAATGGCCGCGCCCCGACAGACTCGGATTGGTCAAGAAGTACTTGTGCGCGTTGAACGGCTCCTCGCCCTCGGCCGGCGTCATCCTGACGCTCGAGCCGTCCGGCAATACCCGAAAGCTCTGCTCGTTGTCCATCAGATTGGCTTCCATGATCTGATTGAGAACGTGTTCATGCACCGTGGGATTGCGCAGGGGCACCAGCGCCTCGACGCGGCGGTCGAGATTGCGCTGCATCAGATCCGCCGAAGAAATGTAGACATGCGCGTCGCGGCTCGGCAATCCGTGCCCGCCGCCGAAGGCGTAGATGCGCGCGTGCTCGAGAAAGCGCCCGACGATCGACTTGACGCGGATATTCTCGGAGAGGCCGGGCACGTCCGGCCGCAGGCAGCAAATGCCGCGCACGACGAGATCGATTTCGACGCCGGCGCGGCTCGCCGCATAGAGCGCGTCGATGATTTCCGGGTCGACGAGCGCATTGCACTTGGCCCAAATCGCCGCCGGCTTGCCGGCCTCGGCGAAAGCGATCTCCTCGGCGATGTGCCGCAGCAAACGCTTCTTCAGAGTGAACGGCGATATCGCCATCAGCTCCAGCCCGTCGGGCTCCGCGTAGCCGGTGATGAAATTGAAGATGCGCGCCACGTCGCGCCCGATCGCCGGATCGGCGGTGAAAAGGGAAATGTCGGTGTAGATGCGGGCGGTGACGGGATGATAATTGCCGGTGCCGAGGTGGCAGTAGGTGACCAGAGAACCGCCTTCTCGCCGCACCACCATCGATAGTTTGGCGTGGGTCTTCAATTCGAGGAAGCCGAACACGACCTGCGCGCCGGCGCGTTCGAGATCGCGCGCCCAGCGGATATTCGCCTCCTCGTCGAAGCGCGCGTTCAGTTCGATGAGCGCGGTGACCGACTTGCCGGCCTCGGCCGCTTCGACCAGCGCGCGCACGATCGGACTGTCGGCCGAAGTGCGGTAGAGCGTCTGCTTGATCGCGACGACATTCGGATCGCGCGCCGCCTGGGCGAGAAATTGCACGACGACGTCGAACGTTTCATAGGGGTGGTGGACGACGAGATCCTTCTGTCGGATCGCGGCGAAGCAATCGCCGCCGTTTTCGCGCACACGCTCGGGAAAACGCGGGTTGAACGGCGGAAACTTGAGATCGGGACGGTCGAGGCCGACGAGCTGCGACAATTCGTTGAGCGCGAGCACGCCCTCGACGAGGACGACGCCGGACGCGACGACGTCGACGTCGCCGGTGACGAACGCGCGCAAGGCTTCAGGCATGCTCGCTTCGATCTCCAGTCGAATGACCGTGCCGCGGCGCCGGCGCTTCAGCGCGCTTTCGTAAAGGCGCACGAGGTCTTCGGCCTCTTCCTCGACTTCGATGTCGCTGTCGCGGATGACCCGGAAACTGCCCTGCCCGGTGACCTGGTAACCGGGGAAAAGCTGGCCGATGAACGCCAGGATGATCTGCTCGAGCGAAACGAAGCGCTGCGCGCCCGCGCCGCCTGCCTCCGGCAGCTTGACGAAACGATCGATCTTGCCGGGAACGCGAATCAGCGCGCTCATCGAGCGGCGGTCGTGCAGGCTCGTCAGTTCGAGCGCAAGGGTAAAGCCGAGATTGGGAATGAAGGGAAAGGGATGCGCCGGGTCGACCGCCAGCGGGGTCAGCACGGGAAAGACATGGAGAAGGAAATAATCCTCCAGCCATTCCCGATCGTGGCTGGAGAGCGCGCCCACTTCGCAGATGACGATGCCGGCGCCCTCGAGTTCGCCGCGCAACTCGCGCCAGCGCTGCTGCTGCGAAGCGACGAGTTCGACGACGCGCAGACCGATGCGTTCGAGCTGCTCGGCCGGGGTGAAGCCGTCGTCGGAGGTTTCCGTCATGCCCGCGAGCACCTGGCCGACCAGGCCGGCGACGCGCACCATGAAAAACTCGTCGAGGTTATCGGCGGAGATCGAGAGAAAGCGCAGCCGCTCGAGCAGGGGGTGGTTGAGATTGCTCGATTCTTCGAGCACCCGGCGGTTGAACTCCAGCCACGACAATTCACGGTTGATGAAACGCTCGGGCGAGGACAGCAGGCCGCACGCGGCGTCGTCCAACGAAACCATCGCGGCTTTCATACCCGTCGATCTCCTTCTAACGGTTCTCACCGCGCGACGCGCCAATTCCGCCTCCTGACGGCGACGACGGAACGGACTTTGATCGGCCTCGGCATTCCGCGCTCTTCCTTCGCGCAATAGTGCGACAGAATCGCGCCGAGGCCAAATGCGCAAGAGCGCCGGCGCCGCGAACGCGCGATCGAGCGAATTGAGCAGGATAAACGGACTTTCGGCGCCCGGGCAAATTTCCCGGCGCTTGGTAGGCGCGGCCGCGGGCGGCGCCCGCTGCGCGCGTCGACAAAACAGCGGCGGCCCTGCCGCGCCGGACCGACGCCCGCCGTCAGGGGGCCTTGGGAATCGCTCGCGCGCCGACCAGTCCCGCGGCGACCTGGGCGAGCGCCGTGGGATAGAGCTTGTGCTCCTCGACGAGCACCCGCGCCGCCAGCGCGTCCGCATCGTCGCCCGGCAGCACGGGAACGCGCGCCTGGGCGACGATCGGGCCGGCGTCGAGTTCGCTCTCGACGAAATGCACGGTGCAGCCGTGCTCCTCGAGCCCCGCCGCGAGCGCGCGCTGGTGGGTGTGAAGCCCGCGCAGGTTAGGCAGCAGCGAGGGATGAATGTTGAGCATTCGCCCGCGCCAGCTCTCGACGAAGGGCGCGCTCAAGATCCGCATGAAGCCGGCGAGGCAAATGAGATCGATGCGATGCGCGGCGAGCCGTTGCTGCACCGCCGCCTCGAACGCCTCGCGGCCGGGAAAGTTCCGGCTTTCGACGATCTCGGTCGCGATCCCCGCCTCGCGCGCCAGAGCGAGGCCGCCGGCGTCGCGGCTGTTGGAGAGGACGAGCGCGATTTGCGCGGGAAAATCGGGCGCGCGCGCCGCCTCGATCAGCGCCGCCATGTTCGAGCCGCGCCCGGAAATGAGAATCGCGACCTGCGCCCGCGCGGTCACAGTTTCAGCCGCCCGCGCGTGACGACGCGCGCGCCCTCGCGGGGCGCGAGCCGGCCGATCGGCGTCGGCTCGAGGCCGTTGGCTCGAAGCGCGCGCATCGCCTCGTCCGCCGCCTCCGCCGCGACGAAGGCGACCATGCCGAAGCCGCAATTGAACGTGCGCAGCATTTCGGCTTCGCTCACGGAGCCCGTCGCGGCGAGCCAGGAGAACACCGGCTGCGGCGCGAAGGCGGCGAGATCGAGTTCGACCGCGAGATCGGCGGGCAGGACGCGAGGCAGATTGTCGGGAAAGCCGCCGCCGGTGACGTGGGCGAGCGCCATGACGCCGCGCGTCGCCTTCAGCGTCGCCAGCAGCGGCTTCACATAGAGCCGCGTCGGCTCGAGCAGCGCGGCGGCGAGCGAGCGCTCGTGAGCGAACGGCGCCGGCGCGTCCCAGGCGAGGCCGCTCCGCGCGACGATGCGGCGCACCAGCGAGAAGCCGTTGGAATGCACGCCGGATGAAGCGAGCCCGATCGCGAGATCGCCGGCCTCGAGACCCGCGCGGGGGAGCAGGGTCCCCCGCTCCGCGGCGCCGACCGCAAACCCAGCGAGATCGAAATCGCCGTCAGCGTAGAGCCCCGGCATCTCCGCCGTTTCGCCGCCGATCAGCGCGCAGCCCGATTCGACGCAGGCTCCCGCTATGCCGCCGACGATCGCCGCGCCGACGCTCGGATCGAGCTTGCCCGTGGCGTAATAGTCGAGAAAGAACAGCGGCTCGGCGCCCTGGACGACGATGTCGTTGACGCACATCGCCACGAGATCGACGCCGATGGTCGCGAATAGGCCGCTCTCGATGGCGATCTTGACCTTCGTGCCCACCCCGTCGTTGGCGGCGACCAGCACCGGATCGAGGAAGCCCGCCGCCTTCAGATCGAACAGCCCGCCAAACCCGCCGATCTCCGCGTCCGCTCCCGGCCGGCGCGTCGCGCGCACGATCGGCTTGATCCGCTCGACCATGGCGGCGCCCGCGTCGATATCGACGCCGGCGTCGGCGTAAGTGAGGTTTTGCGGCTGGGATGAGGTCATGGCGGGACGCGACGGGATGGCTGGCCGCGGGTTAGCCGCTCGCGCGCCGATGCGCAAGAGCGGGGGGATAGGCGGCGCCGAAGGGGTGACATTCGGCCCGCTATTTTGCACGCGTTAATTGACTGATATTTCGGGATCGACAATGGCGAGCGGAATTGTTGGGGCAGTTATATTGATAGCAAAAGCTCAGCAAGATACAGAGTTGGTGGCGCGTGACAGGTAGGTGAGTTGACCGCCCGGCGAACTACGGGAAAGCCTTTAGCAATTCTCTGAGTGTCCGTCCAGAGACTTTTCGAGTCATTTGAGTCGGTTGTCGGCGGTGGAGAAAATCGCTTGAAGAGCCCGACTCTTTTGTGATTCCTTGCGTGGCGTCGATTCGTGAGGCGCCA
>JBEKAL010000123.1:0-13892 GCA_050015935.1 Roseiarcus sp.
CGGCTTGACGGCGACGATCCGATGTGGCCGCCGGCGATCGAAACATGTGTGGGCGCCCTAGCCCGCGCGCGGAGGGTCGGGACATGGGTTGTCGCGAGCGAATCACCCGGAAACCGTATCACCCTTTTAGCCGTGTCTCAACTTTGGGGTCCACTCCAGTATCATGTCCCCGTAATCCAAGCTTGCTACGTTAGCCGTGTTGTGCTAACTTATCTGAGCCCCACGCAGCAGCGGTTTATGTGGGGACCTGTGTTTCCCGGATTAACAAGGAAACCGTTGTTACAGTTAGGGGGCGGAGCATGAGTAACGACCAAAAGGCGGAGGATGGTCAGACGGCGCTGGAGTCGACTGAGCAGGTTGAGGCGACTTCATCCACCGATCGCCGTGAAGCATTGAAAAAGCTGGGGCGCTACGCGCTGTACACAGCGCCTGCTTTACTTGCGATGCTTGATTCCAACAAAGCTAAAGCTTTCATTTGTTCCATTTTCGACCCCTGCCCACCCGGTTAACGCAGACACCCGCTGCATGTAGGGTGCGTCCACGGGCGTTACACGGGCGTTACGGGGAAAGGATACGAATTCCCCAATTTAGCCTACCCGCGCGTCGCATCGCTCTCGGCAACGGGACAGAATTCGGCGCCTAACGCCCTGATTTCACTCTCCCGCGTCCAAGGTTCGCCAGCCCATCCCCGATCGCCGCGCGCCGAACCCGCCCAGCGCCGCCGCACGCGGACGCGGCGGGAAATCGTCACGCAAGGCTTTGAAATCAGGCCTTCGCGCCGGAAAACGGCGCCGCGCGCCCCCGCCGTCATCGCGAGCGACAGCGACGCGAACCAGACTGAGCTGCTGCCGCAAACCCCAAGTCTGGATTGCTTCGTCGCTGCGCTCCTGGCAATGACGGATGGGGCGGTTGTTCCCCGGCTGGCGTCACCCCAGCCGCGCCGGCTTCGGCCTGCCGCTCGCCCAGTCGAGCGGCTCGATCGTGCGCGCGACCGGCGGCGCCGTCCGCAAATCCGCGCCAACCCGGACGGGAACCCGCCTCCCCTTCACATCCCCGCGAACATCCGGCCGAAATTGAACAATCCGTCCGGGTCGAAGCTCGCCTTGACGCCCTTCGCCAGGCGCGCGAGCGCCGGCGAGAGCGGCTCGAACACGTCGACGCGGGCGCGCAATTCGTCGGGCGCGCGGATGAGCGTCGCGTGGCCGCCGAACGGCGCCAGCGCGGCGCGCAACGCCGCGGCGGCGCTCGTCGTCGGCTCGCTCGCCAGCCAGACCAGGCCGCCGCCCCAATCGTAGAAATGGCTCGAGGCCAGCGCGCCGAGGCGCGCGATGAATCGCGGCCCCTTCGAGGGGGCGAGGCCGACGCGCCAGATCGCGCGTTCGCGCGGCTCGGCGAGGAATTCGGCGTCGCGCGCCGCGCGCCACAAGCGCTGCGAATCCTCGCCGCCGAGCGCGTGCTTGACGCCGAGATCGGCGTTGAGCGCGATGAGCCGCTCGGCGCGATAATCGACCGAATCGGCGGAGCCCTCGATCCGCAAAATGGTGCGGGAAAACTCTCGGCCCATGCCGGGGCCGATCCACGCGGCGCCGCTGACGCCGAAAGGCGATCCGAGCGAGCGCGTCATCGCCGCGACCCCCGCTTCGTCGTCGAGGCGGCGGATGACGATCGTCGCCTCGCTTTGCGGCTTCGGCGCCAGCTTGAACGTCGCCTCGGCGACGAGACCGAGCGTCCCGTGCGCGCCGCAGGCGAGTTTGACGAGATCGAGGCCGGCGCCGTCGTTCGTCGCCCGGCCGCCGCTCTCGACGCATTCGCCGCGCCCGTCGACGAGGCGCAGACCGATGAGGCTGTCGCGCGCCGCGCCGGCGCTGATGCGCCGCGGCCCCGAAGCGTTGACCGCCACAAGGCCGCCGATCGTCGGCTCGCCGGCGCTGGCGTAGAGCGCGCGATGGTCGATCGGTTCGAAGGCGAGCATCTGGCCGTGGGCGGCGAGCGCCGCCTCGACGGCGCCGAGCGGCGTCCCGGCTCTGACGCAAAGTGTCATTTCCGCCGGCTCATGAAACACGATTCCGGCAAGCCCAGTCGTGGCGAGGCGCTCGGCGCCTTCGCTCGGGCGACCCAAGCGGGAGCGCGCGCCGCCGCCGACGATGTCGAGTTTGATCCGGTCCTTCAGCGCCGCGCGCACGATTTCCGCAGCCTCGGCCTCGTCGGCGGGAGCATGGGTCCGTCGATCGACGTCGTTCACGCCGCTCTCCCGTCGGGCGGAAAGACCTTGGCCGGATTGAGCCGCCATTGCGGATCGAACGCCGCGCGCACGCGCATCCGCTGAGCGAGATCCGCGTCGGTGAATTGAAAGATCGCGTCGCGCCCGGCGAGGATGGCGGCGTCCAGCGGCGGAAAGGCGATTAGCGACATGGCGAAGCTCTCCGATGTCAGGAGAATATGGGCGGCGCTCCGCGAGGAAGCGAGAGCGCCCCCTTTGCGCCGCTTTACACCAGCACCGGCAGCGCCGTCATGCCGGCGGCGCCGAAGATGCGGCGGTAGCGCTCGATCTCTTCGGGCGTTCCCAGCTCCTTGTTGGGATTGTCGGAGAGTTTGACGGCGGGGCGCCCCTCCGTCTCGACCACCTTGCACACCAGCGAAATCGCCCGCAATTGGCCGTCGACTCCGGCCGACGCGCAGCCTTTGAAATCGTTGGTCAAGTTGGTGCCCCAGCCGATCGAGACATTGATCCGGCCGCGCAGCGCGCGCACGGAGGCCTCGATCGAATCGATGTCCATGGCGTCCGAGAGCACGATCAGTTTTTCCCGGGCGTCGCGGCCGCGCCGGTTCCACCAGGCGATCAATTCCTCGGCGCCGGCGATCGGCTCCTTGGAATCGGGCCGCGCGCCTTTCCAGTCCGCGACCCAGTCCGGCGCGCATTCGAGGAACGAAGTCGTGCCGAAGCAGTCCGGCAGGACGACGAGAAGGTTGCCGTCGTACATGCGCGCCCAATCGCGCAGCACGTCATAGGGGGCCTCGCGCAGCCCCGCGTCGTCGTCCGCCAAAGCGGCGTAGACCATCGGCAGTTCGTGGGCGTTGGTGCCGATCGCCTCGAGGCCGGTGTCCATCGCGTGCTTGACGTTCGACGTGCCGATGAAATTGTCGCCCAGCCCTTCCTGCAACGCTTCGACGCACCAGCGCTGCCAAAGGAAGCCATGACGCCGGCGCGTGCCGAAGTCGGAAATGCGCAGCGGTCCCTCGGCGGCCAGGACGCGCAAGCGCTCCACCTTGCTCCACAGCTTGGCCTTGGCGCGGGCGTAGAGCACGTCGAGATCGAAACGGCTCATCGCGCGCATCGCGGCGCGCGCGCGCAATTCCGTATTCGGGCAAGCGAAATTCGCTGAGCCATTCCATGAAGTCGGGCTCGAAAATCTGCTTGGTTCCGTAAAAGGTGTTGCCGGCGAGCCAGATCAGCTCGTTCTTGGCCAGCCGCAGGGAGCGCGCGTGATCGAGCTGGTCGACGAGTTCGCGCTGGTCGACGACCTCCGCGAGACGCACTTCCGTCGTGCGGTTGGTCAGCTGAAAGGTGACGCGGCGGCGACCGTGCAGCTTCCAGATCATTTGCAGCATCAACAGCTTGTAAAAGTCCGTATCGAGCAGAGTGCGCACGATCGGGTCGATGCGGAAGGCGTGGTTGTAGACACGTGCGGCGATATCCGGGATCATGGCGCAAGCTTAGGGTGGCGCGCGGCGGGCGACAAGGGCGAAGGCGAGGCCGGCCCATCCGCGCCCGCCGGACCGGAAAACAGCAAAGGATGCGCCCGTGGATGAAGCCGTGAAGCCCCCGCCCCGCGTCGGGCTCTTCGTCACTTGCCTCGTCGACCTCGTGCGCCCGAGCGTCGGCTTCGCCGCGGTCAAGTTGCTGGAGGAGGCGGGCTGCAAAGTCGTCGTTCCCTCCCAGACCTGCTGCGGCCAACCCGCCTTCAATTCGGGCGATCGCGCCACGACCCGGGCGATCGCCCGTCAGACGATCGCGGCGTTCGAGAGCTGCGATTACGTCGTCGCGCCCAGCGGCTCCTGCGCCGGGATGCTCGCCAGGCATTATCCCGAGCTTTTCGTCGACGAGCCGGACATGGCGGTCAAGGCCGTCGCTTTTGCCGCCAAATGCTGCGAGCTGGTGAGCTTCCTCGTCGATCGGCTCGGCGTAACGGCGGTCTCCGCGCGCTTCGAGGGCGCCGTCGCCTATCACGATTCGTGTGCCGGCCTGCGCGAGATGGGCGTCAAGAGCCAACCGCGCAAACTGCTGGCGAGCGTCGAGGGATTGCGCCTGGTCGATTTGAAGGAGGCGGACGTGTGCTGCGGCTTCGGCGGGACGTTCGCGGTCAAATACGGCGAATTGTCCGACGCGATCGTCAGCCGGAAGAGCGCCGACGTCGCGGCGAGCGGCGCCGATACGCTGCTCGCGGGCGATCTCGGGTGCCTCATGAACATCGCGGGAAAAATGCAGCGCGAAGGCCGCGCGGTGAAGGTTCGCCACGTCGCCGAGGTCCTCGCGGGGCTGACCGACGATCCGCCGATCGGCGAAAGCGCCAAGGGAGCCAAGCCGTGACCGTCACGACGACGCCGCGCTTCAAGGAGAACGTCCACGAGGCGCTCGGGGACCGGCGCTTGCAGCGCGCGCTGCGGCACGTCGACCACTTCATGATCCGCCGGGCGGCCGCGGTGGAGCGGCTGCCCGAATTCGAGGCGCTGCGCGACAGCGCGCGCGCGATCAAGGACCACACGCTCGCCCATCTCGATCTCTATCTCCAGGCCTATGAGCGCAAAGTGACGGAATCGGGCGGCCACGTGCATTACGCGCACAACGCCGCTGAGGCGAACGAGATCGTCCTCGGCCTCTGCAAGGAGCGCGGCGCCACGGTCGCGACCAAGGGCAAGTCGATGATTTCCGAGGAGATCGGCCTCAACGCCGCTCTCGAGGCGGCCGGGATCGAGGCGATCGAGACGGATCTCGGCGAATACATCGTCCAGTTGCGCGGCGAGCCGCCCTCGCACATCGTCGCGCCGGCCATCCACTTGAGCAGAGACGACGTCGAGGCTGATTTTCGCCGCGTCCATCGCGATCTCCCGGCGACGCGCGACCTTTCGCAGCCCGAACTATTGCTGGGCGAAGCGCGCGCGATCCTGCGCGACAAGTTTCTCTCCGCCGACATCGGAATCACTGGCGCGAATTTTCTCGTCGCCGAGACGGGAACCTCGATCATCGTCACCAACGAGGGCAACGGCGATCTGACGCAAAGCCTGCCCAAGGTTCACGTCGTCGTCGCGTCGCTGGAAAAGATCGTCCCGACGCTCGCCGACGCCGCGCAATTGCTGCGCGTGCTCGCGCGCTCGGCGACGGGTCAGGACATGACGGTCTACACGACGCTGTCGACCGGCCCGCGCCGGCCCGGCGACGGCGACGGCCCCGAGGAATATCACGTCGTCCTTCTCGACAACGGCCGCTCGGCGATGCTCGGGAGCGAATTCGAGGATATGCTGCGCTGCATCCGTTGCGGCGCCTGCATAAGCCATTGCCCGGTCTATTACGCGATCGGCGGCCACGCCTACGGTTGGGTCTATCCCGGCCCGATGGGCGCGGTGTTGACGCCTTCGTTGCTCGGCGTCGCCGAGGGCGGCCAGCTGCCGAACGCTTCGACCTTTTGCGGGCGCTGCGAATCGGTCTGTCCGACGCGGATTGCGCTGCCCAACATGATGCGCCATTGGCGCGAACGCGAATTCGAGCGCCATCTTTCCCTCGCCGCGGCGCGCTACGGGCTCGGGGTCTGGGCGCTCTTCGCCCGGCGCCCGGCGCTCTATCGCCTGACGACCGATCTGGCGATGCGCGCGATGCATCTTGCCGGTCGCGCGCGCGGGCGCTTCTCCTGGCTGCCGTTCGCCGGCGGCTGGACCCGATACCGTGATTTGACCGCGCCGCAAGGCGCGACCTTTCAAAGTCGATGGCGCGCGAGAAGCGGGAGCGTGCAATGAGCGCGCGCGACGAAATTCTCCGATCCGTCCGCCGCTCGCTGCGCGTCACGGGCGACGAGGCGCCGCGCCGCGCGGCGGTGGAGGCCCGCCTTGCGCAGGCCCCGGCCGGAGTCATCCCTAAGCGCGGACAGGGTGAAGCGGGGGAGCGCGCGGCGACGTTCAAGGCCGAAGCGGCGCGCGTGCAGGCGAGCCTCGCCGAAGTCGCCGAGGCCGCCGACGTTCCCGCGGAGGTCGCTCGGTACTTGCGCGAAAACAATTTGGCCGCGACTTTGCGTATGGGCGAGGATGCGCGCCTCGGCGCGATGCCCTGGGGCGCGACCGCGCTCGAAATTTCGCGCGGGCCCTCCGACGGGAATGATCTCAACGCCGTGAGCGCAGCCTTTGCGGCGGTGGCGGAAAGCGGAACCCTGGCGCTCGTTTCGGGTCCGGCCAATCCGACCACGCTCAACTTTCTGCCCGACAATCACATCGTCGTCGTGTTCGCCGAAGACCTCGTCGGCGATTACGAGAGCGTTTTTGTGAAATTGCGCGCCGCCTACGGCGTCGGCGCGGCGCCGCGCACGCTCAATTTCATCACCGGCCCGTCGCGCTCGGCCGACATCGAGGAGACGCTGCTTCTGGGCGCGCACGGCCCGCGGCGCCTGCACATCGTCGTCGTCAACGCTTCCCGTGAGGCGGGCGCCGCAACATAGCCGCCGTGGCGATTTAGTAACCAAGACGTGCTTGATATTTGTTCAAGCATGCTGCGGGTTCGGCGTTGGGCCTTCGATAATGGCGTTTCGGGTTGCGGTGACGAGCGGGCTCTTGTGCCTGGCCCTGTGCGGCGCGGGCGCGAGCGCGCAGGAAACGCCCGCGCCCGCGACTTCGTCCGTCGCGACGCCGGGCGCCCCGGCCGCGGCCGCTGCGGGGCCGGCCGTGAACGCCGCGCCGCCGGCCGCCGGGCCGGCGCCGGCTTCGGCCGCGCCCATTCCGGTCGACGCCAACGCCGGCGCGCCGCTCGAACCGAAAAAGAAGATCGCGCCGCCTCCGCCGCCGCTCGAAACCGCGCTGTCGAACGACCCGGCGCCAACTCTCCAGCCCGACACGTTCTTCGCCACCGCCAAGGCCGCCGAGCGCTATGGGCAAATCGTCGCCGCCGGCGGCTGGCCGACCGACGTCGCGCCGTTGCGGCCGGGCGCCAAGGGGCCGGCCGTCGCCAAGCTGCGCCAGCGGCTCGCCTTCGAGGGCGACCTCGACGCGGCCGAGGCGGCCGACGGGCCGGAGAGCCAAGCCTGGAGCGCGGATTTGACGGCCGCGGTGAAGCGCTTTCAGGCGCGCATGGGATTGCGTCAAACCGGGCTCGTCGCCGGCGCCACTCTCGAAGCGATGAACGTTCCCGCCAGCGCGCGCTTGACGCAGCTCGACGCGAGCGCCCAAAGGCTCGCCGGCGTCAACTTTTCCTTCGGCGACCGCTATGTCGTCGTCAATCTGCCCTCGACCTCGGTCGAGGCCGTCGAGAACGGGCGCGTCGTTCACCGCTACGTCGCGATCGTCGGCGACATCGAGCATCCCTCGCCCGAGATCGCGGCCCACATCTCGGTCATCAACCTCAATCCGACCTGGACGGTCCCGACCTCGATCATCAAGAAGGAAATCATCCCGAAGATGCAGAAGGATCCGGGTTATCTCGCGCGCCAGAAAATCCGCATCCTCGACGCCTCGGGGACCGAGGTCGACCCCAAGACCGTCAACTGGGCGAGCGAACGGGCGGCCAGTTACACGCTGCACCAGGATTCGGGCGCCGGCAATTCGTTGGGCGCGATCCGCATCGGCATGCCCAACAAGCTCGCGGTCTACATGCACGATACGCCGTCGAAGCGCCTGTTCGGCGCCGACTATCGCTTTCTCAGCCACGGCTGCGTGCGCGTGCAAGGCGTCTACGACTACGCGGAATGGCTGTTGCAGGGCACGAGCGGCGGCCCGTCCGGCGTCTGGGACAAGGCGGCGCTGCAGGCGAAGGTCAAGGAAGGCGCGCGCGAGGACATCAAACTTGCGCAACCGGTTCCGGTGATCTGGGTCTATCTGACGGGATGGTCGAACCACGACGGCGTCGCGAATTTTCGCGACGACGTCTACGGCGTCGACTCAGGCGGCGAGGCGACGGCGAGCGCGCAGAGCGCCGCGCCGCCGGCGGCGCCGATTCCTTTCCGCTTGCCGGGTTCGGCCCCCTTGCAATGAGCGCCGCAGGCCCGCCGCAAAATCGCGTCGATCCCTTGTGGCGAGCTTTTCGCGACGTCCGCGCACGGCGCCCCGATGGGCAATCGCGGCGAGCGATCTCATCGCGCCGATCGGACATCGGGTCGCCGCCGCTGGGCCCGATCGGGCGCCGCGCGGCGCCCGCTGGGCGGCCCGCGACCCGCCTTGACCCGACCGGCGATTTGCGGGCGAAACGCCCGTCGTTCCTCATTCGGCGCATTGTCCAGGCGCAAATCGGCGACCGTTCGACGTGAAAACGCGCTCGGGTCGCGCGCGGCTCTGTTTCGCGAGTAAACCTTGCTTCGTCGATTTCTTCTGGCCTTTGCCGCTCTTGCGGCTTCATCGCATGCAGCCCCGGCGGGCGAAGTCGTCGGGGAATGGGAGCGCGACAACGGCGAGGCGAAAATTCGTTTCGCCTCTTGCGGCGCGGCGGTGTGCGGAAGCCTCGCCTCGGTGAAGGACTCGACCGGCGCCGCCAAAGTCGGCCAGCAGGTGTTTTTCGATATGAAGCCGAACGGCGACAACGGCTGGACGGGCATCGCGTTCAATCCCGACGACGGCCGGAATTATACGGCGAAGATGACGCTGTCGGGCGATAGCCTGATCACGGCGGGCTGCATATTCGGCGGATGGATCTGCCAGTCCGTCGCGTGGACCAAGTCGCGATGAGGCGCGCCGCCGGTCTCGGCTTTCGCGTCGATTTTCTGCGGCAGCGCGTCGAGCGCCGGCGGAAAGCGGATTCGATCGCGGCCGGAGAGCTTCGCCGCCTCACTGCGCCGCCTTGACGCTGGGAAACGCGACCTCGACCAGCGTTCCCTGCTCCTTGCGGCTCTTGATGGAAAAGTCGGCGTGGTTCGCTTCGGCCAGGGCTTTGGTCAGGGGAAGGCCGAGGCCGGCGCCGCCAGCGCGACGGGCGCCGCCGAGTTGACGGAACGGCTCGAGCGCGGCGGTGATTTCGCTGTCGTTCATGCCGACGCCGGTGTCGCGCACGCGGATGACGGGGTGGCCGGCTTCGTCGAGGGCCGTCGAGACGATGACTTGTCCGCCCGGCTCGTTGAACTTGACCGCGTTCGACATCAGGTTGAGGAGGATCTGGCGCAGCGACCGTTCGTCGGCCATGAGGTTGGGCAGTTTGTCGAACAGCGACAAACGCATGATGATGCGTTCCTGCGCGGCCTGCGGCTGCATCAGCGAGACGCATTCGCGGACGATGCGATTGGCGTCGACCGGCGCGAACTCGAGTTCCAACTTACCCGCCTCGATCTTGGAGAGGTCCAGCAGGTCGTCGGCGAGACTCACCACGTGCTTGGCGGACGTGTGAATGTCTTTGACGTAGTCCTTGTAGCGATCGTTGCCGATCGGTCCGAAACGCTCCTCCATCATCACTTCGGCGAAGCCGAGAATGGCGTGCAGCGGCGTTCGGACTTCATGGCTGATGCGGGCGAGAAAGTCGGTCTTGCGCGCGCTGGCCTCATCGGCTTGGCTGCGCGCCGCCTCCGACGCCTGCTCGATCGCCTTCCATTGCGTCAAGTTCCGAACGAACGCGCAGTACCGGGACGGCGATTGCGGCGCGGCGAGGCGCGCCATGGCGAGGAGCAACGGGATCGACGAACCGCGCCGGTCGCGGCCGACGAGCTCCTCGCGCGCGCCGGGGCGCGCGTTTCCATTGTCCTGCTTGACCGCTTCGAAACGGGAGGCCGCTTCGCTCTGGCTTTGCGGCGCGAACAACATGAGGAAGCTTTCGCCCGCCACTTCGTTTTGGTCGTAGCCGAAAAGCGCCTCGGCCGGGCGGCTCATGGAGACAATGCGGCCCGCGGGGTCGAGCGCGATCATTCCGTCCGCCGCCGAGTCCAGGGCCGCCGCGAGGTCGCGCGCCGTCGCTTCGTGGGCGCGCGCGTCGCGCTCGAGCGCGCGCAGTTGAGCTTGATATTCGGCGTCGCGCGAGCGGCGCAGCGCGATCAGGGTCGCCGGAGCGTCGTCCCATTGAATGGATTGCACCTGCCCGTCCACCGCAATCAATTCGCCGCCGGCCGTGACGAGCGGCATCGCTCCGCCTTCGCTGGCCTCTGCGAGCGTTTGGACGTCGCGGCCCCTGAACATGTGCGTCAGTCCGTCGGCCGCGCGAAACGCCGCAAAGTCGCGATAACCCACGAGATCCAGCATCGTTTGATTGAGATAGAGCGGCTCCCCGCCGCGCAGAACGATCGCGCCGATCGGCAGACGATCGAGCAACGCGCAGGCGTTGCGGAGCGTGGCCTCGGAGGTCCGCTCGCTCGGCGGCTCGCATCCTGCCGCCGCATCGGGCGCTTGGTCCGACGGGGCCGGGGAAGTCGGCTCGGCGAGGTCAATCAAATCGCGCGCGGCCGGCGGAGCGCAATGGGGCGTCGCGCTGGCCTCGATCGGCGCGCCGGCGGGCTTTTCTTCGCGTCCGGAAGGCAATTTCGCGCCGAGCGCCCGAGCGATCTCGCGGAAGGCGTCGCGTTCGTTCGTCGTCAGCTCCACGCTTTCGCGGTCGTCGCCGACGCGGCGCGACTCTTCGGGCAGGAGCGAAAGCGCGCTCAACGCGCCGGGGCGGATCGGTACGACATTCTGGCCGCCGGCCTGCCCGGAAGCGGGTTGCCGGAGAACGACGATTTCGGCCCCGCGATCGCCGGGCTGCGGGGGCGAAGCGAGCTTGCCGGGGTTGGCGATCTCGTCGCAGCGCGAGTCGGCGCTCGCGTCCCGTACGGGCGGGGCGGCCGGGTTCGGCTCGTCTGCTCGCGAGGCCGCGGCCGGCCCCTCGAAGGCGACCTCGAACGCGGCGGCGGGCG
Organism: Roseiarcus sp.; assembly: GCA_050015935.1. Classification (GTDB taxonomy): domain Bacteria; phylum Pseudomonadota; class Alphaproteobacteria; order Rhizobiales; family Beijerinckiaceae; genus Roseiarcus. The sequence continues at coordinate 11,055 of JBEKAL010000123.1, forward strand.
GCGAAGCCTCGCCCTGCGTCCGCTCGCCGGCCTCGCAGAAAATCGTTTCGTCGGTAAAGAGGCCAAACCCTCGGAATCCGGCGAAGCGTCGCTCCTTGTCGAAGATCGGCGTCCCGGAAATCAGCGCGATTCGCGCTTTCGCGCGATTGGGTTCGGGCCAACCGAGCCGCAGCGCCGAAAAGGTCCGATGGGCTGCGATCGCCTCGGCGAAATCGCCCGTCGGGTCGAGGCCGATGCGGGCGCGCAGCGCGGCCAGCGATTCGCCGACCTCGGGCGCGTGAGAGCCGACGGTTTCCTCGAGCGCGCGATCGGTCTGGCCGAAACGATCGTCCGCGTCGAGGCTCCACAGAAAGCGACGGGCCGATGCGATCTCGACGCGCGGCGCTTCCTCCGCGACCGATTCGGCGACCGCCGGCGCCGGAGGTTCGGCTTCGCCGGGTTTCGGCGGCGCCGCCACGACGAGGAAATCCCGACCTTCCGACGAGGCGATCCGCGCGCACATGAGCCCGACCGGCAGGGGCAATCGGCCGGCGTAAAATCGCAGCAGCTCCACGCGCGGGGGGACCCCCGGGGCGAGCGCCTCGACGAGACGGCGCAATCGCCGGGCGCCGGGGCTTTGCGCGAGGAGGGCGGCGGCGTTGAGCGCGCCGAGCGTCCCGACGCCGAAGAGCGCGAACGCCGCGGGCGTGGCGAATTCGACCCGCCCCGGACGCCCGGTCGCGACCATGAGCGGCGCGCCGCGGTCGAGCCGCTCGGCGAACGGCGACCCGGCCACGAGGGCGGCGACGTCCTTGGAATTGATGGCGGCTCGGTCGGCGGCGTCCATTGGCGGCGATGCGATCTCGTTCGGCGAAATAGGCCTGTCGAAGGGACGGAACGACGCGATCGGCGATCCCGCGTCGATCCTTATCAAAACTTTAACGCTTTCGCTCGCATTTCGTCCATGCCGCAAAGGTGGCCGCCTTACGTCAGGGTTAAGATTCGTGCTGCGGCGCAAAATCATGTTGCACCGCAACAAATAAATCCGCTATATAGGCGCCAGATAAGGCGGCGCCGATCTCAGGCGTAACAGGTGAGGATCATCATGGCCAATGCCCCGTTTGACATTCCAAACGAATTGCGTGATTTCGCCGAGCGCAGCATCGAGCAGGCGCGCAAGGCCTTCGAAGGCTTTGTTTTGGTCGCCCAGAAGGCGGTCGGAGCCGTCGACGGCGCCGCTGCGACGACGCAGAACGGCGTCAAATCGGTCGGCTCGCAGGTTTTCGGCCTCGCCGAGCAGAATGTGAACGCCGCGTTCGATCTCGCGCACGAGCTGGTGCAGGCGAAAGATCCGCAGGAAGCCCTCGCGCTCCAGAGCGAATTTCTCAAGACGCAGCTGAACAATCTTCAGGCTCAAACCAAGGAACTCGGCGCGTTGGTCCAGAAGAGCGCGACGCCCGGCGCGAAGTGATCGCCGGATGAGCCCTCGCTATCCGCAGGCCGGATTTTGAATGAGGGAAAACCGGTGTCCGCTTTTGCGGAATCCTGCTGGGGAAGTCCCTTCGCGAGGCGGCGCGCCTCCTCCCTCGCGCCGCCCGGTGTGCGGGCGGCGTTCTCATGCGCGGGTTCCAGCCGCGTCGAACGATTCGCGGCGGCAGGCCTTGCAACGGCGGGGCTTTGACTCTAGTTTCCCGACCGTCGCCGTCAGGGCCGCCATAGCTCAGTTGGTTAGAGCGCTAGATTGTGGATCTAGAGGTCCCCCGTTCGAGGCGGGGTGGCGGTACCAATTATATCAATATGTTATTCGTTATCGCCCTCCGACAGACGTACGAATCATCGCGCTTGGCAAGCAGGCGGTAAGCGAAAATTCGAATTTTGCCGATTTAGCCGCCGCGGGAAACCTCCGGAAATCGACGGTCGTTAGATTGTGGATCTAGAGGTCCCCCGTTCGAGGCGGGGTGGCGGCGCCATCGGGACGCAAAGCGGTTTCAGCCTGACGGGCGCCGAAAGGAATCGCCGAATTCGTCGCGCGCCGGGTCGCCCCATCGCTGGCCTACGAGGCCGCGACGCATCGCCGCGCGGGGATATTTTTCTTGCCAGCCGCTGGTTTACGTTCCATCAAACGGCATGTCGAAGCCGCGCGCGAAAAGACCAGCGGCGGCGATTTGCGCGCTGAGACGCGCCGGCAAGCCGAGGGGGGCGGGTCATGCAGGGACCCAGGCCGTGGTATTCTCTTCTCTATGTTCACGTGCTGATCGGCATCGTTCTGGGGGGGGCTGCTCGGCGTCTACGAGCCGTGGTTGGCCAAGAGCGACTGGATCAAGGCGCTGGGCGACGGTTTCGTCAGCCTGATCAAGATGGTGATCGCGCCGATCATTTTTTGCACCATCGTATCCGGCATCGCCCATATCAAGGACGCCGCGAGCGTCGGGCGCATCGGCGTCAAGGCGCTGGTCTATTTTGAAATCGTCTCGACCTTCGCCCTCGCCATCGGCCTCGTAATCGGCAATGTCTTCAAGCCCGGCGCCGGCGCCGCCGGTCAGGCCGACGCCGCCGCCATCGCGGGCTTCGCCAAACAGGCGGGCGAAATGAAGCCGGTCGATTTCGTGTTGCATATCATTCCCGACAGCGCGGTCGGCGCCTTCGCGCGCGGCGACGTCCTGCAGGTGCTGCTGTTCGCGATCCTGTTCGGCTTCGCCCTGATGCTGATGGGCGCGCGCGGCGAAGCGCTGCGCGGCCTGGTCGACGACGTCGCCAAGGCGATGTTCGGCATCATCAACATCATCATGCGCGCCGCGCCGTTCGGCGCCTTCGGCGCGATGGCCTACACCATCGGCGTCAACGGCCCCAAATTCTTCG
>JBEKAL010000124.1:0-10697 GCA_050015935.1 Roseiarcus sp.
GTCGTCGTGCATGATCTCGGCGGCGCGTGTCGCCGCCACCCGCGCCAGCGCCGCGCTCGGCGGCACGCCGTCGAGCGCGCGCCGCAGTCCGCGTAGCGCCAGGCCGATGCGCGCGGCGCGCTCGGCCTGCCGCTCGACGTCGAGCTGGCCGCGCAGGCCGTTCAACGCGGCGTAAAGACCCGGTCCGGCGCTCAGCGCCAAACCGATCGCGCCGAGCAACGGGATCTGCCTTGTCGAAGCGCCGGCGGCCGCGACGATCGCCAAGACGGCGCCGATCGCGATCGTCGCCAAAAGGGCTACGACCGCCGCCCGCCGCAAGTGGGCGTCCAGCCGTCGAAAGCGTCGATAAGCCGCTCTGTGATAGGCGATCTGTCGGCCGATTTCGACTTCGCGGAGATAAGCGAGAAACGCCGCGGCGTCGGCCTGAGACAGCGCCGCCGCGGGCTCGCCGCGGCGCACGATCCGCTCGAGGCGCCAATCGATCCAGGACGGCGGCGTCGACGCGAGCAGCGGCGCGCCGGCCAGGACGCAAAAGCGCGCGATGCGCGTCGCCTCCGCCGCGCGCCGGTAGTCGATCCACTTGCCGCGCCAGCGTCGGCGCCCGGAGACGAGCTGATCGATATAGAGCAGCGCCGTGACGACGAATTGAATGGGAAGGGTCACGAGGGAGAGTTTGGGGAAGAGCGCGCCGATCAGGCCCGAGAGGACGTTGGCGCCGAAGAGCAGGAACGAGCGCGCCGCCAAGGTGCTGCGCCAGCGCCGGCCATAGGCGAGCGCCAGGGCGTCCGCGCGCTGGTATTCGGCGCGCAGCCTGCCGAGCGTCGCGCGGCGATCGACGCTCGCCGCCGCGTTGACCCTCTCCGCCCGGTCCCAAGCGTCGTCTTCGCCTCCGGCGTCGGCCGATCGCTCGCCGATAAGCCGCAGAAGGACTTCGTATTCGAAGCGCTTCGGGCGCGCGCGAACGTCCTCGCTCTGATAGTCGCGCAGCTTGCGCCGCTCGATGAGCCCGCGCGGCGGCGCCAGCAGCGCCTCAGCGAGAATTTCGGGCGACGCGGCGACATCGCCGCGGCGCGGCGCGGCGCGGTCGAGATCGGGCTCGGCCGCGTCGCGCGCGGCGAGCCTCGTCGGAGCGCCGCCGGGCGCCGCGATCAGCGCGGGCAGCCGGCCCGGGATCGCGCCGAAGTCGCGCGAAGCGAGGATCGCGACGTCGCACTCGGCGTCCGCGGCGCCGTCCGTCCAATCGCGCGGCTCGCCGACCAACCCCGCGCTCTCGGCCTCCGCCAGGATCGCGGGCGCCGGCGGATCGCGGCGCGCGTAAAGGAGACGCGCGAGCGCGGGTTCGCGATAGAACTCCGGCCAGCGAACCGCGGCGAGCCGCGCCGCGCCGGCCAGCGCGCGGAACGCGCCCCCCGCCGCCTCCGGCTCCGCCGCGGCGCCGGCGGCCCAAAGGACGTTCAATACGGCTGGAAGTCTTTGGTCGTCTTCACCGGGCGGAGGAGCGGATGGCCGCGACATTTCAAGGCCGAGGAGTGGAGAAAGCCAGCAAGAACTTGAAGTTCAAACCGAAGGCGATGTCGAGAAAAAAATCGCTTGAAATTGTCCAGAACCCGCAGACAAATGCCGGTCTCTGAGGGCGTTGGAGGCAAGCCGCCTTGATCGATTATCCCCCTAAGCCGCGGCTCGCCCTGACGATCGGCGTCACCGGACATCGTCTGCATCGCAATCCGCCGCTCGCGGGCGGCGGCGAGACGAACGCGCGCGTCTTCGACGTCAACGCCGTCGAGGCCGGACTTGGGCGTTTTTTTCGCGCGACGATCGCGGCCCTCGCCACGGCCGAACTCGCCGTGCGCCAGTCGTTCGGATCGGCGGCGCCTGCGATCACGGTCATATCCTCGCTCGCCGAGGGAGCGGACCGCATCGCCGCCAGAGCCGCTCTGGCCGCTGGCTTGGCGCTCGACGTCGTGCTGCCTTGCCCGCCGTCGATCTACGGCGGGACTTTCACCGACGACGCTTCGCGCGGCGAATTCGACGCTTTGCTGGCGTTGGCGCGCGCTCGCCTCGTACTCCCGCTGGCCGGCAAGCCCGAACAGACGATCGCGGATCGCCTGCCGCGATCCTATGAATCGGCCGGACTGACGATGCTCGCGCAATCCGACATCCTCGTCGCGGTGTGGGACGGCAAGCCCGCGGGCGGCCGGGGCGGCACCGGCGAAATCGTCGACGAAGCGGCGCGCCGAGGCGTGCCGGTCGTCGTTGTCGACCCTGCGAACGGCGCGACGCGCATGCTCTGGCCGGACGATTTCTCCGACGAAACCTTCGTGCGCCGCGCCGAGGACATCGCTCCGCGCACGGTCGAATCGTGTCTTGCCGCCGTCGTTGAGCGGCTGATATCGCCGCCCGCTTCGCCGCGTGAGCGGTTCGGCTTGGCCGCATATTTAACTCGCCGCCTCGGCGGCGGCGCGATGGCGAAGAACGTCTCGCGGGCGAGCCTCGTCTTCGACGGCGAGGACAGCGCGCGCTCACGCTCGCAATGGCCCCGCGTCAGCGCGGCGGTGGCGGCTTGGCCGGCCAATCGCGACGCCGCGAAACGCTATTCCGACGCGCTGCTGGCGGCCGAGGAAGTCGCGGGACGAAGCGCCGGCCGCTATCGGCGCCTATTCCTGTTCAGCTCCGCGGCGAGCGCCATCGCCAGCTTCTTCGTCGCCGCCGCGGCTCATTCCCATGCGATGCATGTGCTGGCGGCGGCGTTTGAATTCTTGACCGTGGCGCTGGTGGGAGGTCTCGTCTTCCTGGCGACCCGTCGGCGGTGGCACAATCAGTGGTTCGAAGCGCGCGAGGTGGTGGAGCGCCTGCGGATCGTCGCCATGCCGTGGCTGCTGGGCGCATGGCCCGTCAGCCTGAAGCCGGGCCAGGCCGCATGGCCGGGGTGGTACGCGCGCGCGATCGCCCGCGAACTGCCGTTGTTTTCAGGCGATCTCGCCGACCTCCTCCATGAGGCGCGCGAAATTCTCTTGGCTCTGGTCGACGAGCAGTCGTCCTACCACTTGGGCAACGCCGAGCGAATGGAGCGGCGCGACCGCCTTTTCGAAGGCTTCGGCATGGCGCTTCTGCTGGCGTCGCTGGGCGCCAACGCACTATATCTCGCCGGCAAATTCGCGGGATGGGCGAGTTTGCCGGATTTTGAACCCTGGAGCCTGTCGGCGTCGATCTTTCTGCCCGCGGCGGCGACCGCATCCTATGGCGTTCGTCTGTTCGGCGATTTCGAAGATCTGGCGCGTCGTTCGCGCCGCACGGCGATGGAACTGGAAGCGCTGAAGACCCGCCTCGTCGGCGACCTGGACCTTCCCGCCCTTCGCGCGCTCGCGGGCCAAGCCGCCCGGGCGATGTTGTCGGATCTCGACGCGTGGCGCATCGCCGTGCAGAGCCGGCGCCTGTCGGCGTCGTGAGACGCCGGGCCGCCGGAGCCGTCGACCTCCTCGAGCGGACGATCCTCGGCCCCTGTCAAGGCGGAGGCGTCCGCTTCGGGCGTAAGGATGTCGTCCGCGGTCAGCGGGGCGGCGCGCCATCGCCTCGACGGCGTCGGATCGTCCGGCGCGGCCGCCAGCTCGAGCCGAGGCCCCGGCTGCGCGCCGGCGCGGCGCCGTGCGGAGCGAAGCGGTTGAACATTCGCCAAACCGGGTTATCTTACGGTATTATTGGAGCAATGCGAACGCGAGCGGCGACAGCGCGCCCGCCAAAGGTTCGATGAAGCCACAGTTCGGCCGCGAAGGGCTCTATTTTGGCCTTGCGGCGTGTATAATGCGGCGCCGCGGCCGACCTGCGCGGCTCAGAGGGAATCGAAACAGGAGATTCATGCCGACGATCGCCCTGGTCGACGACGACCGCAACATCCTGACCTCCGTATCGCTTTCGCTGGAGGCGGAAGGCTACCGCGTTCAAACCTACACCGACGGCGCGAGCGCGCTGGACGGCCTGAAGGCCAACCCGCCCGATCTCGCCATCTTCGACATCAAGATGCCGCGGATGGACGGCATGGAGTTGCTGCGCAGGCTGCGGCAGAAATCCGATCTGCCGGTGATTTTTCTCACGTCGAAAGACGAGGAAATCGACGAGCTGTTCGGGCTCAAGATGGGCGCCGACGATTTCATTCGCAAGCCGTTCTCGCAGCGCCTGCTGGTCGAGCGCGTGAAGGCGATCCTGCGTCGCGCCAATCCCAAGGACGCCGCGTCGCAAAAGGAGAATGAGGCCAAGATCCTCGAACGCGGGCGGCTGAAAATGGATCCCGAGCGTCATACCTGCACATGGGACAACGTTGCCGTCACGCTGACCGTGACGGAGTTTCTGATCCTGCAGGCGCTGGCGACGCGCCCCGGGGTCGTCAAGAGCCGCAACGCGCTGATGGACGCGGCTTACGACGATCAGGTTTACGTCGACGATCGCACGATCGACAGCCACATCAAGCGGCTACGGAAGAAATTCAAGGTTGTCGAACCGGATTTCGAAATGATCGAGACGCTTTACGGCGTCGGCTATCGTTTCAGGGAAGCCTGACGCGAGGGGCCGCGCGTGAATACCGGGGCGCGGCGCCCTCGCCGTCGCGCGCAACGATGAGCACCGAGGCGCATAGCGATCCGATCTTCGCGTCCGTGGGAGCGCGCTGGCGCAAGTCGCGCGCGCGTCTGCGCGCGCGCGCCGTCTGGCGCGCGATCGTTTTGCGCTTCTCGTCGTCGTTGACGCGGCGCATCGTCTTTCTCAATCTGGGCGGTCTTCTGGTCCTGGTGATCGGGTTCCTGCTGCTCAATCAGTTTCGCGCCGACATCATCGATGCGCGAACCCAGAGCCTGAAGACCCAAGCCGACATCATCGCCGCCGCCGTCGCCGCCTCCGCCGCCGTCGAAACCGACACCATCACCATCGATCCGGAGAAGCTGCTGCAGCTCGCGCCGAGCGAGAACGCCGCGCCGACGCCGAGCGACGAGGATTCGATCGAGTTTTCGATCAATCCGGAACGCGTCGGTCCGTTGCTCCATCGCCTGGTGACGCCCACGCGCACGCGCGCGCGCATCTATGATCGCGACGGCCTGTTGCTGCTCGACTCGCAAACCCTTTCGGCCCGCGGGCCGGCGCTTCGCGCCGACCAGGACGAGCCCGCGCTCGAAGACATGCCGTGGTGGCGCCGGCTGTGGGCCGAAGCCCGCCTCTCCTTCGCGCCGACCAAGAAGCGCAGAGTCAACGACGATTGGATAACCAACGGCAAGTCGCTGCCGGAAGTCGCCGACGCGTTGATGGGCAAGACGGAATCGGTCGTTCGCGTCAACGCGGCGGGCGAGACGATCGTCTCGGTCAGCGTGCCGATCCAGCGAACGACGACGATTCGCGGCGCGCTGCTGCTCTCGACCCTAGGCGGAGACATCGATTCCGTCATCGCGTCGGAGCGCTTGGCGTTGCTGAGGTTCTTTGTGGTTCTGGCCGCGGTGATGCTGATGCTGTCGCTGTCGCTCGCCAATACGATCGCCGAACCCGTGCGCAAGCTCGCCGAGGCGGCGGAGCGCGTGCGGAGCGGCATCAAATCGCGACAACAGATTCCCGACTTCACCAACCGGTCGGACGAAATCGGGCATCTCTCGGGCGCCCTGCGCGACATGACGCAAGCGCTCTACAACCGCATCGACGCGATCGAGAGCTTCGCGGCGGACGTCGCGCACGAACTGAAGAATCCGCTCACGTCCTTGCGCAGCGCCGTCGAAACCTTGCCGCGGGTGAAATCCGGGCCCTCGCGCGACCGCCTGCTGGGAATCATGCAGCACGACGTGCGGCGATTGGACCGACTGATCAGCGACATCTCCGACGCTTCGCGCCTGGACGCCGAACTCGCGCGCGGCGACGCCGGACCGGTCGACATGGCGGCGTTGCTCCGCGCAGTGGTCGCGACGGCGGCCGATTCGCCGCGCAGGAACGGCGCCGCGCTGCGACTGACGGTCGAAGAGGCCGACCCCAAGGCGAAGAAGCAGGTCTATTTCGTGCTCGGCTACGATTCGAGGCTCGCCCAGGTGATCACCAATCTGATCGACAACGCCTGCTCGTTCTCGCGACCGGGCGGCGAGGTGCGAATCACGCTGAGCCGGGCGCGCGGCAAGACGACGCCGGAAGGCGGGCCCTCGGGCGATCAGGTGGTCGTCACGGTCGACGACGACGGCCCCGGAATCCCGCCGCACGCCCTCGAGCGCATCTTCGAGCGCTTCTACACCGATCGCCCGGACCAGGGCTTCGGACAAAATTCCGGTCTCGGGCTGTCCATTTCGCGTCAAATCGTTCAGGCGCACGACGGGCGGATATGGGCGTCAAATCGGCCCGCCTCGCCCGAGACGACCGCGCGAACCGCCGACAAGGACGATGCGGCGCAAGTGCGCCACGGCGCGGGAGCGCGCTTCGTCGTTTCCCTTCCGGCGATCGGCCCGTGAAGGCGCCCCCCGGCTGGTCGAGCCTCCACGCGAGCGCAGTCGTCGTCGGCGAGCGCGGCCTTCTGCTGCGCGGCCCTTCCGGGGCGGGCAAGAGCACGCTCGCGCTCGCGCTGATCGCCCGCGCGCGCGAAGCGGCGATTTTCGCCGCGCTCATCGGCGACGACCGGATCTTTGTGCGCGCCTGCGGCGGGCGCCTGCTGGCGCGCGGCGCTCCGGGATTCGACGGGCTCATCGAGCGGCGTTTCGAGGGTCTCGTCGCGGTCGCCCATGAGCCCTTTGCGGTCGCGCGACTCGTCGTCGACCTGACGGGCCGCGGCCAATCGCCGCCGCGAATCCCCGAAGAAAGCGACAGAATCGCCGAATTGCTCGGGGTCCGGCTGCCCCGAATCGCGCTCGACCCGGCGCAGGGCCCGCTCGATCACGCCTATGCGGCCCTCGAAAGTCTTGCTAGGTTGTCCTGACGCCGGTCGGCGCTGTTTGCGAATTTTGCTTGATCATTGCGCCGCAGTGCACAAAAATGCCTCTCTCGACGATTGACCGTTCGCTGGCGCGGCGGCGGCGCCTGAAACAATAGGTTGTTGATGATTGGAATGGTCCTTGTGACCCACGGCCAGCTCGCCACTGGTTTTCGGGCCGCGCTAGAGCATGTCGTCGGGCCGCAATCGCGATTCGAAACGATTGGGATCGACCCCGAGGACGACATGGAGCGGCGTCGCGCGGACATTCTCAGCGCGGCCGCGCGGGTGCAGGACGGCAGCGGCGTCGTCCTGCTGACCGACATGTTCGGCGGCACGCCGTCCAACCTCGCCATTTCCGTCATGGACGGCGGTCGCATCGAAGTCATTTGCGGCATCAACCTGCCGATGCTGATCAAACTGGCGACGCTTCGCGAAACCGCGGACCTCGATCACGCGGTGATCGAGGCGCGCGACGCCGGCCGCAAGTACATCACTGTGGCGAGCAAGGTTCTGGCCGGACAATGACCGAGACGACGGAACGTCGCGAAGGCGAAGAGTGTCCGCCGCCCCCGACCTTAGCCGGCGCCCATGCGCGGGACATGCGCATCGTCAACCGCAAGGGACTGCACGCGCGCGCGACCGCCAAGTTCGTCCAGTGCGTCGATCGTTTCGATGCGCGAATCAAGGTCACGCGCTGCGGCGAAACCGTCGGCGGCGATTCCATCATGGGCATCTTGACGCTGGGCGCAGAGGTCGGTTCGACGATCACGGTCACCGCCCTGGGCGCGCAGGCCGTCGAGGCGCTCGACGCGCTCGAAGCGCTCGTCGCCAACCGCTTCGACGAAGACGAATGACGCGCGCCGCGAAGCGATTGCGCGGGAACCATGCGAAGCGCGGCTACATGCGGAAGTCCTCGCCGAGATAAAATCGGCGAACGTCCGGGTGCGCGACGATCGCCTCGGGCGATCCTTCGGTCAGCACACGACCGCTGTGAATGATGTAGGCGCGATCGATCAGTCCGAGCGTCTCGCGCACGTTGTGATCGGTGATGAGGACGCCGATGCCGCGCCCCTTGAGATGGCGCACGAGATCCTGGATGTCGCCGACCGCGATCGGATCGATTCCGGCGAAGGGTTCGTCGAGCAGCATGAACGACGGTTTGCCGGCGAGCGCGCGCGCGATCTCGCAGCGCCGTCGCTCGCCGCCCGAAAGCGCGATCGACGGCGCCTTGCGCAGGCGCGCGATGTCGAATTCCTCGAGCAGCGAATTGAGCGTCGCCTCGCGCGCCTTGCGGTCGGGCTCGCTGACTTCCAGAACCGCGCGAACGTTGTCCTCGACATTGAGGCCGCGAAAGATCGAAGCTTCCTGCGGCAAGTAGCCGATGCCGAGGCGCGCGCGTTGATACATCGGCAGATCCGTCACGGGAAAACCGTCGAGTTCGATGACGCCCTTGTCCGGTCTGACGAGACCGATGATCATGTAGAACACCGTGGTCTTGCCGGCGCCGTTGGGGCCGAGCAGCCCAACGGCTTCGCCGCGGCGAACGGACAGGCCGACGTCGGCCACGACCGCGCGCCCGCCATAGCTCTTGCCGAGATTGTGCACAGCGAGAAACCCCTCCCCGGCGGCGCCCGCCAAGCGCCCGGCGGGCTCACGGGCGGCTCTCGTCGGCGCGAGAAAACGCGCCTCGATCGACGAACCGTCGGTCAAGGGAGGGCGATCCAGGAGCGGCGAGCGTTTCTCATGACGGATCGGCGGGAGGGATCGAGGCAAGCGATGTGTCTACTTCGCGGCTTTGGTCTTGTCATCGTCGCTGGAGTCGTTGGAGCCGGGAATGAACAGCCCTGTGACGCGCCTGGCCGCGGAGCCCGTGTCGACGGTCGCCTGGCCGGTCGTCAAATCGTAGGTCAGCTTGTCGCCCTTGGTGACGTTGCCGCCGTCGCTCAGCGTGACGTTTCCGATCAGCCAGACCTTATTCTGCGCTTTGTCGTAGGAGCCGCTGTCGCCGGTGGCGACCTGCGTTTTCGACACCACGGTGACGGGGCCGAGGGCGTCGAGATGCGTGACGTGACTCGTTCCGACGCTTGCGGCGGCGGCGTCCTCGCCGGCTTTGGCCGAATCGCTCGCTGTGACGGCCTCCGGCCGCCCCGGCGCGGGATTCCTTTCCATATAGATGGTCATCGCCGAACAGGTCATCTTGGTGTCGCCTTGAATGACGACGACCTTGCCGCTGTAAATGGCCTTTTGCTCCTTGTCGAAATAGACGAGCTTGTCCGCCTCGATGGAAACCGGCTGCTTGGAATTCGCGCCCGGCAACACCACCGCGCCGGTCTGTTTGGTCGCCGCGGCGCCCAGGGGCGCGGCCGCGCCGATGAACGCGATCGCGAGCGCCGCCGCCCATCCGGCGCGGGCGCCGAGAGCTTTCATGGATCCGTTTCCTTCATCTCGGCGCTCGCGGCGCCGGCGCGCGCCTCGGACGGGAGCGTCGATCGCACGTGGCCCGAGAAGGTCACTTCCTGGCCATCGTCGCGCGCCAAAGCCGAATCCGCCGATATCGTCGCGCCGTCGGCCATGACGACGGTCACGGGCTGGTCCGATCGATAAACGCCCGCCTTGAAGTCGATGGTCGCGCTCCTGAGCTTCACGGCGTAGTTGGAAGTATGAATGCGCACGTCCTGCGACAAATCCAGAGATTGGCTGGCGCTGTCGTAGAAGCCGACCGCGGCGGCAATATGGAGCGAACCATTGTCCTCCATGCCCAGGTCGCCATCGACATCGCGCAATTCGACGACGGTCGGGCGCGTCAAATCCTGAATCGCCTTGGCGGCGTTCACGACATAGGCGCGTCCGTCACGACGAAAGCCGCTCAGCTTCGGTCGGCCCATGGTGATCTTGACGCCGTCGACGCTCAACTCGCCGATCGACGGGCCCGACATCTTCGCGCCGAACGGATCGACAAGCGCGCCGACGATCAACGCCGCCACGCCGACGATGAGGCCCACGGGCGCCGCGACGCGCAGGAAGCGAACGAGCCGGGAATGAGTCCGCGCGACCGCGAATGCGCGCAGTCGGGCTTCGTCGCGTCCGACGGGCGCGGGCAAGCCGGCGGCAAACCTGCCGCCTCGCGTCGCCCGGTCCACTCTCGATGCTGGCGCCGACATGCTGTCCCACGTTGTTCGCGGCGCCGCCGCGCCGCCTCCCTACCATAGAGAGAGCGGCAAAGAAAAGAAATGCATGGCGAAGTTAGGGCGGGCAAGCCGCGCCGAAGGCTCGGCGGCGATTGCGTTGCGCCGGCTTTTGCGTTTAATGCCGTCCCCGGTCGCGCCCTTGTCCGGGCCGGTAGCTCAATGGTCAGAGCCGGCCGCTCATAACGGTCTGGTTGCAGGTTCGAGTCCTGCCCGGCCCACCAGGGTGACTTGTCGGGGATGGTTAGCCTTATAAGTCAAGCACTTATCGTCGTCCAGAGGTAACCGGAGCAAATTTCCGGGTAAGCTTGGCTTGGCTCGAGCCGGGGCGGGCCTGACGAGGGTTGCGAGGTCCGGGATTTTGGGGCCTGGGATTCCCAACCGATCGCCGATGAAGTCGTCGACGACAATTTCAAATTCATACAGGTTTTGGCTAGAGCGTATCCCTTTTAGCTGGAACCGTATCCGGCGTTTTTGAAGTAGTTGGAGCATTCGGTTGGCGGGAAATCGTCGATGGCGATGCCGATCGCGTTCCATAGGGCGTCGACGGTTCGGCGGGCCATTTTGCGGAGCGTGGTTTTGAGCTTGGCGAA
>JBEKAL010000125.1:0-10592 GCA_050015935.1 Roseiarcus sp.
ATGAGATAGGGCAGGGTGTGGCCGATGCCGCCGGCGACCGTCATCAGGCCGCAGACGATTCCGCGCAGCAGCGGCGTGCCGCGTCCCGACAATTTGCCGTCGTCGGCGAGCGCCTCGGCGAAACCCATGGAAATGCCGGCCCCGATCGAAGCCGCCATGCCGACGAGGAACGCGTTCCACGGATTGTGGGTGGCGAAAGCCGCGGCGAACACCGGCGCCAGCGTCGACACCGAGCCGTCCATCAGCCCGACCAGGCCGGGCTGGATGATCTGCAGGATGAAGCGCCGGCGCGCGTGTTCGTCTTCGGCGTGGCGGGCCTCCGGCGTCATGAACTTGGCTTCGAGATCGGCCGCCAGGTGGTCGTGTTTGACCTCGGCCTCGGCGAGATCGCCGAGCAGTTTGCGGATCGCCGCGTCGCTCGCGCGCGCGGCGGCCACGCGATAGAAGCGCGCCGCGTCCTGCTCCATTTCGCGCACGCGCGCACGCACCGCCTCGACGCCGAGCGGGCGGACCTGCCAGATCGGCTTGCGCTGGATGTAGCCGCGAATGTCCTGGCGGCGGATAAGCGGAATGTGGTCGCCGAATTTCGACACGTAGAGGTCGATCAGGCGCCGGCGATGCACGTTCTCCTCGGCGGCCATGTCCGTGATCACCTGCGCGCTGGCGGGATAGTCTTCGCTTAGGCTGTCGGCGAAGTCGGCGTAGATGCGCCCGTCCTCCTCCTCGTTGGCGATCGCCAGCGCGAGAACTTCGCGTTCGGAAAGGTCGTCGAAATTGCGCATCGGAGGCGCCCCCAAATGAAATCCACCGACGAACGGCTCAGCCGGTCCGGCCGAGCGCCGCGCCTGCCGTTTATCGGAAAACTCCAACAATTCGCCGCGCGCGGTCAACCGCCCGGCTTGCTTTAGCGCCGGGGCTGCTCTACGGCCAGAACGATCTTGTCGTATTCTCCGATCCCGCGCCGGCCGTGACGAAGCTTCCCACACTCGACCAATTCTCGCGCGTCGTCATCAAGGTCGGCTCGTCGCTGCTGGTGGACGGCGCGCGCGGCGTCTTGAAGCAGGACTGGCTCGACGCGCTGGTCGCCGATATCGCGGGCCTGCACGCGCGCGGGGCGGACGTCCTCGTCGTATCCTCCGGAGCGATCGCGCTCGGGCGCCATGTCGCGGACCTGCGCAGGGGCGCGCTCAGACTCGAGGACAGCCAGGCGGCGGCCGCGATCGGCCAGATCGCGCTCGCTCGCGCATGGTCGCAGGCGCTCCATCAGCGCGGCATCGTCGCCGGCCAGGTGCTGCTGACCTTGCAGGACACGGAGGAGCGGCGGCGCTATCTCAACGCGCGCGAGACGCTGGCGCGGCTTTCCGCGATGCGGGCGGTTCCGGTCATCAACGAGAACGACACCGTCGCCACCAACGAAATCCGCTACGGCGACAACGACCGGCTCGCCGCGCGCGTGGCGACGATGGCGAGCGCCGACCTGCTGATCCTGCTCTCCGATGTCGCCGGCCTCTACGAGGCGGCGCCGAAGGAGAATCCGAAGGCCAAGCTGATCCCGCTGGTCGAGCGCGTCACCCCGGAGATCGAAGCGATGGCGGGGGGCGCGGCCTCGGAGTCCTCGCGCGGGGGCATGCGCACCAAGATCGAGGCGGCGCGCATCGCCACCGGCGGCGGCACGCACATGGTGATCGCCGACGGGCGCGTCGCCCACCCGATCGCGCGCGTCGCCGAGGGCGGCCGTTGCACCTGGTTCCTGACGCCGTCCAATCCGGTGACCGCGCGCAAGGTGTGGATCGGCGGCACGCTCGAACTCAAGGGCGCGGTCACGATCGACGCCGGTGCCGCCAAGGCGCTGGCGAGCGGCAAGAGCCTGCTGCCGGCCGGGGTGACGCGCATCGAAGGCGTGTTCGCGCGCGGCGATTGCGTCGCGATCCGCGCCGAAAACGGCGCCGAGATCGGCCGCGGCCTGATCGCCTACGACGCGCAGCACGCCGAACGCATCCGCGGCCGCAATTCGCGCGACATCGCGCGTGTGCTGGGCGTAACCGGGCGGGCCGAGATGATTCACAGGGACGATATGGCGCTTAGCGAACGGTGAAGCCGAACGATTTCACTCGCGGCTGCTAT
Organism: Roseiarcus sp.; assembly: GCA_050015935.1. Classification (GTDB taxonomy): domain Bacteria; phylum Pseudomonadota; class Alphaproteobacteria; order Rhizobiales; family Beijerinckiaceae; genus Roseiarcus. The sequence continues at coordinate 2,125 of JBEKAL010000125.1, forward strand.
AAATCCGTCGCAACAGTCCCTCTAGGCATCCCTTGAAGACGACGTAGAAAGCCAGCGCGAGATAGCCCCAGGCCGTCAGTTCCAGCAATTGCAGCAGGCCGCCGTCGAACGCGGCCATCGCCCCATAGGTCGCGAGCAAGCGGAAGTTCGCGTGGAAAAGCTCGAACAGATTGAACGAGCACAGCGCGAAGCCGCCGGCGGCGACGCCCATCGCGAGGAACGTCAGCCACGCCGGGCCATGAAACAATCGATTGAGGAGGCGAAGCAGAAACAATCGATTGAGGAGGCGAAGCAGCCTCATCGCTCACCCGCTGTTGCGCAGTCCCGCCGAAATTCCGTTGATCGTCAACTGAATGCCCGTCAGCACCTTGGCGCTCGCCGTATGGGCGCGGTGCAGCTTGAGGAGTTCGACCTGCACATGGTTGAGCGGATCGAGATAGGGGAAGCGGTTGCGGATCGAGCGCGCCAGCAGCGGATTGCTCTCCAGCAGATTCTGCTGCTCCATGATCGTGTTGAGCGCGTCGACCGAATCGCGCCATTCGCCCGAAATGCGCGAGAAGATCGCCTCGCGCAGCTTCACGTCGTCGACGAGCTGCGCGTAGCGCGAGGCGATGGCGAGGTTCGATTTGGCGAGCACCATGTCCATGTTGGAGAGCAGGGTGCGGAAGAACGGCCAGTTGCGGTGCATCGCCTTGAGCTGATCGAGGCCGTCCTTGGGATTGACGGCGATGAACTCCTTGACCGCCGCGCCGAAGCCGTACCAGCCCGGCAGCATCAGGCGGCACTGCGCCCAGGAGAACACCCAAGGGATCGCGCGCAAATCGGCGATCGCCGTCGTGTTCTTGCGCGAAGCGGGCCGCGAGCCGATGTTCAGCGTCGTGATTTCGGTGATGACGGTCGAGGACCAGAAATAGCGCTCGAAGCCCTCGGTCTCGTAGACGAGCCCGCGATAGGCGGCGAACGCGCTTTGCGACAGCGCCTCCATCGCGCTGAGATAGGCGGGATCGGGCGCGGCGACTTTCTCCTGCAACAGGCTCGCCTCCAGCGTCGCCGAGACGAGGGTTTCGAGATTGCGCCGCCCGACCTCGCCGTTGGAATATTTGCTCGAAATGATTTCGCCCTGTTCGGTGATGCGGATCTGGCCCTGCACGGCGCCGCCGGGCTGCGCCAGAATCGCGTCGTAGCTCGGCCCGCCGCCGCGTCCGACCGATCCGCCGCGGCCGTGAAACAGGCGAATGCGCACGCCGTAGCGCTTGAACACCTCGATCAGGCCGATCTCGGCCTTGTAGAGCTCCCAGCCCGAGGTGACGAAGCCGCCGTCCTTGTTGGGGTCGGAATAGCCGAGCATCACCTCCTGCTCGCCGCCGAGATGGTCGACGAGGCGGCGGTATTCGGGAATGCCGAGCAACCGGTCCATCACCGCGACGCAGGCGCGTAAATCGTCGATCGTCTCGAACAGCGGGACCATGTTGATCTCGGCGCGTCCGTCGGCGCCGACGAGCCCGACCTCCTTGAGCAGCAGCGCGAGCTCCAGCATGTCCGAGACGCCCTGGGTCTTGGAGATGATGCTGGTGCGGATCGCCTCGGGGCCGTAGGTCTTGCGGATCGCCGCGGCGGCGCGAAACACCGCGAGTTCGCCCGCGGTCTCCTCGCTATAGGTGAAAAACGGCGAGACCAACGGGCGCGGCGTGCGCAGTTCGCCGAGCAACAGCGCGATGCGCGCCTCTTCGTCGAGCCTGAGGTATTCGACCCCGGGGGTCGCCGCGGCGATGAGTTCGGCGACGGTGCGCTCGTGGACGTCGGAGTTCTGGCGCAAATCGAGCTGGGCGAGATGAAAGCCGAAGACGTCGACTGCGCGGCGCAGCGCGCGCAAGCGGCCGCGCGCGAGAATGGCGCCGCCAGTGGTCTCGAGGGAATGAGCGATGGTCTCGAGATCGGCGCCGAATTCCGCGGTGCTCGGGTAAGGCGGCGCGTCGGTCAGCGGCTGGCGCAAAGCGACGACGTGATCGAGATCGCGCGCCGTCTTGGCGAGGCGCGAATAAATGCCGGCGATGGCGCGCCGGTAGGGCTCGTCGCGGCGCGTGGTCGACGTGTCGGTCGAGCGTTCGGCGAGCGCGGCGAGCGCGTCGCTGACCGTCGCGAGCCCCGCGCTCAACGACAATTCGCCGCCCAGTTCGTGCAGCTCTTCGAGATAATGGCCGAGCGCGCTGGCGCTTTGCAGCCGCGTGGCCTCTCTCAGCACGTCGGCGGTGACGTGGGGGTTGCCGTCGCGATCGCCGCCGATCCACGAGCCGACGCGCAGGAACGAGGCGACGCGCTTGTCGGCGTCCGCCGGCTCCTGGCGCGCCAGTTCGTCTTCGATCGCGCAATAGATGCGCGGGAGCTCGCGAAAGAAGGTGTAGTCGTAATAGGAAAGGCCGTTGGCGACTTCGTCGATCACCTTCAATCGCGTCTGTCGCAACAGGTTCGTGCGCCACAGGATGAAAATGACGCGCCGCAACTGCTCCTCGCCAAGCGCCAGTTCGACGTCGTCGTCCTGCCCGCGCTGGCGCGCGTCGAGCAGCTCGGCGATTTCCAGCTCGCGCGTCAGCGTCGCCTTGCGCCGGACCTCGGTCGGGTGGGCGGTGAGCACCGGGCTTACGAGCGCATGGTCGAAGAACGCGCGCAGCGCGTGAGCGTCGATCCCGGCCTCTGCGGCGCGCTTGAAGGCGTAGGCCAGCGCGCCCGGACGCGGCTCCGATTTCATTCGCACATGCGCGCGATTGCGGCGGATATGGTGCTGGTCCTCGGCGATATTGGCCAGATGCGAGAAATAGCTGAAGGCGCGCACGACGCTCAGCGTCTGGTCGTTGTCGAGGCTGTCGAGCGTCGCCGCCAGCTCGCGCTGCGCGCCGATCTCGTTGTCGCGGTGGAAGCGGATCGAGGCTTGGCGAATGCGCTCGACGACGGCGTAGACCTCGGCACCCTCCTGCTCGCGCACGGTGTCGCCGAGCAGGCGCCCGAGCAGGCGGATGTCGGCGCGCAGCGGCGCGTCCTTTTCCGCTTCGGCGATTTCGCGCGCCTTGGCGCGCCCTCTCACGACGGCGATCGACATTGACGAGACCCGAGACAGCCGGCCGGGCGGGCCGGCGTGAACTGAACTTTCGTCTATGTTGCAGCGCGTCAATGGGCGACGCAAGGGATTTGCGCGCTAGGCGGCGGAAGCAAGCGCGGCGCCGAGGCGCGCGCGCAAGCCCGCCGGGTCTTTGAGCGCGCATTCGAAGATCACCAAGGCGCGCCAGCCCATCGCCTCCAGCGCCTCGACGTTCCTTGCGTCGCGCGCGCGGTTGCGCGCGATTTTTTCGCGCCAATAGTCGGCGTTGTCTTTAGGGCTGCGCGCGCCGCGCGGGCAATCGTGGCCGTGCCAGAAGCAGCCGTGAACGAAAATCGCCAGCCGCCGGCGCGCATAGACGATGTCGGGCTTGCCCGGCAGATCGGCGCGGTTGAGGCGATAGCCGGGCGCGAGCGAGCGCAGCATCGCGCGCACCGCCAGTTCCGGCCCGGTGTCGCGCGACTTGACCGCGCGCATGACGGCGGAGCGCTCGGGAGAGGGTTTAATTTGCTTGAACTTATTCACGCCGAATTGCGGTTTCCTCGGACTCCTTGGCGATCTCGCCGCCGCGTCGGACGATCGTCCGACGAACCGTATCTTCGTCGCGGTGCGCGACCTCGAAGTCGACGAAATTTATCTCCTCGTCGCGGCCGCCGAAGCATCGATGAAACGCCTGTAGGAGCTCAACGGCTGCTAGAGATTGAGCACGTGGATTGGCGTTATTGCGCGGTGTCGGGATGGTCGACGGAAACACATATATGCACGGAGGCGGCAAGCGGTATTGCGCGACCGTAGTCCTGCGATCGGAAGCCGTGAGTTTGGGACAAATTCGCCCAATCGTGCCACAGACCCAATCCCAAACCACTAGACCGTCAACTCGTTTTTCTTCTGCGATGATGGTTGCGCTCAATCGAGTGTGAAGACCGGACCATACGTTTCGCCGCGGGTCGGCGCCCCGATTTGCGCAGACACTCCAGATGATGAATTCTTCGGCATGAGCGGGGCGCTGAAAAATGTTAGTGTTATTGCCGTCGAGGCAACCTTTCAATTCAATCACCGCCGTCTTGCCACTGTGCAGCTTCAATGTGTAGTCGTGACGATTCTTACTTCCGGACGACTCGTAGTTTTGTACGTAACCTTCGTCCTGCATGTGGCTGAGTACGCGATCGACAAACTGCCGTTTTTCGTTCATTGACGCCGCGAACTGACCACGTATACGCTCTATGGCGCCGCGGAACAGTCCCGAGTTATAGACATCGTTTTCGTCAAGGCCATTGCTGCCCAGTGTATGCGCCTCCGTCTTGAGCGTTTCCGCGAACTCGCGAATTTTCAGCTCGAACGCCTTGTTTTTTCGCACGGGATAATACTCACGCGGCGGCCCTCGACGAACGAGGAGAAAGTGCGATGACGGGTTCGAGAACATGCGCCGCCACGTGCCTTACGACGGGCACGGCGACTCCATCGCCGGTCAAATGATAAGCCTCGTTGTAGTTTTCAGGCAGTTGATAGCTATCCGGTAGGCCCATAAGACGCGCCGTTTCGCGCGCGGAGATCAGTCGCGATCGAACGCGACGCCCATCAACAATCACTACGATTTGTCGGCTCGACCCACCGGCCGGCGTCCGCAGGCATCCGGCCATGCCGTCGAAACGCACTTCGGCCCGCTGAATCTTTTCTCCGCCGGAATCGAGACGCGTGCGCTTGTAAGCGGCTCCGACCACGCGGCGTCCGTGACAAAACGCTTCATCGACTTTAGCTCGATTGACTTCGGTCATCTTTGCAAGAAGCGCTCTGGTCTCCTGAGCGGTGTGCCAGACGACGCCGACAGGATCGTCTTCAATGAGATCGGCGAAGGTGGTCACACGAGGCGCTGGCGCCGGCATGCGCCACCAAATCCACGCTTCCCGTTCTTTGGCCGGCAAACCTTCAAAGGCTCGCAGCAGAGAACGCGTGGTCCATTGCGCATCCGGCTCAACGCCTGAGGTCATTGACGGAACTGCTAGCTCGTCTCGAACCGCCACGATGAAAAGTCGAGGGCGCGATTGCGGTACGAACGGGGCTGCGTCAATAACCATAGCGCCAAAACGATATCCCGCCTTGAATAGCTCGGCGCAAATCGCTCGAAAGTCTTTGCCTTCGTGCGAAGTCAACGTGCCGCAAACGTTCTCTAGGACCAGCGTTGATGGCGCGCGTCCGGCTTCCACTATCGACCTAATCAGCGACCAGTACGGCCAAAACGTCCCCGATCGCTCGCCGCGCAGGCCCGCGCCGCCTCCCGCCAGGGAGAGGTCCTGACAGGGGAAAGAGGCCCAAGCTAAGTCGGCTGTGCCGGGTACTTCGTCCGCGCGGATACTTCTAACGTCGCCGATTCGCAGCGAGTCATCGCGCCAGTTCGCGCGATAGATCGCCCCTTTCTTGTGGTCAAAATCATTGGCAAATAGGCAGCGCCAACCGTGCTGAAGGCCCGCGCGCGCCATGCCGCCACCAGCGAAAAATTCATAGTATGTGAACTCGCTCATATCGGCGACCGTCCTCTCGCAAGCGAGGCTAAAGCGAATAACGCTTTTTCGAAACTCTGCGCGGCTGGAATCGCCGGTTCCGTGCAAATCTCCTGTGGACTCCGGACGACGACCGCGACCTCGCGCGCCGAATCACCGGCCGGCGATCGCGTTCGTTCTTTGTTCCTTATATCTCGTTAATTCGAATGCGCAACTGTCGCTGCGTCGTTTCCAGTCCAAAGCGTTTCCGGTCCCAAACGGCGGTCGAACGTGCTAAAATACAAGAATGGACAAGCAGGGCATCATCGCCAGATTGCGCGAGAACGAGGCCGCGTTGCGGGCGCGGGGGGTGACGCACGCCGCCCTGTTCGGTTCGCGCGCGCGCGGCGACGGTCGACCCGACAGCGATATCGACATCATGATCGAGATCGAGCCGGAGGCGGTGCAGGACGTGTACGCCTATGTCGGCTTGAAATCCTATATCGCCGAACTCTTTGCAGAGCCGGTCGACGTCGTCGATCGCGCGGCGCTCAAGCCCTATGTGCGCCCGCCTGCCGAGGCCGAAGCGGTCTATGCGTTCTGATTCGACGGGCGCGCAACCTGGCTCGCCGATATCCGGCACAACATCTACCTCGCGCGCAAGTTCGTGGGCAGTCTCACTTACGAGGAGTTTCGCGACAACGACCTCGTCTTCTATGCCGCGACGCGATGCTTGGAGATCATCTCGGAGGCCTCGCGTCGTATTCCGCTGGAGATGAAGGCGCGGCATACGCATATCCCGTGGGCCGAGATGGCGGGCGCCGGCAATGTTTATCGGCACGACTACGAGGACGTGCGCCAGCGCCTCGTATGGGGCACGGTTCAAAATCGCCTTCCCGCCTTGCTCGAGGCGGTCGAATTGGAATTGCGGCGATTCGACGCCCCGCCATGAATTGCGCCGCCTCCTCGCCTTGACGTCACGCCACAGTTTCCCGTTTATGCCGCCATGAGCGAGTTCGCCTTTCCCTTCCCGGTTCTCGTCTGCGACGTCGGCGGCACCAATGCGCGCTTGGCGCTTCAAGCCGCGCCGGACGCGCCGCTCGGTTCGGTCGTACATGTGAAGACCTGGGATTATCCCGGCCTCGTCGAGGCGATCGAGGCGGCGGCGCCGAAGCTCGGCGGCCGGCCGCGTTCGGTGATCGCCTGCGGCGCCGGGCCGGTCGACGGGCGCAAGCTCAAGCTGACCAACGCGCCCTGGCTGATCGACGGCCCCGAGGCGGCGCGCCGGCTCGGCCTCGGCCAGGGTCTGCTGCTCAACGATTTCGAGGCGCAGGCCCTCTCGCTGCCCGCCATTCCCCGCGAATGGGCGCGCGCGATCGGGCCGGCGCCGTTCGGCGCGCGGGGGCCCCAGGTCATCCTCGGACCGGGCACCGGACTCGGAATCGGCGCCCTCATCGAAGTGGGCGGGCGCCATACCCCGCTCGCCTCGGAGGCGTGCCACATCGACTTCGGCCCGGTCGGCGACGAGGAGGGCGCGCTGTGGCCGCATCTCGAGCGCGTGCACGGCCGCGTGACCACCGAAAGCGTGATGTCCGGTCCCGGCCTCGTTCGCGTGCACGCCGCGCGTCTGGCGGCGCTCGGGCGGCCGAAGCCCTCGCTCGACGGGCGGGCGCTCACCGCCGCCGCGCTGGCGAACCGCGACGGCGAGGAGGCGGCGAGCGTGAGGCTGTACTGGCGCATCGTCGCGCGTTTTTCCGGCGACATGGGCGTCGCCTTCGTCGCCACCGGCGGCGTCACGCTCGGCGGCGGCGTGCTGCCGCACATCGTCGAGTTCCTCGACGACGCGGCGTTCCGCCGCGCCTTCGAGGCCAAGGCGCCGGTCGAGGCGCTGGCGCGCCGCATCCCGACGCGGCTGGCGATGCGAGCCGATTCGGTGCTCGTCGGCATGGCGGCGATCGCCGCGGCGCCGGCGCTTTACGCCATCGACTTCGCCGCGCGCGGCTGGGTGTGAGCGCTTGGTCGAATTCGCGCCGCCGCCCCGTTTTCGCCGCTTTCCTGCGGCGCTGTCGCGCGAACGCGAGTTGCTGTAATATTGAAAGCTTCATGAATGCGGAATTGTCGACGATGACGAGGCGTTTCACCAAGTTGCTGGTCCTGGCGCTGTCGCTCGGCGGCGCGGCATGGGCCACCCCCTCCTTCGCGCAGCAGAGCTGCGGCGAAGATCTGCAGAAGCTCGCGCAGCGGCGCGAGGCGGAACTGGTTACGATCAACAACTTGGTCAAGAGCGCGCACGGCAAGCAGCTCGATCCGGCGGCGTTCTGCGCCAAGTCGGCCGGCCTCAATGCGGCGGAAAACGCGCTGATCGCCTATATGGAGAAGAACAAGGACTGGTGCCAAATCCCCGACGAGGCGATCGCCCAGCTCAAGGCCAACCACGCCAAGAGCGTCGCGTTCTCCGCCAGGGCCTGCGCGGCGGCGGCGCAGTTGAAGAAGATGAAGGAACAGCAGGCGCAGGGCGGCGGGCCCCAGGCCCAGCCCCTGCCGACCGGCCCGCTTTGAGCCCCGAAGCTTCTCGGCCCGGGGCGCTGCCCGACGCGCGCCCGACCAGCCTCGTGCTGCGGCTGACGCCGAATTTCGCTCTGCCTTTCGTGCAATTGGCCCGGGTCGATCGTCCGGCCGGCTGGCAGTTGCTGCTCGCGCCGTGCTGGGAATCGACGGCGCTGGCGGGTCTGGCGGGCCATCGCGGGCCGAACCTCTGGCATCTCGCGCTTTTCCTCGTCGGCGCGATCGCGATGCGCGGCGCCGGCTGCACCTACAACGACATCCTCGATCGCAAGCTCGACGCCGGCGTCGAGCGCACCAGAGGGCGCCCGCTGCCCTCGGGCCGCGTGAGCGTGGGC
>JBEKAL010000126.1:0-10497 GCA_050015935.1 Roseiarcus sp.
CTCATAACATCGATTTCGAATGGATCAAGGATCAGGACCGACGCGCAGCTGCGGAAACGGGGGCGTTGCTCATGGCCCGGACCCTGCTGACCCATCCCGAACAGTTCCGTTCGATCGCCGATGTCGTTGACGCCGTTCCATATTTCGCCCGGACTCCTGGCGCGCCTGGATCGCGCGTGAGGCTATAAGCAAACTGGTGGGAGCCGTGCAGGCGATAGGTTGGGAGAACAAACGCGCCAGAGCTTGACACATGTCAAGGCGCGGCGCGAGCGAGGCTGTCAAATTGATAAATTCTCTATGCTTGTCGTTAAAAAGGGGATGAACATGTCCAATCAGTTTCGGCCAAGCTACCAATCGCGTCGCGACTTTTTCGCAATCCTCGGCGCTTCCACGGGTGCGGCGGCGCTCCTCGGCGGAATGGGCCTTACGCCAGCCATGGCGCAAGAGATGACGAAGGCCACGGGGCGCTCGGAAAAGCCTTTGAAGGCGGCGTTTTCCAACGCCGGGCTGCAGGCCACTTGGTGCGCCCAGGGCAAGGAGGCGGCGGAATTCTGGGGCAAGCTGTTCAACGTCGAGGTCACCTGGTTCGATGGGGCGTTGAGCGCTCCCCGGCAACGCGCCGCGATCGACGACATGGCCTCGCAGAAGTGGGACTTCGTGGCCATGCAGGCCTTCGGCATCGGCACACTGACCGAGCCGGTGCAGAAGATGATCGACGCCGGCATTCCGGTGATCGATATGGACACTTTGATTGCGCCTCTCGATCAGATCAACGTTCACGCCTTCCTCGCCCCGGACAATGAATTCATGGGCGCGGCCGTAACCCAGGCGCTGGTCGCCGCCATCGGCGGCAAGGGCAAGATGGTGATGACGCAGGGCGCGCTCGGCCATACCGGAGCCCAGGGTCGGGCCAAGGGCTTCCACAGCGTGGTGAAAAGCTACCCCAACATCGAAGTGCTCGACGAGCAGCCCGGCGACTGGGACGTCACCAAGGTCGCCCGCATCTGGGAAACCTTGCTGACGAAGTACCCGCAGATCGACGCGGCCTTCTTCCACAATGACGACATGGCGCTGGCCGCCTACAACGTGATGAAGCAGCACAACCGCACCAGTATCCTGATCGGCGGCGTCGACGGCATGCCGCCGGCGCTCGACGCGGTGCTCGATGGCCGTATGTTCGCGACGGTGCGCAATCCGTCTAGCCGCATTCACGGCGGCGCGATCATCGCCGGCGTGTCGGCTGTGGTTGGCGGCGAGAAGACCGGCGAGGGCGGCATTCCCAAGAACGTCGTCACCGACGGGCCGGTCATCACCAAGCCGAACGCGCCAGGCATTAAGTGGATGGAAGGCCATTTCCTGATCTAATCCGCCTTTGAGCGCAATGAGCGGCGCGCGTCGGCTGCCCCCGGTGTGCGCCGCCTTTTCTTGACGGGTCGATGGAAATGAACGGCGCCGCTCCGATTCTCGAGCTTTCGGGAATTTCGAAATCCTTCGCCGGGGTCGCCGCACTGAAGGAGGTCGACTTCGCACTTCGCCCTCACGAAATACACGGGCTGGTCGGCCAGAACGGCGCGGGCAAAAGCACGCTGATGAAGATCATCGCGGGCGTGTACACGGATTACCAAGGAACGATCCGCCTCGATGGCGCCGTCACACGTTTTCGTTCGACCCACGATGCGCAAGCGGCGGGTATCGGTATGGTGTATCAGGAGCTCAGCACGGTGCCGGATTTGACGGTGGCTGAGAACGTGCTTCTTGGCCATCAGTCCACCGGGCGGTTTGGGATTGTGGACTGGCACCGCATGGTTCGCGAGGCGGACGATCATCTCCGCGGACTGGGTATCGAGATCAATCCGCGCGCCCGTATGGGCTCGCTGCCGATCGGATTGCAACAGCTTGTCGAGATAAGTCGCGTGCTGTTTTCCGGCGCGCGCATCATAATCCTCGACGAGCCAACCTCGGCCCTCTCGCCCCCGGAGGTCGAGCGGCTGTTCGAGGTGCTCAGCCGGCTCCGCGATTCGGGCCAGAGTATTGTGTTTATCTCCCATTTTCTCGATGACGTGCTGAAGATCTCCGACGTCGTCACGGTCTTCCGCAATGGCCGAAAGGTCGCCACCCAAGCGAACGAAGGGCTCGACAAGCAGCAAGTCATCGAGCAGATGATCGGAACCGGCCACGACGAGCTCGCGGAGAGCTACACCGGCGACTTCGAGCTCAAGGACAGACCGAACCTGCCGGTCGTTCTCGAGACCGAGCGCCTGTCATTGGGACGCGCCTATCGCGACATATCGCTGACGGTGCGGGCCGGCGAAGTCCTGGGCATCTACGGCTTCATGGGTTGCGGCCAAATCGAGTTGGTGCGAGCCCTGTTCGGCAAGCTGCATCCCGAACGTGGCGTCGTGCGCCTGGAAGGCCGCTCGGTCGCGTTGCGCAACACCTCGATGGCCCGACGTGCGGGAGTGGCTTTCATGTCCGAGAGCCGGCGGAGCATGCTGTTTTATCACGAACCGGTTTTCAAGAATATCACGATCAGCGTTCTCGAGCGCATCTCCCGCTATCTGCTCAAGCCGGAGACGGAGCGTTCAGTTTCCGCCGGACTTGTGCGACGGCTGCACATCGACCCGCCGTCCGTCGACCGCCTGGTCAGCACTTTATCCGGCGGCAATCAGCAGAAATCCGCCCTGGCGAAGTGGCTGACCTATGCGCCCAAGGTCCTGATCTTGAGCGAACCGACGCGCGGCATGGACGTCGCCGCCAAGAGCGACGTGGTGAAGATCGTTCGCGGATTGCGCGACCAAGGTATGGCGATCATCGTCGCTTCGACCGAACCGGAGACCATTCTCGCGCTTGCTGATCGCATCCTAGTGATGAGAAAAGGCCAGTTAACGCGTGAATTCGCGGAAGGTATGGTCAACAAAGAACGTCTTCTCGCAGCCGCGTAAAGTGAGGGGAGCAGTGACTCTGAACAAAACCGACCCGGCTCACCCTTATGGCGCCCGCAGAGCCGCAACAATCCAATCATGGCTCCGGGACCAGCTGAGAAACATCGTCCCGTTTGTCACGCTGCTTTGCTTGGTGCTTTTCTTCAGCGTCACGAGTCAATCGTTTGTCTCCTGGGGAAACCTCGGCAACATTCTCACTCAAATTTCCATCACCGCAATCATGGCGACCGGCCTAACGTTCGTGCTGCTCTGTGCGGAAATCGACCTGAGTTTCGCCAACGTCGCCAATGCCGTGGGAATCGTCCTCGCGTATTTCACCCTGCAAGACGCGAGCGTCAACATCGCGAACATTCCCTTATCCGGTGGGCTTGCAATCCTACTGGCGATCTTGAGTTCGCTGGTGTTCGGCGCCATCAACGCCATTGGCGTAACCCGAATCGGCATTCCTTCGTTCATTATGACGCTCGCGACGCTCGAGATTTCGGCTGGCGTCTGCGCCATCCTCGTGCGCGGGCAGATCGCATATAAAGTGCCGCCACTCATCGAGACGCTGGGCGGTGGATATCTCGGTCCCGTTCCATGGGTCGTGATCGTCGCGGCAATCGTCCTTGGAATCGGCCATTTCGTCCTCACCTACACGCGGTTCGGCCGTTACGTTTACATGGTGGGCGGCAACCGCGAGGCCGCCGAGTATGCGGGCGTCAACGTTCGTGCGATCATCTCTTCGGTGATGGTGATCTCTGCGGCGTGCGCCGGTCTCGCCGGCATGTTGGGCGTCGCGCATTTCGGCAGCGCCCAGCAGGACGAATTCGTCGACTATCTGATTGATGGGATCGCTGCCGTGGTCGTCGGCGGCACAAGCTTGGCCGGAGGCCAAGGAGGCATCGGGAACACGATAGCTGGCCTCTTCGTCCTCGGCGTGCTCAACAACGGCCTCGATCACATCGATATCGACAGCTTTGTCAAAATTTTGATCCGCGGCGTGATTCTGCTGGCGGCCTTGATCATCAACGTCTACGCCCAACGTCTCCGCGAGCGCGCTCAAGTGAGCGGCGCTTAAGTGAAATGTTATGCTGGACTGGGCGCGCATGTGGGTGAATGTTGACTTGAGTCAATGCCAGCCCGTCGCGGATCGATTAGCGAGGCATGTTACGCAGGCTATGTATGTGTCGAGCTATCTATGTGTTGAATCAAAGCCTAGTTTACCACTGTTACATTTGAGAGCGTGCCCATGAATATCGATGGCCAGCCCACCCGAACGATTCGCCCCGCAGACGATGGCCGGACCGTGCAAATCATCGACCAGACCAAACTGCCTCATGCGCTGATCTGGGCGACGCTTGCGACCCTTGAGGATGCAGCGGCGGCGATCAAGGACATGAAGGTGCGAGGCGCGCCTTTGATCGGGGCGACGGCGGCCTATGGAATGGCGCTGGCGCTCGCCGCTGACGCGTCGGACGCCCGGGTCGAGCAGGCCTACGCTACGTTGTACGCGACCCGGCCGACCGCAGTGAACCTGCGCTGGGCGCTCGACGAGATGCGCCGCGCCCTGCCGCCGCTCGCATTGCCGGGCCGCCGCGCTGCGGCCTGGGTTCGTGCGGCTGCGATCTGCGACGAGGATGTGGCCATCTGCAGCGCCATCGGCGATCATGGCCTCGGTATCGTCAAAGCGCTCTGGGACAAGCGCCGGGCCGGCGGGGCGAAGCGGCTCAACATCCTCACCCATTGCAACGCCGGCTGGCTCGCCACGGTGGACTGGGGCACCGCTACCGCCCCGATATACAAGGCGCACAATGCAGGTATTCCCGTGCACGTATGGGTCGACGAAACCCGGCCGCGCAATCAGGGCGCCTCGCTCACCGCGCGGGAACTGTCCTGGCACGGCGTGCCGCACACGGTGATCGTCGACAATGCCGGCGGACATCTGATGCAGCACGGCATGGTGGACATGTGCATCGTCGGCACCGATCGCACCACGGCCGCCGGTGATGTGGCCAACAAGATCGGCACCTATCTCAAGGCGCTGGCGGCCAAGGACAATGGCGTGCCGTTCTATGTCGCCCTGCCCAGCCCCACCATAGACTGGACCATCGCCGACGGGCTCAGGCAGATCCCGATCGAGGAACGCAGCCAGCGTGAGGTGACGCATATCTCCGGTTTGAGCGCCGACGGTTCCGTCGTCGAAGTGCGCCTCACGCCCGAGGGCAGCGCCGCGGCCAACTACGCCTTCGACGTCACCCCGGCGCGGCTGGTCACCGGACTCGTCACCGAGCGCGGCGTCTGTCCGGCCAGCCGCGAAGGTTTGCTGTCCCTCTATCCCGAACGTCGCCAGGAAGCGGCCCAATAGGGTGTCGAGCTATGACCATTCACGACGAATTCACCATGCGTCGCGAGATCATTGCGGCTTGCCTGACGATGAACGCTCATGGTGTCAACCAAGGCAAGTCCGGCAATATCAGCGTGCGATTCGGCCAAAATATTCTGATCACGCCAAGCGGGCTGCCTTACGACGAGATGCAGCCCGAAGATATTGCCGTAATGCCTCTTGAGGGCGCATACGGAAGTTGGACCGGTCCGTTTGCGCCCTCGACTGAGTGGAGGTTCCACCTCGACATGACGCAAGCACGACCCGATGTGGGCGCGATCGTCCACGCACATAGTCTTTACGCAACGGCGTTCGCCATCTGCGGTCGCGAGATTCCGGCCATCCACTATATGATCGCGCTCACGGGCGGCCCGACCGTAAGGGTCGCCCCTTACGCCGCCTTCGGCACCAAGGAACTTTCCGATAACGCGGTGAAGACTTTGGAGGGCCGTAATTGCTGCCTGCTCGCGAATCACGGAACGATCGCCGTCGGCCCTAACCTTCAAAGCGCCCTAGCTCTCGCCGAGGAACTAGAGAATCTCGCTCGGCAATACTTCCTTTCGCTCCAGATCGGCGGGGCCCACATCCTTTCCGACGCCGAGATCGCGAACGTTATGGAGCGCACCAAAACCTATGGCGTCACGAAGAGATCCGCGCTTGCCGCCGAGTAAAGAGCAGATGTCAGATTGGCCAGGGAGATCGGCAATGATCAAGAAGGCGATTAACGATCCTGAGAAAATCGTAGGCGAAGTCATCGAGGGCCTGCTGTTGGCGTCGCACGGGCGCCTTATTCAGGTGCCGGGCGTCAACGCCATCATGCGAGCGAACCTCGAAGACGGCAAAGTCGGCCTTCTGATCGGCGGGGGGAGCGGTCACGAGCCCATCTACACGACTTACGTCGGCCCCGGCTACGCTGACGCAGCGGCATGCGGCAACATTTTCGCTGCGCCATCGCCGGAAATCATCTTCGAGGCGACGAAGGCCATCCATCGCGGGCGCGGGGTTCTCTATGTCTATGGGAACTATGAAGGCGACATTATGAACTTCGAGGTTGCGGCCGAGATGGCCCACGACGAGGGGATTGAGGTCATGCATGCCCGCACCATGGACGATATCGCGCTACCGAAAGGCGAAGGACGGCGCGGCATCGCCGGTTCGTTCTTTCAGGTCAAGATCGCCGGCGCCGCGTGCCGAAGCGGGCTGAGCCTCGAAGAGGCGTATCGCCTGACGCTTCGCGCCCAGCAGAATATCCGCTCGTTGAGCGTTGCCCTTCGGCCCGGTTCCTTGCCGGAAACCGGCCAGCCGACCTTCACCCTTGGCGAAGACGAAATCGAAATTGGAATGGGCGGTCATGGCGAACGTGGCGTTGCGCGCCAAAAGATAATGCAGGCGGACCGGCTCGTCGACCTGATGATGGGCCAGCTCATGGAAGACTTCCCGTTGAGACGGGGCGATCGTGTGGAACTTCTTGTCGACGACCTTGGCGCGACGACCATGATGGAGCTCCTGATCGTCAACCGGCGAGTCCGCCAGATCCTGGACGAGCGTGGCGTCACGGTGCACGACACATGGATCGGCCCATATATGACGACGCAGGAGATGGCGGGTTTCAGTATCACGCTGTTCCGGCTCGACGAAGAACTCGCCGGGCGCCTGGGCCAGTCGGCGTCGAACGAGTCCTTCCTCAAAGCGTGCGCACTCAAGTGAGCGCCGGGCTTAACCTGTCGGAGACGAAAGCGCTGTTGTCGGCGGCAGCGCGGTCCGTGATCTTAAGCAAGGATCGATTGACGAAAGCAGACCAGGATATCGGCGACGGCGATCATGGGGTCGGCATGGCGCGCGGTTTCACCGCGTTCGATCAGGCCATCGCGAAGGAGGCCCACTCTATCCAGGAACTCTTCCGCGGCTGCGGCCGGGCGCTGATGATGGCCAGCGGCGGCGCGTCCGGGGTCATATTCGGGACCCTGTTCCAGGGCGCGGCCCAAACCGTGAAGGGCGACGTCTTCGACGCCGAGGCGTTGGTGTTGGCGCTCGAGGGCGGGCTGAAGGCGGTGCAGGGCCGTGGCAAGGCCAAGATCGGCGATAAGACCATGGTGGATGCGCTCGCGCCCGCCGCGGAGGCGGCTCGGAAGACGTTCGTGGGCGGCGGATCACTTGAGCAGGTCGCGGCGGCAGCGGCCCAAGCGGCCGGCGAAGGATTGGAAGCGACCCGGGGATGGGTCGCGAAGATCGGCAAGGCGAAGGGATTGGGCGAACAAACGGTCGGTTTCGTCGATCCCGGCGCGTTGACTATGAGTATTCTACTGGACTCGATCGCCGCGACGTTGCGAAGCCGTCCTCGCTAGCAGCGGCGATCGAATAGCCCGGTTCGATCGCTGGGGCGGCACAGAGATCGTCGCTCGGCAAGGGTGAAAGGCTACACCGCCATGCGCCTCTTTGAAAAACTCACGCGATTGGGCAACAATCCCGATTCGAAGGGGTTCGCGATCTGCGACGCCAGGGACTGCGACATGGGCGGAGGAATCACTGCTTTCGGTCCAGTCCGGGATGCGAAGGGGCGCGAGACCGGCCGGCACAAGAGCCGCGCCGATTTCCTGCAGGCGATCCGTGAGATCGTTCAGCAAGACATCATCGACATGATGCTTCTGTCGGTGTCCAATCTCGAACGGGCGGTTGCGGAAGGGCTATTCAAGGAGAGCGCGATCACGCTTGCGGCGCGGGCAAACGACACAACCGACATTTGGATGGGCGTTCGGGGTGGCGGCTACACGCGGCATCCTCCGCGTCCGTTTCGGACCCCGGCGGTGGAGCATATCCTCAGCGGCAGCCTCGACCCGGCCTCATCGCGCCAGCTTACCGATCTGGCGCTCTACTCCGTCACTTTCGTAAATGACAATCACCGTGACTTCGCAACCCTGGCGGCCTATCGGGAATTTCGGCTGGAGGCGGAGAGGCGCGGTCTTCGTTACTTTCTCGAAGTATTCAACCCCGACGTCGGGTTCGACGAAACCGACCGCGCCGACGTGGGACGTTATGCGAACGACTGCATCGTCAGTGCGCACGCCGATGTCGCCGAAGCCGGGCGACCGCAATTTCTCAAGGTCGCGTTCAATGGTCCGGCGGTCCTTGAGGAACTTGTCTCCTACGACTCCCGTTTGATCGTCGGGGTTCTCGGCGGAAACGCGGGCGCCGCTCGAGACGCGATGGAGCTCCTACGGGCGGCGCAACGAAGCGGCGCCCGTCTCGCCCTATTCGGACGCAAGATAAGGCTGGCGGAAAGCCCGCTCTCGATTATCGAGCTCATGCGCCGCGTCCTCGACGAAGAAGTCTCGCCCACGGAAGCGGTCAAGGTTTACCACGATCGATTAAAGAAGGCGGAGATACAGCCGGTCCCACCTTTCGAAAAAGATGTCGAGGCGACGGATTCGGTCCTGAAAGCCTGCGCCAGCGCCGCATAAATCCCCGGGGCGGCCGGCTGACCTAAGTCAACGTGTTTGTTTCGATCCTGTAGATTTTTAATGAAGCTGGATGAGGCGTTCGTCTTGAGACGGATCGGCATTCCAATTGTGGAGAGATGGCTATGGTAAAACAAAAGATGACGATGGGAGTTATCGTCGGCAACCGAAACTTCTTTCCAGACATCCTTGCCAAGACCGGACATGATGAGATCGTCCACGTGCTAGAACGCAAGGGCTTCGACTGCATTGTCCTGACGCCTGAGCAGACCAAGCACGGTGCCGTCGAAACGCATGAGGACGCCAAACGCTGCGCGGAGCTATTCCAGGCGAACCGCGGCCGTATCGCCGGAGTCGTCGTCACCCTACCCAATTTCGGCGACGAACGTGCGATCGCTGACACCCTGCGCTTGGCGCGGCTCGACGTACCGGTTCTGATTCAGGCCACGCCCGACGATGCGAGCAAGATGACCATTCAATATCGTCGCGACAGTTTCTGCGGCAAGCTGTCCACCTGCAACAACTTGCGCCAATACGGCATCCCGTACTCGCTGACCCGTCTGCACACCGTGAGTTTGCAGTCGGAGGAGTTCGAGGAAGATTTGGGGTGGTTTGCCTCGGTATGCCGCGTCGCCAACGGCCTTCACAATCTGCGCGTGGGCTGCGTCGGCGCCCGCCCCGCAGCCTTCAATACGGTGCGCTACAGCGAGAAAATCCTCGAGGCGCATGGCATTTCCACGGAACCGGTCGATCTTTCCGACATCCTCGGTCGAATCGCGAAACTTCGGGACGACAGCGAAGGAGTGCAGCTCAAGCTCGTGGCAATCGGGAAATACGTCGCCACCAAGGGCGTCCCAAATACATCGCTGATGAAGATGGCAAAGCTGGCGGTCGTCCTCGACGAATGGATGAAGGCCACCGACGTCACGATCAGCGCTCTCCAATGCTGGACGACGATGGAAGAATATCTCGGCGTCGTACCCTGCACAGTCATGAGCATGATGAGCGACAACCTAATGGCGAGCGCCTGTGAAGCGGATGTCTGTGGCGCCATCAGTATGCATGGGCTGGCGCTGGCGTCGCAGACTCCGAGCGCCTTGCTCGACTGGAACAACAATTACGGCAACGATCCGAACAAGGCTGTGTGCTTCCATTGCAGCAACCTGCCCAAGAATTTCTTTGATGACGCGCACATGGGATATGGCGATATCATCTCCGGCGCGGTTGGCGCGAAGAACGCTTACGGCACCGTCGTCGGACGCGTAAAGGCCGGTCCGATGAGCTTTGCCCGTTTCTCGACCGATGACATTTCCGGCAAAATGCGCGGCTATGTGGGTGTTGGAACGTTCACCGACGATCCGCTGAAGACCTTTGGCGGCGCGGCCGTCGTTGAGATCCCGAACCTGCAGCGGTTATTGCATTATGTCTGCGAGAATGGGTTTGAGCACCACGTCGCGGCCAACCTCTCGCACGCAGCAAGCGCCGTGTATGAAGCGACGACGCGATACCTCGGCTGGGACATGTATTGGCACAGGGCCGCGTGAAAGCGCTCGGCTGTTCGCCGCGCGCCGCTCGCTCGGCGACCCAAGTTTCTCCTTCCCAAGGCGCTATGGCTCAGAGTCCGTCCGGAGACTTCATGAGGGATTACAGAGTTTTCTGAGCATGAGGCGGATGGAGGCAAGGCGGAGGAAGGCGAGGGCGTTGTGGTTGCGGTTTTCCCAGTCCTTGGCGAGGC
>JBEKAL010000127.1:0-10463 GCA_050015935.1 Roseiarcus sp.
GTCGCCACGGCCTGGACGCTGGCTTGGCCGGGGGTGACCGCGGCGATCATGGGCGCCCGCCGCCCGGCGCAGGTGGATGACTGGTTCCCTGCCGTGACGCTGGAGCTGAGCCGGGCGGACCTACAGGAGATCGCCGACGCCATCGCCAGGACCGGCGCCGGCGCCGGCCCGGCCCTGCCGCCGCTGCCGTCGCAGCAGGGCTGAACGGCATGCCCCGCGCCAGCCGGCCTGTCTGGCTGGGGTGGGGAAGCGGACCGGACCCGTGCGTCAACCGGCGGCGTGGCCACGCCGTCGGCTGACACGTGGGGTCGGCGCCGCCGCAAATCGGCGGCTCGGCGTTGTGCTCGCTGCAGCGCAACATAGCCGGCGCGGGTCTCGCTCGGCGTGAGCGGCTTGGGCGCGAACCCGGCCCCCTTGTCGGCCGCCGTCGCAGAAGGGGCGCTTCACCCGCCGGCCGCAGGCGCGCCAATAGACGGTCGCGCCGGACTGCGCCGGCGCCTCGATCGGCCCTTTTTCGTGCGATCAGGGGCTCTTGTCGGCGGCGGCGAGAATCCGCGCGCCAACGGCGCCTCTTGACTGCCGGATCGCGCCCGACTCAGCCGGCGCTGAAGCGATACACCGTGCGCGACGCGAACCGCTCGCCGGGCCGCAGCACGGTGGTGGGAAACGCCGGACGGTTGACGCTGTCGGTGAAATGCTGCGTCTCCAGGCAGCACGCGCTGCGCCACGCGAACGGAGCGCCCCTGAGGAAATTGCCGCTGTAGAATTGCAGTCCCGGCTCGGTGGTCAGCACGGTCATGACAATGCCGCCGGCCGAGAGGGTCGCGGCCAGCGCCGGCGCGGCGCGCGGCGCGTCGGCCAACACGTAATTCAGGTCGTAGCCGCCGCCGCGCTGCAACTGGTCGTTGGGTTCGTCGATGCGCGCGCCGATCGCGGTCGGGGTGGTGAAATCCAGCGGCGTGCCGGCGATGTCACGGATCTCGCCGGTGGGGATCAGCTCGGCGTCCAGCGTCGTGATGCGGGACGAGGGGATGCGCAGCACATGCTTCAGCACCGACGCTTCGCCGGACAAGTTGAAATAGGCGTGGTTGGTCAGGTTCAGCACCGTCGGCGCATCGGTGGTCGCCGCGTAATCGATCACCAGCGCGTCGCCGTCCAGCCGGTATTCCACCACCGCGTCCAGCGCGCCGGGGAATCCCTGGTCGCCGTCAGGGCTGTGCAGCGTCAGCCGCAGCGTTTCGCCGTCCGGCTCGGCCTGCCACACAAGAAAGGCGAAGCCGCGCGGCCCGCCGTGCAGCGTGTTGCGGCCGTCGTTGTTCGGCAGCCGGTACTCGCGCCCGTCGAGGGTGAAGCGTCCGCCGCCGATGCGGTTGGCGTAGCGGCCGGCGATGGCGCCGATATGCATGCTGTCGCTCAGATACGGCTCCAGCCGGTCGAACCCCAGCGTCACGTTGCGCGCTTTGCCGGCGACCGGCGCAAGCAATTCGGTGATCCGCGCGCCATATTGCGTGAAGGTCGCGCTCAAGCCGGTGCTGCTGCGCAGAGAAAAAGCCTGGACCGCGGCGCCGTCGGGCATGCGGCCGAACAGATGTGATTGCATTTGCCTCGATCCTCCTTGCGCGCATGCTAGCACAGCGGAGCTGGCCGAGCGAATCTCGACGGACCGATAAGTGGATTTTCCGCCTGACTGCAGCGACGATCGCCGCGGATCAGGAGAGACCATGACGAAACGAGCGCGACGCCCAATCCAACGTCCGAATTGAGACACATCAAGGCGGCGCGGCTCGCAACGGGTCTATTTGTGTTGTCAATATAGCAAGATGCTACCGTAAAATGGGGCGCCAGCATGTTCCAGGTTCGCATCCACGGTCGTGGAGGCCACGGCGCCGTCGCGGCGGGGAAGCTTCTCTCGGTCGCGGCGTTCACCGAGAATCAGCGCGTCCAAGCCTTTCCAAGCTTCGGTTCCGAGCGCGCCGGCGCTCCGGTCGTGTGCGGCTGTCCCATCCACCCCGCAGGCTCATATCGTCGAGGGATTCGGCGATCCGTCGCCGTCGCTTCCCCTTGCGGATATGTCCTCGCAGACCCATATGGTCCAGGGGGTTGGCGAGGTCGTCCGCGAGGGCAATCTCAAGCGCTGCGAATTTATCAATGTTGAAAGCGAATTTGGCGCGCTGTCGGTGGCGATCGGCGCTTCAGCGCCGGGCGCATGCGCGTATATGCCGCCGCTTTGAGCCAGGGTCTGCTGTTCATGGCGGAAGCCGTGTGCAATGCGGCCAGCCTCGGTTCGCCCGTCGTGACGACGCTCGGCGACCGGGCGATCGGCGCGCCCATCAATATCTGAAACGACCACTCCGACGTGATGTCGAAGCGCTGCACCCATCCTCACGCGAGCAGAACAAATGAACTTGCAATTCCTCACCCAAGCAGAACAAATGAACGTGCAATACCCCGGGATTCCTACCGTTATCCATGGTAACGGCGCCGTCGCCGAGGTGATGGGCCATGTGTGCGGCGGAGTCATCGGGTATCCGATCACTCCGTCCACGGAAATCTCGGAAATCTACGAGGCGTTCCGCGCGGGCGGCGGCTGTAACGTCTGGGGCAAACACCCGTTCTTCTTCGAGCCGGAAGGCGAACATTCCGCGCAGAGCGGAGCGCTCGGCGCGGCGCTGACCGGCGGCAAATACGTTTCGAACGCCTCGTCGAGCCAGGGCATCCTGTACGGGCTGGAATCGCATTACGTCACCGTCGGCAAGAAGATCGGCGGTTTCGTGCTGCAGATCGCGGCCCGCGTCGTCTCCAAGCATTCGCTCAACGTGATGGCGGGCCATGACGATGTCTACGCCCTGCTGCAGTCCGGTTACACGATCCTGTTCGGCAGCAATTCGCAGGAAGCCGCCGATCTCGCCGCGATCTCCTACAAGCTCAGCGCCTTGTCGCTGATTCCGGTCGCCAACGCCATGGACGGCTTCGTCACCAGCCATATGCTGAGCGAGGCCTCGATGCCCGAACCGGAACTGCTGCGGGAATTCCTCGGCGATCCGGCCGGCCGGATCAAATGCCCCACGGTGGCGCAAGAGATGTTGTTCGGCGCCAAGGGCCGCGTGTTCCAGCTGAAGCAGTACATTGCAAAGCACCAGAACGATCTCGTGCCGGGCGATCTGACGAAGCTGAAATCCTTCCTCGACCAAACCGCCGATGCCGTCGAGAAGGACAACGAAGGCAAGCTCGTCGAAAAGACGCTCGCGTGGATGCCGGAAGAGCTGCGCAGCCAGTGGCGCCGGCAATGGCTGAACGCCTATGAAAAGGGCACGCGCCAGCGCGTTCCCGCGCTGGTCGACGTGCACAATCCCGGCCTGACCGGCCCGGTGCAGAACCAGCCCGACTTCCAGGCAGGCTCGGCCGACCACCGCACGCATTTTGTCAATGCAATCCCGCAGTTCGCCCGCGAGGTGATGCAGGAATACTCCACGCTGACCGGGCGTCAATATGGCCCGATCAAGACCTTCATGTGTGACGACGCCGAAACCGTCATGATCGGGCTGGGCTCGGTCACCGACGACGCCCAGGCGGTCGCGACCTATCTGCGCGGGCAGGGCAAGAAAGTCGGCGTCATCTCCGTCAAGCTGCTGCAACCGTTCCCGGAGGCGGAAGTCGCCGCCGCGCTGCGCGGCAAGAAGGCGGTCACCGTGCTCGAGCGTTGCGACGTCACCGCTCTGACCAGCCTGGTGACGGGGGCGCTGTTCAAGGCGCGCGAGAACGTCGATGGCGTTCGTCATCCCGGCATTCCGGCGATGGAGAAGCTACCCAAGATCACCACTGCGATCTTCGGCCTGGGCGCACACGACTTGCAGCCGCGCCATCTGGTCGCCGCGTTCAAGAATATGGAGACCCGCAACATTCCGTTTGTCTATCTCGGGTCCCAGTTTTTCGCCAAGAATCCCTCGCCGCGCGTCGCCGTGTTGCAGGAAAGGCTGAAGGCCGCCTATCCAGAAACCGAGCTGATGGCGCTGGAGACCGAGGCAAACCCGAATCTGCTTCCCAAGGCGGCGTTCCGCGTCCGCTTCCATTCGGTGGGCGGCTACGGGACGATGGCGACGGGCAAGCTGTTGACCGACATTCTGGCCAGCGTGCTCAACCTCCACTCCAAGGCTTCGCCGAAATACGGCTCGGAAAAGAGCGGCGCGGCGACGAACTACTACATCACCCTCAGTCCCGAACCGGTGCTGCAGAGCAATGCGGAGATCGAGGACGTCGAAATCGTCGTCTCGCCGGATCACAAGGTTTTCAGCCACTCCAATCCGCTGCGCGGGCTGGCGGAAGGCGGCACCTTCATCCTCCAGTCGCAACTTTCCCCCATCGAGGTCTGGAAGGAATTGCCGGCGCAGGCCCGGAAGACGATCCGCGACAAGAAAATCAAATTCTTTGTCATCGACGGGTTTGCCGTCGCCAAGCCGCACGCGCCGACGCCGGAACTCGAAACCAGGATGATGGGCATCGCGTTCATCGGCGCGGTCTGCGGCCATGTCGACCGAATCGTGGCCGGCGTCTCGCACGACGCAATGTTGAAGAAGATCCGCCAGGATCTCACCAAGAAATTCGGCGCCAAGGGCGGCGCGGTCGTCGAGGGCAACCTCACCGTCATCCGCGAGGCCTTCGACGCAACGCACAAGGTCGACTACAGCGATCCGGAATTCGAACGTGCGGAGAAGACCGCCACGCGGCCGAGCGGCCGAACCGTGGCGATTTCGGCCTCGATGTGCCGCGCCGCTGGACCAGCGTCGAGCGCCGGCTTCTTCGATCGTGAGTACTATGACGACATGGTAGCCGGCCCGTTCCGGGACGGCACCATCGCCGAGGCGCCGGTTCTGCCCGGCGCCGGACTGTTCATGCCGTCGGGAAGCGCCGCCTTCAAGGACAAGGGGCTGTTCCGCCGCGACGTGCCCGAGTTCATCGCTGAGCTGTGCACCGGTTGCATGGAATGTACGCTGGTGTGCCCGGATGCAGCGATTCCCAACACGGTGCACGACATCCGCGACTTGATGCTCACCGCCATCGGGCAGCTCGATCTCGCAGAGGCGCGGCGCGAGGCGCTGCGCGGTCAGGTCCCCGCCCTCAGCGATGCTGTGCGCGAAGTCTATCGCCGCGAGAAGGAGCCGAAGCCGTTCCACGAAATCGTTGCGGCGGCGGCCGGCGGGCTCGACATCGACAACGCCATTCTGCGCAGCAATCTCGGCAAGCTGGCCAATGCGCTGGCGGTGTATCCTGTCGCCAAGACGCGGCCGTTCTTCGACGCCATGGAAAAGACGGTCCCCGGCAGCGGCGGGCTCTATTCCGCCGCCATCGATCCGTGGAAGTGCACCGGTTGCCTCGAATGCGTCGACGTTTGCGGACCGCATGCGCTGGTGGAGCGCCAGCAGGACGCGGCGTTGCTCGAAACGCTGCAGACGCGATTCGAGTTCCTCAGCCGCACGCCCAACACGCCGGCTCGCTTCTTCGACGGTGCAACCAAGCCCGACGGCGATACCAAGCGGCTTATGCTCGACCACAACAACTACTACGCGACCACCGGCGGACACGGTGCCTGCCGCGGCTGCGGCGAGGTCACCGCGATCCGGCTCGTCACCTCGACCAATCACGCGATCCACGACAAGCGGCGCAAGGAGCACATCCGCGAGGTGGGGAGCCTGATCGAGCGGCTGAACGCCAAGCTGCCGACGGTGCAGAACAGCGAGAGCGATCCGAAGCGGCGCGAGCGCATTGCTGAGACCATCGCGACGCTGGAGAAGCGGCTGTATATGTTCGAGAGCGGTCCGACCGGAAACGGTCCGGCCAGCGCCGTGATCGCCAATGCGACCGGCTGCAGCAGCGTGTACGCCTCGACGTTCCCGTTCAATCCGTACAACGACCCGTGGGTCAACAGCCTGTTCCAGGACACTCCCGCGGTCGCCAAGGGCATTTTCGAGGGCCTCAGCGCAGAAGCGAGCGACGACATCCGTGCGTTGCGGATCGCCAAGCTGGATCTCGACGACGACTACGATCCGCAGGTCCACGACCGGTTCTTCAAGCTGTTCGGCTGGAATGAGTTCACTCCCGAGGAGCTGTCCCTGCTGCCGACCGTGATCAGCATGGGGGGCGACGGCGCGACCTACGATATCGGGTTCGGCGCGCTGTCGCGGCTCTTGAGCACGACGACGCCGATCAAGGTCGTGGTGCTCAACAGCGGCGGGTACTCGAACACCGGTGGGCAGGCGTCGACCGCCAGCCTGACCGGTCAGGATTCCGATCTCGCCCGGTTCGGCGCCGCGCACAAGGGCAAGCAGGAAGATCGCAAGGAACTGGGCCTCATCGCCGCGTTCCACCCGAACGTGTTCGTGGTCCAGGCCAGCGCCGCGCTGCAGGGGCACTTCCTGAAGAGCGTCATGGCGTACCTGAACCACAACGACTCACCGGCGGTGCTCGACGTCTACGCACCCTGTCAGGCGGAGAACGGCATCGCGGACGCGGCCGGGAGCCGTCACGGCCGGATGGCGGTGGAGAGCCGCACAAGTCCGGTGTTCGTGCACGATCCGCGCGGCGCCAGCGACATGCGCGGGCGGTTTTCGCTCGACGGCAATCCAGACGCCGACAAGGACTGGGCGACCAACACGATCGAGTACGTCGAGGACGGGGCGACCAAGCTGCTGGAAGCGCCGATGACCCCGGCCGACTTTGCGCTGACCGAAGGGCGGTTCAAGAAGCAGTTCCGCCGTCTCGCCGCCGACGCCGTCGGCGTGCCGGTGCACGAGTACATCGACCTGAGCGCGGCCGATCAGCAGGGAAAGACCCCGTTCGTCTGGTCGACCGACGACGACAAGAAGCTGATCAAGCTGGAGGTGGCGCCGACGCTCATCCACTTGGTGCATAATCGCCGGAAAAATTGGCGCACCCTGCAATATCTGAGCGGGCTCGATGTCGCGAAGCTGGATGCGGACCATCAGGCCGAGCTGGAAGCCCTGCAGCGCCAATACAAGGAATCGCTGGAGGCGCGCGAATCCTCGATCGACTCGATCGCCCGCGCGATGTCCGAATTGGCGGCGTCGTCCAATGCGCCGCCCGCGGGCGGCTTCGCGGCGGCGTTGACGCCGGGCGCGGGTGCGGCGGCCACGGCCACGGCGGCGGCCAACGGGTCGGCGCTGGTCACGCTGGCCGACGACGACCTCTCGAAGTGCAACAACTGCAAGACCTGCTATCAGGACGTGCCCGAGCTGTTCGAAAAGAGCAAGATCGTCGTCGACGGCGTCACCAAGGAAGTGGGTCACCTCATTCCGGGGGCGCTCGATCGCGTCAAGATCACGCCGGAGCTGAAGGCCAAGGTGGCCCGTCTCGCCGCCAACTGTGACGCGGAGATCATCCATGCGCACTGAAGCATCGAGCCCCGCGGGCGCCGAACGCGACGATCTCGAACGTTATCGCCAGGCGAGCAGCGCGCTCGAGACGACGCAGAGCGAGGTCGAGGAACTCGAGCGCAGCGAGGCGTTCGGGGTCTTCCAGAAGCAACTCGGTCTGCTACGCAAGCGGCTGCTAAACAGCCCGCAATCGTTGCGGCAGGTGTTCATCGACGACGGCACCCAGGCGATCGTCTGGGAGTTCAAGCAGGACCAACTCGGCGGCGCCTTCACCAAGACGCTGTGGAACCTGCTGCTGCGCGACGACGACATGAGCTCGATCCTGCAACGTTTCATCTGGAACGTGCCGCTCAAGTTCAAACGGAAGTTCATCGCGGCGATCGACGCTCATCTGTCGGACCGCTATCCGATGTTCAAGGGCCTGTCGAAGGGCTGGCCTGCGGCCAACTTCATTCCGCCCTATATCCGTCCGCCGGAGGTCCGCGAAAAGGACTTCGATCTCGTTAACCAGGGCTATCTCGGTTACATGAGCCTGGGCTACAGCGCCCGCGAGGTCGATCTTTTCGTCTGGCTCGAAGTGCTGCGCGACAAGCAGTGCGACGACCGGCCTTGCGAAGTCGGCGTTTTGATCGGCAAGAAGACAAAAGGCGGGTGCCCGGTCAAGATCCACATTCCCGAAATGCTCCAGCTCATGGGAACGGGCAAGTTCAAAGAGGCCCTCGAACTCATCGAAAGCTGCAATCCGCTGCCGAACGTCACCGGCCGCGTCTGTCCGCAGGAACTGCAGTGCCAGGGCGTGTGCACCATGACCGGTCGGCCAATCGAAATTGGCCAACTCGAATGGTTCCTGCCGGAGCGCGAGAGGCTGGCGCGCCCGAAGGACGCGGCCGAGCGCTTGAAGGGCTACGTCAGTCCGTGGGCGAAGGCCGAAAAGCCGCCGATCGCGGTGGTCGGGTCCGGCCCGGCCGGCCTGATCAACGCCTATCTGCTGGCGGCGGAGGGATATCCCGTCACGACCTTCGAGGCGTTCCATGAGCTCGGCGGCGTGCTGCGCTATGGCATCCCCGAGTTCCGGCTGCCGAATACGCTGATCGACGACGTGGTCGGCAAGATCAGGCTGCTCGGCGGCAAGTTCGTCACCAATTTCGTGGTCGGCAAGACCGCGACCATCGAGGATCTCAAGAAGGCCGGGTTCTGGAAGATCTTTGTCGGCACCGGCGCCGGCCTGCCGCGCTTCATGAACATACCGGGCGAGCACCTGCTCGGCGTGATGTCGGCCAACGAGTTTCTCACCCGCGTCAACCTGATGCAGGCGCGGATGGAGGATTACGAGACGCCGCTGCCGGAAATCGCCGGCAAGCATGTCATCATCATCGGCGGCGGCAACACCGCCATGGATGCGGCGCGCACCTCCAAGCGGCTGGGCGGAATCGTGACCATCGTCTATCGCCGCACCCAAGCGGAGATGCCGGCGCGGGTCGAGGAGCTGCACCACGCGCTGGAAGAGGGCGTCGAGCTCAAGGTGCTGCGGTCGCCCCGGGAGTTCGTGAGCGAAAAATCCCATTCGGTCTGCCACACCGTCCTCGACGTCATGGAACTGGGCCCGCCCGACGAGTCGCACCGGCGTGCGCCGGTCGTCACCGGCAAGACCGAGACGATGCAGGTCGACCTGGTGGTCATGGCGCTCGGCAACGCGTCGAACCCGATCATCAAGAACTCCGAACCCAACCTCCAGACCACCAAATGGGGGACGATCGGCGTCAACAGCGGCTCGCAGAAGACCTCGCTCGAGGACGTCTATTCCGGCGGCGACGCCACCCGCGGCGGCTCGACCGCCATCAACGCCGCCGGCGACGGACAGGCGGCGGCGCGCGAGATCGTCGGCGACATTCCGTTCTCCACCGCGGAAATCAAGGAACGCGTCGACCGCGCAGCGCGTTACACGGATGAGGGCCAAGCGCCCCAGACCATTCTCAAGAAGGTCGAACTCGCCGGCGGCATCGTCGAGTTCACCGTGCACTCGCCGCTGATCGCCAGGGTGGCGCAGGCCGGCCAGTTCGTGCGCGTGCTGCCGACGCCGAAAGGCGAACTCGTTCCGCTGACGCTGGCCGATTGGGACGCCGAGGCGGGAACCATCGATCTCGTCATTCAGGGAATGGGCGCCAGCACCATCGGCATAAACGAGATGAAGGTCGGCGAGGCCTTCACCGGGATCGCCGGCCCGCTCGGCCAGCCGAGCAAGCTGCACCGCTACGAGGGCAACCAGACGGTGGTGTTCACCGCCGGCGGGGTCGGCCTGCCGCCGGTCTTCCCGATCATGCGGGCGCATCTGCGGATGGGCAACCATGTCACCCTGGTCGCCGGGTTCCGCACGGTCAGCTTGTTGTTCTGGACCGGCGAGGGCGAGCGCGTCGACCGGCTGCAGAAGGAATTTCCGCAGCTTCTGGACGTGATCTACGCGAGCAACGACGGCACCTTCGGCGTGAAGGGTTTCGTCACCGTCCCGCTGGAAGAGCTGTTGAAGCAGAACAAGGCCGGCAAAGGCCGCAAGATCGCCGAGGTGGTGACGATCGGGCCGCCGTTGATGATGCGGGCCGTCAGCGAGCTCACCAAAGCGTACGGGGCGCCGACCGTCGCCAGCCTGAACTCGATCATGGTCGATGCGACCGGCATGTGCGGCGCCTGCATGGTGCCGGTGACGCTGGACGGCAAGCTGGTGCGCAAGCACGCCTGCATCGACGGGCCGGAGATCGACGCGCACATCATCGACTGGGACAAGTACCTGCCTCGGTTCGACCAGTTCAAGTCGCAGGAGCAACGCAGCCGGGTGAGGCACGGCCTCGCTTGAGAAGTCGCACAGAGCAAGGGAGAGGGAAGGACGGAGTCCTCCCCGTTGGGGTCTTGCGGCGCGCCGATTGGGCGCGCCGCAAGCGCATTGGTCCTGACCCTATCAGGCGATCAATAATCCATCCCGCCCATGCCGCCGCCGGGCGCGGCCGGAGCCTCTTTCTTCGGTCTTTCCGCGACCATGGCCTCGGTCGTGATCATCAGGCCGGCGATCGAAGCCGCGTCTTG
>JBEKAL010000128.1:0-10418 GCA_050015935.1 Roseiarcus sp.
CTTCCGCTCGCTGCTCGGCATCGCGGGCGGGGTTGAGGCGCCGACTTATGCCGACCTTTATTCCGGCGCATGGACACACCCTACATGTAGCGGGTGTCTGCATTAACCGGATAGGCAGGGTTTGAAGAAGCGTCGATTCGCGCTCATTGGCCGGGATCGGATCAAAGATTGCCTGCGGTCGGAGCCGAAAACGCCTAAATTCTGGTCTCGCCATGAGCGCCAGACTCCAGGCGACGTAACGCTGAATGCGGCGCGTTCGCCACTCGCCAAGGAAATTGGGGAGAGCCTCGGTGGGCGGCATCTCGTGCTCGGCGTCGACCGGCTCGATTATTCGAAGGGCATCATCCAACGCATCAATGCATTCGACCGCTTTCTCGAAGTCAATCCAGAGTGGCGATCGCGCGTCGCCCTGTTGCAGATCACGCCGAGGAGCCGGTCCGACATCAAGGACTACGCCGCGATCGAAAATGAAGTGACGACGCTGATCGGCAGAGTCAACGGCCGTTATGGCGAGGCTTCCTGGACGCCGATACGCTATGTCAATCGTTCCCATACGCGCACCGCGCTCTCGGGCATCTGTCGGGCGGCCGATGCGGCGCTGATTACGCCGCTTCGCGACGGCATGAATCTCGTCGCCAAGGAATATGTCGCGGCGCAGGATGCGGAGGATCCCGGCGTGCTCATCCTTTCGCAATTTGCCGGGGCGGCGGCGAGGCCGATCGCCGCGGCGCAGCCGATGTGGCGCCAGCGCGGCGCGCCCTCGTGCGAGTAGACGCACTTCCACGACTTGTGGCCGGCCCGCTGGACCATTAGCGCGAGGCCGCGCTGGTGGGTGTCCCACACGCAGAAGGTCCGAACCTGCGGCTGGAGCTTCTGCACGAATAGCTCGCTCAGCTTCCGCCTGTTTGGGGGGCTGCGCCGGCGTCCCGTCCAGTCTCGGTCGTGGCGTCTCGAACTAACCTCAAAATAACGTCGAGCCCCTAATCGCGCTCGGCTGGATTTAATAGTCTTAGGGGAAAAGTAAGTAGGGTCCTGGGCGGCGGGGCCGTTCTCGTCGTTAATTTATCGGGATTGAACGACCCTGAAAACTATACGTCGTTAAACGATTGTTAACAGTTTCACCCAACAGTGATTCCGCCGTGATGATTCGGAGTCAGTTTGACGCGCTGACACTTGGACCGATCTCGATCGGTCCACGCCGCCATTAAGGTCGCAGAGCGTTCATGCGAAGGCTCACGCCATGTCGCTTTTCGTCGTCTCCCGTGTCGCATACGACGCCGACGCCGCTCATGCGAGAGGCGAGCCCAAACGCCCGTCGGCGAACCCGCAGCAGCGCAAACCCGCCGACTCGCCCGCTGTCGCCAGGCAAGTCCTGGAGGCGGACGCGAGCGAGGGCGAATACGCCGCCTCGACGGCAGGCCTGTCGATTCTGGCCCAAGCGTTGGCGGCTTACAGCCAGAACTAGCGGCGGGCGCCGGCGCGTGAACCCGTCGCCCCTGTTCCGTCAACCGGCTACGGCCGGCGGCGGGACGGTCGCCGAAGCCGTGAATCCGAATCCCCGATAGATCGAAGCGCCGCGGCAGGCGGAGCCGCGCTGCGGGTCATCGGCGACGCCGCGCGCAATTTCCTCTTGCGATTGCGGCGGCGCCGACAACGCCGCCGCAACTCCGTCATCGCGAAATGAGGCGCCGCCGATCAGGGCGGCTTCGGCCCGAAGGCCGAAGCCTTGCTCACGAAGTCTCACTCAGCGGTGAGGTCTCATGAAATGGCCGGCGCCGCCAAAGTGGTGAAAGCCGCCGGGGCCGCCAAAGTGGTGAAAACCGCCGGGGCCGCCAAAGTGGCGATAACCGCCGGGGCCGCCTCGGCGCCAACTGTGCCAGCCGTATGCGCCGCCCCAGCCGAAACCCTGATTCCAGGCGTAGCCGCACCAGTACCAACCGGGGCCGTGCCAGCCGTCGTCATACCAGCAGTAATTGTAGCCGCCCCAAAAGAACTGCGCCTTTTCGACTGGCGCAATCTGGCGCTGCAGGACATCCGCGCCAGCCCCGCCATAGGCCATCGCGGCTTCGGCGCCGCTGGCGAGCGGGAGCGCGGCCGAGGCCATAAGCGCCGTCGACAGACCGAGAGCGGCAAGAAGCTTGCTCATGTGGAACCTCCACTGTGTCGGCCGCCGGAATTGGCGGCGGATCGCTATTCTTTATCAGGAACGGCGTGAACCGCACGTGAATGGGCGCGCCCGAAGTTTCCCGGCGCGGCGCCGAGGCTTCGTTCGTCGAAGGCGGGCCTTCCGTAACTGCGCCTCGGCCGCCCTGCGCATTCGCAAGAATCGGACTTGGCGGATTGGCTCTTGAAGCGGGAGTTTTACCTGATATAGCTTCGCCGCCGCCTCGATCTCGTCAAGCGAGGCGAGCTTGTCAATTGTCCTTCAGACGATCACGCGCGGCGAGGACGCTTTCGATATGGCTCGTCGTCCCACCGAAGCGATTCCAGCGGCGCCAATCTGGCCGTCGCCGGCCGTCAACCGAGCCCAAAGGGGAGCAGGCAGCAAGATGAAACCCACGGTCATTCTCGTCGGCGCGGACAAGGGCGGGGTCGGCAAGACGACCGTGGCGCGCGCGGTCGCTGATTATTTGATCGGCAAGAACATTGCGATTCGCGCCTTCGACACGGAGAGCCCGCGCGGGACTCTGAAGCGGTTCCACGGCGACATCACCGAGACTGTCGACATTGGCTCGACGGCCGACCAGATGCGAATTCTCGACACGCTGCATACGACCCAAGTCATGGTTTCGCTGATCGACACGCGCGCCGGCGCCCTCGCTCAGACGCTGCGCGTTCTGCGCGACATCGGGTTTCTTGAAGCGGTGCGCGAGGGACAGTTCAATTTCATTCTGTTGCACGTGCTCGGCGCTTCGATCTCGTCGCTCGAGGAAATCGCGGAAACCGCGCCCTTCGTGGCGAACGGGCACTATTTCCTCGTTAAGAACTACGTGAACGAAACGACGTTCTTCGAATGGGATCCCGAGACCTATATGAGCTATTTCGCCAAATCGCGGAGCGCGGACGAAATTTCGATCCCGAAGCTGAGCGAAATGGCCTACGAGCAAGTGGACATCGCCGGATCGCCGTTTTCCGCGTTCATCGCCAACAAGCGCGCGGATGGACGGCCTGCCGCGCACTCCTTCGTTTTGCGAGGATATGTGCGCACCTGGCAGCGCAAAATCGCGGACGAATTCGATCGTGTCGGCCTTGTCGATCTCATCACGGACGCCGCGAACAAGAGCTGAAAGCGTCGACAATTGAGCGGCCGCGGCCATGGCGCAAACGACCAGGGTCTATCTTTGTTGCTCGCCCAACAAACGTAGCGGCTCGACGACGACGGCGCGCCTGCTGATCGACTATTTCCTCTGGAAAGGTCGTGGCGCGCTGGGATTCGACACCGATCCTCATGATCCCGATTTCGCGAAACGGTTCCCGAACGCCGTCAAGGTTGTGGACACCGCGAAAATCCAGGGCCAGATCGCCATGTTCGACCGCCTGCTCGTTCATGACGAGACGCCGAAGGTCGTCGACGTCCACCACCGTTGCTATGACGATTTCTTCGAAACGATCGGACAGATCGGTTTTATGGAAGAGGCGCGGCGAGCGATGGTGCAGCCGGTCGCGCTGTTCCATGTCGACGCCAGCGCCGACTCGCTGACGGCCGCAAGCGCGCTCGCCAAGCGTTGGCCCAATCTGCGCCTCGTAATTGTCAGAAACAAGGGCGCGGCGCCGCTCGGGCTCGACGCGCGGGACATTCTCGATCGGTTTCCGCACTCGGAACGTTTCTTGATCGGCGCGGTCGACGCGCGGACATGGAAGGCTTTCGACGCTCAGGATTTTTCATTGCCGGGCGTCCTCAAGGCGCCGCCGGCGAACTTGTCGATGGCGACGCTCATAAGCTTGAGGGCTTGGCTGACGCCGATCTTTCGCCAATTTCAGCTTTTCGAATTGGGAATCTCTATGGAAAATTCTCAGTTTCTCTGACCGAGGCGGGCTGCGGAGCTTGCCACGAAGGTCATCGCGCCGCGCAATCGCCAGACCCGGCGAAAATGATCGGGCGGAAAACGCCCGCCATCGCCAAGCCCTTTTTATTCTGACGCGATCGATAATTGCTATTCTCAATTATCATTATATACTTCGTTAAATCATCGGACGCATAGCGTCTCGACGACATAATTGGCTCATCATGCGTCGCCCCGTCCATGCCGGCAATTTCCTTTCCGCCGTTCGCGGGCTCGGCGTCGATTCCGGGTTGACGTTGATCGCCTTCGCCGCCCGGGACCGGGCTCCAGGCGATTGAGCGGCCGCAGGCTCTCGTCGCCGACCGCGCTCGGACAAACCGGATTCGCTCTTCGACGAGATTTGCGCGAAACTGCCGCGTCGCTGGAAACGAGTCGCAGCGCGGACGACGAGCGGGCGAAACGTCCGCCTCGGCGGAGGGGTGTCCCGGGAGCGTGGCGGGAGAGCGTCGGCGTTTCATGAACAGTTCGCAGTTCCTGGCCAATCTGCCCAATCTGATCACCCTCGCGCGCCTGCTGATGACGCCGCTCGCGGTGTCGATGATCGTCTCGCAGCGTTTTGTCGACGCGTTCGTGATCTTCGTTCTGGCCGGAATCTCGGACGCCGTCGACGGCTTCATCGCCAAGCGCTTCGACTTGCGCACCGAGCTCGGCTCCTATCTCGATCCGCTCGCCGACAAGGCGTTGCTGATCTCGATGTATAGCGCGCTGGCGGCGATCGGCGCGATGTGGCCGGCGCTCGCCATTCTCGTCGTGTCGCGCGATCTGATGATTCTGTTCGCGGTGCTCGTCTCCTGGCTGCTCAACAAGCCCATTGCGATCCGCCCGGTCTGGATCTCGAAATTCAACACCGCCGCGCAGATCGCCTTTGCGGCCTTCGTGCTTGGATCCCGGGCCTACGGATATGACGAACTGGCCGCGCAGCAGGGACTCGCGCTGATCGTCGCGGCCTCGACGCTGGCCTCCGGAGGCGTCTATATCGCGCAATGGCTCGACCACATGAGCCGCTGAGGCCCGCGCCATGATCCAAAGCCTCGCCGCCGTCGCCTCGCTCGTCCCCGACTCCGGTTCGGCGAGCGGTTGGTTTCGCGGCGCGCGCGGCGCGCCTTTTCTCGACGAGCCGCGGCGCGACGCCTACGGGATCGTCGCCGCATTCTTCGATCCCCGGGGCGGCAAGCGGGACTTGCCGCAACCGGCGCGCCAGGGCGAGAGGGCGGCGCCGTGAGCCTCGAACGTCAAATCCTCATATGGGCCGTCGCGCTCGCGGCGTTCTTGTATTTGCTGCACGTCCTCGGATCGCTGGTGACGCCGTTCGCCGCCGGCATCGCGCTCGGCTATCTCCTCGATCCCGTGGTGCGCCGCCTCGAACGGATCGGCCTCAGTCGCCTGGCCGCTTCGCTTGTGCCGCTGGGCGCGTTCGTCTTCGTCGTCGTCCTCGTTCTCGTCCTCGTCGCGCCGATCCTGGGCAATCAGTTGATCGGCTTCACGCAGAAATTGCCGAGCTATGTCGTGCGCCTGCAAGCGCTCGCGGTCGACGAGGGCAACGCGCTGCTGGAACGCTACGGCGGCGAATGGCGCAATTCCCTCGGGCTCGGCAATTCCCTCTCGACCGAACAGGTTCAAAAGTCGATCGGCGATTTCGTCGCGCAAGGCGCGCAATGGCTGCTCAACTTCGTCCGCTCGATCGCCTCCGGCGGTGCCGCCGTCGTCAGTTTCTTCTCGTTCATCCTCGTCACGCCGGTCGTCGCCTTCTACATCCTCGTCGACTGGAACAAGATGATCGCGACGATCGACGGCTGGCTGCCGCTCGACTATCGCGACTCCTTGCGCGCGATCGCTTCCGAGATCAACCACGCGCTGGCCGGGTTCATCCGCGGCCAGTCGCTGGTCTGCCTGTTCGACGGCCTCTGGTACGGAATCGGGCTGACGCTGATCGGCCTCGACTTCGGCTTTCTCATCGGCGTGATCGCGGGCGTCCTGAGCTTCATTCCCTATGTGGGATCGCTGACCGCGCTGATCCTGTCGCTCGGCGTCGGCCTCGTTCAGGGATGGCCGAGCCTCAAGCTGTTCTTCCTCGCCCTTGGGGTCGTCGGCGTCGGGCTGTTTCTGGAGGCCAACGTCGTCGCGCCCAAGCTCGTGGGCGGGTCGATCGGCCTGCATCCGGTCTGGTTGATGTTCGCGCTGTTCGTATTCGGCGGCCTCTACGGCTTCACCGGCCTTCTCATCGCGGTGCCGACCGCCGCGGCGCTCGGCGTGCTCGCGCGTCACCTGATCGGCCTCTATCTCAAGAGCCCGCTTTATCGCGGCGACGCCAGCGCGAGGATCGAGCCGTGAGCGGTCCGGCGCGACAGTTGACGCTCGATTGGCCGCACGATCCCAGCTACGCGCGCGAGGACTTTCTCGAGGCGCCGGGGAACGCCGAGGCGTTGCGCGCGATTCTGTCCTGGCCGAATTGGGCGAGCCGGATGCTGATGCTGGTCGGGCCGAGCGGCTCGGGCAAGAGCCATCTCGGCGCGATCTGGGCGCGCGCCGCGGCGGCGCGCGTCGTCGCCGCCGAGGCGCTGTCTCGCGCGCCGTTGGTCGAACTGGCCGCCGCAAGAGCCTTGCTGATCGAAAACGCCGACCGCATCGGCGCTGAAGAGGCCGCGCTGTTCCACCTGTTGAATCTGACGCGCGAAAGCGGCGCGCACGTGCTCCTCACCGCGCTGAGGCAGCCCGACGGCTGGGGCCTGGCGACCGCCGATCTCGTCTCGCGGCTTCGTCTGGCGCCGATCGTTTGCCTCGGCGCTCCGGACCTCGAGCTGACCCACGCCGTGCTGATCAAATTGTTCAGCGATCGCCAGCTCGCGGTCGATCCCTCGGTCGTCTCCTATGTCGCCCTGCACATCGAGCGTTCGCTCGACGCGGCGCGCGCGATCGTCGCGGCGCTCGACGGCGAGGCGTTGGCGCGGGGAAAGCGGGTGACGCGCGCGATGGCAGCCGAATTCTTGCGCGACGAGCCGCCCGCCGGGTGAAAGCGCCTTGACCGCGTCACATTATTGATGTTGGCTTAATCAAGTCTTGTCGGGGCCGCCGCGCTCGCCGACGGACGGCCGCGAGCGCCCGGGCAAAGGCCAATAACGACAATATGATGGGAGAGGAGATAGGCGTGTTCAGGCCATTCCTATTGTCCCTCGTTCTGCTGGTCCTCGGCGGGGGCGGCCTCGGCGCCGCTCAGCCGGCGCCCGATGTGTCGACGTGGCGCTGGAACGTCAACGCAATCCTCGACGCGCAACGCGCGTCGCCCGCGAATGTGGGCGACGTCCCCGCCGAAACGTTCGGCCAGCGCCACGAGCGCTATTCCCCATCGGGATTGCCCGAGGTTCCCGCCGAGGCGCGCCCGCGCTGACTCGAGAAAAACGCGAATCGGAACGAACCGAAAGCGCGCTCGAATTCGACGGTCCTGGCGCTCGCGCGTGAGGATTTCACGGCGTTCAGGCCGGCGTGGGTAGCGTGGGCCGGCGCAGCCGCGCGAGGGCGCGAAGTCTGCGCGAGATTGGCGCGTCGACGGCGATGTCGCCCAGGGCGAGCCCCTTTGCGAAAAATGAACGAAGAGCTCGACGCATGCGATGAGGCCGGCGCCGCCTCGATCGATCCCGCTCTCGACCGGCGCGGCGTCAACGTCCTGACCGGCGACGACAGCGCCGCGCCGTTCGGCGGCGCGGCGTTTCGTCACGCCCGCATCCGGGCGCCCATTGGATGGCGTGCGCGGCGCTCTTTATTTGCTCGATCGGCCGGGCTATAGGACGCGCCAGCGAAAGTTTCGACTTCTCCGGTGCGAGGCGTCAGCGAGTGCCAATGAAGAAGCCGCCAGGCAAATTCCCCGCCGAGCCGACGGCCGGCGGTTTTGATCTTTCCATCGTCGCCGCGCTCGCCAAGATCGCCGGGCACCATGATTTGAGCGAAGTCGAGGTCGAGCATGCCGGCCTGCGCGTGCGCGTCGCGCGCGAGCGCCGCGCCCCGATCGCGCTCTCCCATGTCGCCGCCGCGCCGGGACCCGCCCCGGCCGCGGTCGCCGCTCCGGCGCCCCTCGAAGCGGCGGTCGTCGCGCCGGCCGAACTCGCCGGCGCGGTGAGGTCGCCGATGGTCGGCACCGCCTATCTCAGGCCGAGCCCCGAGGCCAAGCCCTTCGTCGAAGTCGGCTCGTTGGTGAAGGCCGGCGAGAAGATTCTGCTCGTCGAGGCGATGAAGACCTTCAACGAAATCGTCGCCCCGCGCGCCGGAAAAGTGACGCATATTCTCGTCGAGGACGGCGCGCCGGTCGAATACGATCAGGCGCTGATGGTCATCGAATGAGCGTGGCGTCGCGCTCAGGCGCGCGCCGCTCGCGGCGAGGAGTCGCCCGGCATGTTCGATAAGATCCTCATCGCCAACCGGGGCGAAATCGCGCTCAGGGTGCTGCGCGCGGCCAAAGAGCTGGGCATCGCCACCGTCGCGGTCTATTCGACCGCCGACAAGGAGGCGATGCACGTCAAGCTCGCCGACGAGAGCGTTTGCATCGGCCCGCCGCCGGCGCGCGACAGCTATCTCAACGTGCCCGCCCTGCTCGCTGCCTGCGAGATCACCGGCGCCGACGCCGTGCATCCCGGCTACGGCTTTCTCGCGGAGAACGCGCGCTTCGCCGACATCCTCGCGGAGCATCACATCGCCTTCATCGGCCCGAAAGCCGAGCATATCCGCCTCATGGGCGACAAGATCGAAGCCAGGCGAACGGCGGCGCGGCTCGGCATTCCCTGCCTGCCCGGATCGAGCGGAGCGGTGCGCGACGAGGCCGAAGCGCTCAAGATCGCCGCTGAAATCGGCTATCCCGTCATCGTCAAGGCGGCTGCGGGCGGCGGCGGGCGCGGCATGAAAGTCGCCAACGCCGCCGACGAACTCGTCAACGGCGTTTCGAACGCCAGAATCGAGGCGAAGTCGGCCTTCGGCGACGACGCGGTCTATCTCGAAAAATATCTCGCCAAGCCGCGCCACATCGAGTTTCAGGTGCTCGGCGACGGCGAGGGCCGCGCGATACATCTCGGCGAACGCGACTGTTCGCTGCAGCGCCGCCACCAGAAGGTCTGGGAGGAAGGCCCCTCGCCCGCGCTCAACGCGGAGCAACGCGAGGAGATCGGCGCCGTCGTCGCGCGCGCGATGGCCGAGCTCGGCTATGTCGGCGTCGGGACGGTCGAATTTCTTTACGAGGACGGCGAATTCAACTTCATCGAGATGAATACGCGCATCCAGGTCGAACATCCCGTCACCGAGATGATCACCGGCATCGACCTCGTCAACGAGCAGATCAAGATCGCCGCCGGCTCGCCCTTGACGATCATGCAAGAGAACGTGCGCATTCACGGCGCTGCGATCGAATGCCGCGTCAACGCGGAGCATGCCCGCACCTTCACGCCTTCGCCGGGCCGCATCAGTTATTTCCACCCGCCCGGCGGTCTGGGCGTGCGCGTCGATTCGGCGGCCTATCAAGGCTATGTCATTCCGCCCTATTACGATTCTCTCATCGGCAAGATCATCGTCCACGGCCGCACCCGCACCGAGGCGCTGATGCGCCTGCGCCGCGCGCTCGACGAATTCATCATCGACGGCGTCGAGACCACCCTGCCGCTGTTCCGCGTTCTGGTGCGCAACGCCGACGTGCAAAACGGCCAATACGACGTTCACTGGCTGGAGGAGTTCTTGAAGGAGGAGGGAACGGAAGCGTCATAGCCGCCGGTCGCTTCCGATGCGATTTTAGTGGCTTGCTCACTCGACGAACCTGGTTGCAAGGCGCGATCACGGCGCATGCCTCGCGGAAAAGGTGAATTGAATCGACCGACCGAATTCGCAATTGATTTGCGGAAGATCACAATGGGATTATACCCAACTGGGACTGGCCGGGCCAATTTATGATGGGCGATCAGGTTGGGCGCGTTTACGTTCTCGTTTCGCCGAAAACGGAACTTGTGAAGATCGGCGGAACGGATTTCCCGCCACTCAAGCGAATTCGTGAAATAAACGGTTCGCCACCCTATCGTGAACTTGGACCTTGGAGCCTCGCCGACTTTCGGCAAGTCACCGACTGGCGCAAAGTCGAAGCCTTTCTACATTACGCGTTCCGAAGCCGGCTCGACGTCGAGGTCAGCGGCGCCAAAGAGCTATTCCGTGTCTCAGGAATCCCCTCATTTTTGACTGGACTCGCGAACGCCCGAATTTGAGGGAAGTCATACGGTTTCCGGATGATCACCTCGGGTTGGCGATTTTCGGCCAGCAGTGGAAGCCGGCTTGGCTCTTGATCTTTTCATGGTCGCTGGCGAGCGCGGCGCATCGCGACGAGACGATCTC
>JBEKAL010000129.1:0-10394 GCA_050015935.1 Roseiarcus sp.
CCGGCGCGCTCAACCTCAGTGCGGGCCGGGAACCGAGATCCTCGCAACCGCCTCGCCGAAAGCGGCCCCCGGTCGCGCGGGTCCCACCCAGATATCGCCGTCGGCGTCGGTGACGACGCACGCATCCCCGCCGGACGCGGAGCTGCACGAGATATTCAGCGGCGGTCTGATTCTTCCGGATGCAGGGGCTTTCAATTGATCGGCGCCCTCCGCGAGCGTCTTGTTTCCGACGGCGAAGAACGAGATTCTTCCCGTATCGTCGACGATCGCGCAGGCGCCGTTCGCGCATCCGATCTTATAGTCTCTGGCGCTCGCCGCGCCGGACAGCGCCACGCCAGCCACAGCGGCAATCGCCGCTGTCAGCACAAGAGTTGATCGACAAGACACGGCAGCCTCCCTTGTTGCGGCGAACGCTCTCTTATATCCGCTTTTGTTCCCAGGCTCCAAACAAGCTGTCGCCGACGAGCCGCAACGGATTGGCGCGATCGAGCCCCTCCGCGATTGCTAGCAACGCTCGGCGACCGCTTCTTTGTCTGCCGAGATCGGGGCGACGACGAAACCGCGGTTCGCCGACGACCTCCCGCGCGGCAAGGCTCTTCCGCGCGGTCAGAAGCGTACATTTCGTCGGATTGCCCAAGCGGACCGTTTACCAACTTGGCGCTTTGCTCAGTTCACGCTGCGATCGCGGTCGCCGCAGACGAAGAAGTTCGGCCTTCCGTTCCGATAAAGTTAAAATAGTAATGGCTATTATTTCTTGGAAAATAGGCGCATTGCATTCAGCTTGTTATTGTGTAACCAGTTACGATATCGACATCGACTTTCAGTTGATAATTATTCCGGTGTCGCGCGTCATCATAATTAACACGCAAGTCGTAATTTACCACATTAACCCAACTTAAGTTTTAGTCACTTACGCAAATTAATACTTGCTATTATCGTTGGTTAAAGACTTGCGAATCGTTTCATTATATTCGTTTGCCCGGATTTCAAGGCCCCTCAAATGACCTTCCCTAGTCTCGCGCCGTCGAATGGAGGCGCGAGATGGTCAGGTATTTGGCGGGGCTCGCGGCAGGGGCCGTCATCGCGATCGCCAACATTTCCGCGGCGTCGGCTTCTCCTTCGGCCGCCACAATGCGCGAGGGCGGCTACGCGCTCGCGCCTTTTTCCTTTGTCAAGTTCTGCCTCGATTATCCCGGCGATTGCCCGAAATCGGCCGGCGCGGGCCGCATCAGGCTGACGAGCGGACGCATGGCCGAGCTGGCGAGCGTCAATCGCGCCGTCAACAATTCCATTCGACCGACGCCGGACGCCTCGACGTTCCGCTATTGGAAGCTCGACGTGAATGCCGGCGACTGCAACAGCTTCGCGGTGCAGAAGCGCCATGAGCTGATCCAGCGCGGCTGGCCCGCCGCGGCGCTCGCGCTCACCGTCGCGAAGACCTCGTGGGGCGAAGGCCATTTGGTCGTCACCGTGCGCACCGACAAGGGCGACCTCGTCCTCGACAACCTGCGATCGAATATCGTCTCGTGGCAGCGGACCGGCTACGACTGGATCATGCGCCAATCCGAGCGCAACCCGCAATATTGGGTAGAACTCCATGGCGGGCAGGCCGGCCCGGTCTACGCCGCGGCCGATCTCGACGACGCGACCGAGGTCGCCGAAGCCGACGACGCGCCTGCCGCGGGCGAACCGGTCGACGGCAAGCTGATGGTCGCCGCGGCCGACGCTGGATCGAAGCCGGCGGACGCCCCCCGCTCTCCCGATGTCCAGAGCCTCGAGGCCGATGCGGCCGCTGCGGCGCTCGACGAAGCCAACAAGCTCGCGATGGCCCTGGCCGATATCGGATGGAAGCGAGCGGACGCCCCGCGCTCTCCCGATGTGCAGATCCTCGAGGCCGATGCGGCGACCGCCGCGCTCGACTTAGCCAAGGCGCAAGCGGCGCAAGCCGCGATCGCCGAGCTGGCGCGCTGGATCGCCGACAATCGCCAAGCCGCCATTCCCGTCTTCGACAGCGTCGTCGCCGCTCTCGATCGATTGATCGAACCGAGCCCGGCGACCCCGGCGAAGCCTGCGGAGGAAGAGGAGAAAGAAGCCAACGTGGCCGATCCGAGCGACCCGGCGCTGTTTGGGTTCATTTAGCCTCCGACGCTGCAGGCCCCTTACGCCCACGTCACGATCGCTCGTGCGGCGACAGATGGGCCACGTGGACGACCGATCTCATACGCGCAGAATCATAACCTTGAACATCGCGGGCAAATCGCTCATAGAGGACGGGAGGGGCCAAGTAGCGAACGAGACGCGACGCCCTTTCCGTCGCGTTGCGAGGCTCACAATCGGCGCCCGCGCCGGCGCCGAGACATGAACTTTGAATCGAAACCACAAAGGGCGTCGGGATATCACTGCGTGAGAGTTCTTCATGTCATCGGGTCAGTCGACCCCCGCGGGGGCGGCCCGATCGAAGGGGTGTTTTCCAGCTCGGAAGTGTGGACCCGGCACGGCCATGTACGTCATATCGTCTGCCTGGATCCGCCGAGCGCCCCATGGCTGAGCCAAGCGCGCGCGCCGACCGACGCGGTGGGACTGGGCGGCGTCTATGGGCTGCTGCGCCGCTTCATTCCGTGGTTGCGGTACGGCTACTCGCCCCGCCTCGTTAGTTGGCTGCGCGCCAATGCCGGCCGTTACGACGCGGTGATCGTCAACGGCCTATGGAATTACGCCTCGTTCGGCGCCTGGCGCGCGTTGCACGACATGCCGGTTCCGTATTTTGTGTTCACGCACGGCATGCTCGATCCCTGGTTCAATACGGCCTATCCGACCAAGACCTTTTTCAAGTCGATCTTCTGGCGGCTCATCGAGCACAAGGTGCTGCGCGACGCCAAGGGCGTCATGTTCACGTGCGAGGAAGAGCGCCGACTCGCCCGCGGCTCTTTCGAGCCTTATCAAGCGCGCGAGTTCGTCGTCGGTTATGGAACGCGCGATGTCTCCGGCGATCCCGATGAGCAACGCGCCGCTTTCTTGGCGAAGGCGCCGGCGACCGAAGGCCGCAAGCTCGTTCTGTTCCTGAGCCGCATCCACGAGAAGAAGGGGATCGACCTTCTCATCAAAGCGTTCGCGCGCCATGCCGGATCGCACACGGAATACGACCTGGCGATCGCCGGCCCGGACCAAAGCGGGTTGCGAGCGCCGCTGACGAAGCTCGCCAAGGAGCTCGGCGTCGCCGAAAGAATTCATTGGCCGGGCATGCTGACCGGCGACGCGAAATGGGGCGCGTTTCGCGCGGCGGAATTCTTCGCGCTGCCCTCGCATCAGGAGAATTTCGGCATTGTCGTCGCTGAAGCGATGGCGCTGAGCAAGCCGCTGCTCGTCACCAACAAAGTGAATATCTGGCGCGAAGTGCAATCGGACGGCGCAGGAATCGTCGTCGACGACGACGTCGAGGGCGTCGGCGACGGATTGCGGCGCATGTTCGCGATGACCGACGCCGAGCGCGCGGCGATGGGCGCCGCGTCGCGAAAATGCTTCGAGGAGCGCTTCGATCTGGAGAAGAACGCGCTCTACCTGCTTCACGTGATCGAGCGCGCGTCGTCCGGGAAGGCGGCTAAGAGCGACGTTCGAGATCGGTGAGCGCGTAGCCGGTGAGCCGCGCCAGCGCGGCAAGGCGGGCGTCGGCATCGGCGAGCGGCTTCAAAGCGCGATCGAATTCGAGCGCCTTGGCGCCGACGAGGAAGCGATACCAGAACCCTTGCAGGAAATGGTAGACGAGCCCCTCGCGTCCATCGAGGAAGCCGAGTTGGATAAAATATCGACAGAGAAAATAGCCGAGCGGCCCCAGCCAGAACGGCAGACGGTTATAGACGCGCTCCTTGATCCAGCGCTTGGCCGCCGCCTGCCGCGAGGCGCTGTCGCTGGTGAGGGCCTCGTCGGCGCCGCCAAGACCGTAACGCCTCATCAGCACGTCGATCGCCTCGCGCGTCGCGTATTTGTTGTGCTTGTCCGTGAAAAAGGTAAGGTCGTTGAGATTCTGGTCGGAAAAGTCGTGTTCGAACGTCACGGCCCGGCCGTGCAGCAACACCATATGCTCGTCCATCCACCGCTGTTCGATCCGTGCCGCGCCTTTGCGCCAGATGCGCAACAGCGTGAGAGGGTAGCGGCCGCCGTGCTTGATC
This sequence comes from Roseiarcus sp., assembly GCA_050015935.1. Lineage (GTDB taxonomy): Bacteria > Pseudomonadota > Alphaproteobacteria > Rhizobiales > Beijerinckiaceae > Roseiarcus. The sequence continues at coordinate 4,167 of JBEKAL010000129.1, forward strand.
CAGCGACCGAGGAAAATGTGGCGGCGCTTGAGATTGACGCCAGTGACGTCGGGCGGCAGCGCCGGCAGGCGGCAGCGGATTTCCTCCACAAGTTCGGGCGTCAACGTTTCGTCGGCGTCGAGACGCATGACCCAGTCGGATTCGATCGGGAGATTGTCGAGCGCCCATTGGAATTGCAGCGCGTAGTTGACGAAAGTGTGTTGAACGGCATGCGCGCCCAGGCTTTGGGCCAAGCCGACGGTCTTGTCGGTCGAGAAGGAATCGACGACGAACGCGCGACACCCGAGATCGTTCAAATTTCGCAGCAGTCGTTCGATATGTCCTTCCTCGTTGTACGAAAGCACAATTGCGATAATGGATGACGCTTTACTCACTCGATTCGCCCAGCGTTCTTACTCAATCCCGTCGATCCAAACTATTTAAACTAAGCACATTTTTCGGCGACAAGCATCATGGACTTGGCGAGGATCGGAATGCGGCCGAGCCGATGGAACTCGGCGGGATACAGCCCGGAGGCCCGAACTAACCGTTCCAAAGTTGCTCGCGACCAGAACTTAATGTGCCCATGCTCAACAAGTGGATGATGGTGAAAGTCCCATCTTCCCGCGGTGGATAGAGCAACGTTCTTGACATAACCGTGATATGGCGTCGAGACCACGACGAAACCGCCTGGATTTAGCAGGCGCGCGATGTTCGTCATCATAACCTCTGGAGAGTACAGGTGCTCTACGACTTCTAGGCAGACTGCGACGTCAAACGCCCCGAAACGCCTTTGCAGATCATCGTAGGCCGAACCTTGCTCGATACGGAGGTGTGGAAACGCCCTCCTTGCCTCCGCGATCCCGTCTTCTGATGGCTCGACACCGATTACGTCGAAGCCGTGCGCGCGGATCAAATTTGTCACGGCGCCATTTCCGCACCCGATATCGATTATTCTGGCTCCCCCAGGGTTGGGCAGCCTTCCTTTCAAAATTTTCAGCAGAGGGGGGACCAAGTATGAGTGCGATTCGTTGAGGTTAGCATCCGACCACCCGAAGCTCATCGCTTTTGTTTCAGATTGCAACGGAGTCATCTTTCAGTATTGAAGTATATCTAACCAACGCCGTGCGGTGCTGCATTTTGCAGAACGCTCATCTCGATCACAATATCGTGGATCGATCGAGGTGATGGCGAGTGCGCAAGAATACCATCGGGTTGCCAATGTAGACGCCCCACTCCCGCAAATCCTTGAATGCCACGGCGCACGCTCCGAGCACCGCGCCTTCGCCGATAGAGACGCCTGGACCGACGAAAGCGCCGGACGCGACCCAAGCATGGTCACCGATGACAATCGGCTTTGTCACCAACTGGAATTCTGGGTCGTCGATGTCGTGCAAACCGGCACAGAGGCGCGCGTCCTGCGATACGATGGCGTGGGCGCCAAGCGAGATTCTCGCCATCGAGTAACAATCGGCGCGCCGGCCCAGGCACGAATGCGAATCCATTTCGAGATTGCGGGGATCCCAAATTCGCACGCTCGGATAAACATGAGCGCCACCGGCTATCTTCGCCCCAAACAGCCGCAACAGGACCCGCCGCCATGGATGCATAAACGGCGGCGTCCACCTCGCCAGCAGCAGCCACGTCACGTTCCACAGCGCGCGATAAGAGCGGTGGCCAAGGCTGAAGCTCGGCCCGCCTTCGAGCGGCTTGGACTTGGACGCGTCAAGGGCGTTCATCTGTTCGTTCACTGTAAACGCTGGTGGGAGGAGACCGGAGCGATCCCCGCACTATCGTCAATGACGTCGGCGCTCACCACGCGGGACGATTCGATCGATCGAAATGTCAACAGCTCGTAAGGAGCCATTTCAATTGTCAAAACGCGGTCAGTGACCGCCGCTTCCGTTCCCGTAGTCAATCGTACAATCCTGCCCGGGCGGTCGAGGACAAGGCGGGCGGAAATTGTATCTGGAGAGAGATTCACGACATAGAAGAGGTCGCCGCGTTCCCTGACGATAAGCGGCTCATGGATGCCAGCGATCCGTTCGAAGCGTTCGCGAGGGATCGCCCGAAATTCCGTCATGAAATCCTTCAGTCCCTCGCCGGAGAAGACGTATCCGTTGCCCCCGTCGCCCAGCATATAGACGTCGAACAGGCCGACCAACTCGGCATAGCGAGAGAGCTTTAGGCGACCAGGGGGCTCGGCCGCAGAGCTGACCCACGGTTCGTGTGTCGGCGTCCGCCATCCAAGCCGGGAACTCGGCCATGCGTCGCCCGGTATTTCGACATATTGCATTCCTAAGATCGTAGAGGGCCTACCTGTCGACGGCGTGAGAGAATCTACGACGCCAGCTCTAAGGAATTCGCTTTGAGTTTCGAGGCGGGACTTCACCTCGGCTTCGCGCGCGCCATGACTGAAACGGCCGTCAACGAGAACCAGCCCGTCTATCGTGTTCAAGAGATCGGGGTCGATCCCCGTCTCGCGCAGCTCTTCGGGACTTTGCCGCGGCTCAAAAAGCGCGACATAGACCTTCAAGTCGGGTCTGACAGAGCGCACGCTGGCGACGATGTCACGATAGACGTCGCGAATTTGCTCGCACCGCCATTTCACCCAGCTTTGGCGAAGGTTCGCGAGCAGCAGATCGTGCCGGCGCCCGGCAGCGGCGGCAGAGTCGTTATCAAGATCGAGATCCGCGGGACGCGGCGCGCCCGTCTCATCGACAAAACGGCGCACCGTGGCGGCGTCATAGCCCCAGTCGATCGATACGAGATTGTTCAGCGCGGAATTTGCCCAAGTAGAAATGCGCAATTGTATTCCGGCAAGCGCGGGGTAATCGCGGTAGCGTTCCACCAACTCGCCGATCATGCCGAGATACCAGCGGCGAACATCCGTATCGAGAGCGTTGAAATAGGGAGGGAACCGCCTCGACCCGTCCGGCGCAAAAAGATTGGTCGCTCTTTTGCCAGAGAGCGACAGGCGATGATCGAGGCTAGCCTGGTCGCGCGCCGGCCACAGCAGTTCGTCAGCGCGCGGGTGCAGTTCCGGCACGACTTTCATGCCGTACCTCTCGGCGCCGAGTAGGAAGGCGGCGGCGACATCCCCCCCCTCATCATTGAAGACCAAATTGAATTTCGATGGATAAAGCTCGAAGTCGTAAATGAGCAACGTCGGCGAGACCGTCGTCGCCCCCATCGAACGCGCGACCCTCAGAAAACGATCGACCGAGGTATGGACGGCGCCGCGGTCGTGGCTCTCGCCGACCAGGCTGCGAAAATCGTCTCCCTCCTCGTACCACGCGACCACCTCCCGTCCGTCCCGTGGCTCGGCGCTGGCTTGATCTTCCGTATCGAGGGCATACATCCTAATACGAGAGATGGCGGCTTTCATGCCGTCGTGGACGTTGAACACCAGCGCGCGCGCATCGGAAGAGGCCGGCCAAACGACCGCGTCCATGCGCATCATTCGGCGCGAAAGCGGCCATATGACGCCCGTCTCAGCTCCAATGCTCGTGGGAGAGCCGGGTTCCGCGGAATCCCTGAAGGCGGCGACGAAGACGCGTGGCGCATCGTCCGGATATTCGACCTCGAAGAGGTATGGCTTACCCGGCGTCAGCCCCTTCAGGCGATAGGCGAACCAGCCCGGAGCCTCCGATTTCTCGCCCGAACGGGCAAAGACCGTCATGCCCTTGTCGATCGTCTCACGATAGACGCCGGCGGGACCAGGCACGACCGCGGTCGCCCCAGAACCGAACTCGGGATCCTGCATCGTCGCATCAATATCGACGACGAGATCGGTGCGCCGAAACTCTGGCTCGACGCGGCGCGTATCGAAGACGGAATAGCGCAAGCTTGATTCGGGATGCGGATTCTGTCGAGCGCCCAGGGTCCACGCGAACGCCGTGATGTCGCCGGGCCGGGAACAAGGCACATCCACTTGCAAGGCTTCCGGGCGGGCCGTGGCGGGCACGGCGATCTCCCGCGTTTCCATGAAGCGGCCGTCAAGCTTGAAGACGATTTCGATGGTCGCGGGCTTGCCGGTTCCGCCACTCTCGACGCGAAGCGGCGCGCAATGGTCGATCGCCGCGACGGGCCGATCGCCTTGGCTGATCACGCGAAAGACCCCGGGGTGCTCCGCTTCCGGCGCTTCGAGACGGATGCTGGTCACCTGCGGCATGCCGACGAAAAAGTTCTGGATGACGCGCAGCCGATGCACCCCGGCATCGAGCCAGACCCAGTCGCCGGGCAGCAGAGAACCGCTGAGGGCCATGTGCTCTTTCGAGGCCGGCTGCGGCGCATCGATCTCCAATTCGACCCTCCCCACATAGGGCCGCGCCTCGATCGCCAGCCGCCGCCAGCCTTGTTCGGGCGCGGTGAAGGAGAATTCGAACCAGCCGATATTGCCCGCCGGCAGATCGACGAGGCCATGCGCCGGCTTGATCGGGAGCAGCGACGACGTTCCGGCAGCCAGCCAATAGCTCGAGGGCGCGCCGATGTCGATGATGATCGGCGGAGAGTCCTGAGGTGTCGCGGCCGCGCCGGAAAGCAGCAGGATCGCGACCGCGAGTTGAGCATCGCGACAGCGATTGCCGAACTGTTTGGCGACGCTGCGGAGCCCGTGACGAAGCTTCAACATCGTTCGCGGCCCGAGTCGAGGATTGGACGCGCCACTCTATTCCCGCTTATCCCTGTCGAACTCAGAAACCAGAATGGACCCCAATACCTCATTGCCTTCGACGCTGGGATGAACGCCGCCGTCGCGATAGAGCGCTGCATTCCACTCAGGCTTCGAAGCGATGTCGACGATCCTGAGTCCATATTTGTTTGCTATTTTCTCGATTTGCGGCCGCTCTGGAAGCCACTCCTTCCTTGCTCTGGCCTCCTCCAGCTGCGCCGCGGTGGGATAAAGCCAGATCATGCCTCGACGCGTCGCACCACGGGTGATCTCGGCAACCGCGGCGTCAAACTTGGCGACATTGACGTCTTGCGCCGATCCCGTGACAGGCAGTTCGTTGACGACAAAAGAACCAAAAATACGCGGCAAGACATAGCGACGCAGGAAATACCAGGTCGCGTAGACGGGCTTGCGTGTCGGAAACACGTATTCGCCGAACCATGGCGTCGCCCTGCTCAATCCCCCGCCCATATACTCCCAGGCGATGTAATCGGCGTCGGTCGCTATCTCCGGGTGTCTGGCGAGGTAGGCCATCTCATTGAGCTGCGTCCATCCGCCGACGGCGATCGGCCACACGACCGGCCGCTCGCCCAACAGCTTCTGGATTCTGGCGACAAGCTTGTCTTGTTGCCGGTACGGATTGCCTCCCATGACGATTGAATTGCCAATCAAGAGGATATTGGGATGCAGGCTCGGATCCCAGTTCCGCGCAATGGGCATGCTCTTGTCATTGAAATACCAATCGTTCTTGTCCAGGAATTTCCCGCTTTGATTGGCCTTCGGTAAGTAGCTGATCTCGCCCCCGGCGTCATAGACGGGGAAATCGACAAGGCCGGATGCCCGCACAGCGACCTCGGCCGCGATCGCTACGGCTGCAATCGCAAAGAGGACCTTGGACTTGATCGTCATCGGGGGTGTCCTATCGCAACCTGTGCTGCGAAGACGCCAGCCGCTCAGGACGCCGACCGGCCGTATACTTTTCCCCTCAACAGTCTTTCGAAAAAAGCGCGCGGATTGCGAAGTAGATGGACAACAAGCATCCCCTTGGCGACAAAATCGTCACCTCGCCGCCATGACCGCCCCATCAATCTTTCAAATCTGCGGCAAAATTGAACCGCGGCCCTGTCTCTATGAAGTCCGGCACCGGTGATCCCTTCGGGATGCACGCGGTAGAGGCTCAGAAACTCATTGAGGACTTCAACGCGCGCGCCCGCCAGGACCAAGTCAAGAAGCAGCTCGGAATCCCAGCTGATCCTATTCTGGACATTGAACCCGCGAACTCGGCGGAATGCTTCGGCGCGAATGAAGGTCGAAGGCTGAATTTGAATCGCAGCGCCGTAGGCTACATACGTTTTCCTGAAGGGATCAGACCAAACGCGACGCAGGCGTCGACTGGCTGCGTCAACGACAAAGGCGTGCCCACAGACGACGTCGACGTGGGGATGCGACGCCAAATAGGATTCGACGCGGGCGAACGCATCGGTCTCGAACTCGTCGTCGGAATTGAGGTAACAGAAAACGTCGCCGCTCGCTTTCAGAAATCCCTTGTTCAGCCCATCGGCCGGTCCTTCGTCCTT
>JBEKAL010000130.1:0-10337 GCA_050015935.1 Roseiarcus sp.
GAAACGGGCGCGGTTCAAAACCTGCCGCTGATGGAAGAAAAGAAAGCATTCACTTGGCGGCTAACGCAGCCAAAAAAAGCTCTGCGCCCCCTTGACGAGACGCCGGCTAATGGGTGTCCCCGCAAAGCCCATTGAACCTTTCGAGGCCTGCTCAGCCCCCGGATCACAGTCCGGGGGTCACTCGCGTTGCAGCCGGCCGGATTGCTCAGCCGCCCACGGCGGCCTTTGTCGCGAGGCTCCAGCCCGGCCAGTTACCCGCCCAGACCGCTCGCCAGCTACCGGACCCATCGACACTTATCCGGGTGGAACCCTCCTCCACTAGAGAAACGCGCCTTCAGGGCGCACACGGTGACCGCGCCCCCGATCCCACGCAATGCGTCGAAGGACCCCTTGACAGCGGGCACGGTCCAGACAGGACAGCATACGAATTCACAATTCCGCCACCCCGCAGTAGGTTCCAGACCTTCTCGACTGGAGCCGCCCTGCCCGCTCCGCCACACACCGAGCCGTCGACCTCATGGAAGCATGAACTTGCGAAATTTTGAGGCTGTCAATGGTCTTCGACGCCGGAGGAGGCGCGTGGAACGCGCGCCATTGACAGCCTCGAAACTTCGGAAAAAAGAGGCTTCCATGAGGTCGACGGCGCTCGCAGCCAAGGCGGAGCGTGTTGCGCTGCCAAATCGCCATGAGATCAAGGCAGTGCTTGTCTCTGGATCGACCTCCATGATCGCCGAAGATCGTATCCGGTCCCCTGGACCGCCCCCGTAGAGCCGATTGAACGCCGCGTCTCCGTATGCTATTGTCATACACATGACAAGCGCCTCTTCGACCACAACGGTTCTCAGCGTTCGGGTCAATCCCGACGAGCGCGCGATTCTCGAAGCGGCGGCGGAGCAATCCCGCACGACTCTCAGCGAGTTCATGCGTCGCAAGGCTCTCGAAGCCGCCGAGACGGATGTCCTCAATCGGACCGTCGTCACCATGCCGGCCAAGGATTGGCAAAAATTCGAGGCTTGGGCGGCTCGCCCCGCCGCGACGATCCCGGCGCTCGGGGAACTCGCCGACATGACCCCGTCTTGGGAACGGTGACATGGCGGCGGTCACGCCGCCGCGTCCCCTCGCCGAAGACGACGAGCGAGGCCAGTTCGACTGCGGCAGAGAATCCCTCAACGTCTGGTTCCGCCGTCATGCCTGGCCCAACCACGTCAGCGGCGCGTCGCGCGTAACCGTGATCGCCGACGCCGCGTCGGGCAGGCTCGTCGGCTACGTCACCCTGAGCGCCGCCCAGATCGAACGGGCGTTCCTTCCCAAGCCGCAGCAGCGCAATCGCCCCGATCCGCTGCCGGTCACCCTCCTCGGTCAACTCGCCGTCGATAAGGACTATCAGGGGCGGGGACACGCCGCCTCCTTGCTCCTGTTCGCGCTGCGAACGGCGCTCGCCGCCGCCGATACGATCGCCAGCGTCGGCGTCGTCACCCATCCTCTCGACGACGCCGTGCGCGGCTTCTACCGCCGTTGGGGCTTTCAAGACCTGCCGTTCGATCCTCGGCGCGCCATGATCGTCCGCATGGCCGACCTGCGTCGCAGTTTTTCCTGCGGCGGCCGCTCGCGCGGCGCGTAGCCGTCGGTCAGCGCATTGAGGAACGTCACCGCGTCCTTGATCTCGGCCTCGTCGAGCGCCGGAGAGAGACCGTGCGAGGCGCCGTTGACGAAGAACGCGCCGGGCGGGGCGCCGGGGCGAACGGCCCGGCGAGGCGCGCGCGCCGTTGTCGCGGGCGAGGAGCGAAGCGGCCGACGCGGCCCGGAAATCGACGACCCCGCGGCGCATGAAATTCAACGATTTGCATTGGTGAACGCCCCCTGCGCCCGCAAGCCTGGCGAAAGGTTCGATGGTCTTAGTCTAAGGTCCGCGCCAAATCGAACGGCCGACCCAGAATCACATAGATTCTAATCTGATTCTTTTTAGGTCATCGCCATGAAACATCGGCCTCCGATCCGTAGCCATACGTCAAACTCGTCGCCGCTGTTGCAACGGGCCATCCAACTGCAGCAGCTCGGAAAACTCGGTCAGGCGGAGCGTCTCTTCAAGGCGATCCTGACGACGCAGCCGGCCAATTTTGCAGCGTTGCATCGGCAGGGAGTTCTCCACTTTCAACAGGGCAGGAATGATGAAGCGCTGCTGTCTTTGAGCGCGGCTTTGCGCGCGGCGCCGACGCACGCCGCGGCTTGGTCGGATTTTGGGGTCGTTCACGCGACGATGGGTCGCCTCGAAGCGGCCGTGGCCTGTTGCGACACGGCGATCGCGCTCGAGCCCGATCATGCCGACGCCCTCAGCAATCGAGGCAACGCGCTGGTGGCTCTCGGGCGCCCTCTCGAGGCGCTGGCGAGCTACGACAGAGCGCTCGCCGTCAAGCCGAATTTCGTCGCAGCGCTCAACAATCGCGGCGGGTTGCTGCGCGAGCTGGGGCGCCCCGCGGAGGCGCTGGCGAGTTTGGACCGCGCGCTCGCGATCACGCCGGACTACGCCGATGCGCTGAACAACCGGGGGAACGCGCTCGTCGAACTGAACCGCGCCGAAGAGGCGCTAAAGGACTACGACAGGGCGCTCGCCAAGAAACCCCTCTGCGCCAACACGCTCAACAACCGCGGCAATGCGCTTGCGAAACTCGGGCGCCCGAAAGAAGCGCTGGCGAGCTACGAACAGGCGCTCGCCCTGAGGCCGCGAAACGCCGAGGCGTGGAGCAATCGCGGCAACGCGCTCAGAGAGCTCAAACGCTACGACGAAGCGCTGCAATGCTTAAATCGAGCGCTGTCCTTAACGCCGAATTATGCGAAGGCGTTCAACAATCTGGCCAATACGTTTCTGGACCTGAAGCGTCCGGCGGACGCGCTGGCGAGCTACGACGGGGCGCTCGCCCTCAAGCCGGATTACGTCGAGGCGCTGAACAACCGCGCCACGGCGCTGATCGCGCTGAAGCGCCCGGCGCAGGCGCTGGCGAGCTGCGAGGCGGCGCTGGCCCTCAAGCCCGATTACGCCAACGCGCACAACAGCGCCGGCGCGGCGCTCGCCGCCCTCAACCGCGAAGAGGAGGCGCTGGCGAGCTATGACAAGGCGATCGCCCTCGAGCCGGATTATGCGTCGGCCTTCGACAACAAGGGTGTGACGTTGCTGCAACTCGGACGCGTCGCGGAGGCGCGCGCCGCTCTCGAGACCGCGATCAATCTGGCCACGACGCGAGCGCGTTCCTACTATCACCTCGCGCTGGCGAAACGGTTTGAGCGCGGCGACCCGCTCTTCCCAGCGATGGAGGAATTGGCGCTGGAGAATTCGCCGCTCGACGCGGACGAACGGATTTACGCGCATTTCGCCCTGGGCAAGGCCTGCGCCGACATCCACGACGCCGAGCGCGCCTTTCGCCATCTATCGGCAGGTTGCGCCCTGAAGCGCGAGCAATCCGACTACGACGAGGCGGAGGTTCTCGGCGATCTCCAACGCACGCAGGCGACTTGCACGGGCGAATTGTTGAGTCGCCGTTACGGCTGCGGCGATCCTTCCCCGGTTCCCGTGTTCGTCGTCGGCATGCCGCGTTCCGGCACCACGCTGGTCGAGCAAATCTTGGCGAGCCATCGCGAAGTCCACGGCGCGGGGGAGATTTACGATTTCGAACTGGCGACGGCGGACCTCGGCGGCGCCGCCGCTCTGGCGCTCCATCACCCGGAAATCGTCCCGCAGATGTCCGACGAAGAATTTCGCCGACTCGGCGCGAATTATCTCAGGCGCATCGGCGCCGGCGCGCGCCCGGCGAGCCGGATCGTCAACAAGATGACCGCGAATTTCCGCTTCGCCGGTCTGATCGCCCTTGCGCTGCCCAATGCGCGCATCATTCACGTCCAGCGCGATCCCATCGACACCTGCTTCTCCTGTTTCTCGACCTTGTTTGCGGAAAATCTGCCCTTTACCTACGAACTTGGAGAACTCGGTCGCTATTACCGCGCCTACGAGGCGTTGATGGGCCATTGGCGCGACGCGCTGCCGCAAGGGGTGATGGTCGACGTGCAATACGAGGACGTCGTCGCCGATCTCGAGGGGGAGGGCCGCCGCATCGTCGGTCATTGCGGCCTCGACTGGGACGCTCGTTGCCTCGACTTCCACCGTAACCGGCGAAGCGTGCGCACAGCCAGTCTCGCTCAGGTGCGCCGGCCCCTTTACAAGAGTTCGATTGGACGGTGGCGTCCGTACGAGGCCTTCCTCGGACCTCTCCTTGCGGCGCTCGGTCCCTCGATCGCCGCCGCCGATCGCGTCCAAACGGCAATCGACGAATCGCAATCGTGGGCTTTGGCGGCGTAGCGCGTTTGGCCGACGCCCGGCGCCGCCCTCGGCGGACGATCCCCGGAAACGAAGCGTTGGATCTTGTTCGCTACGCCTCCCTCCCCGCCTTCGCCGCCGCCGCCAGAAAGGCGCGCCGCGAATCCGGCAGCGGCAGGCCGCGCGGGGCGAAGAGATCGCGCGTCAGGAAGAAGCCGGTCAGGCGAAACGCGTCGGCGATCTCATCGGACTTGGGCGCCGGCGCCGCGACGCCGAGGCGCAAGAAAGCGGGCAGCGGCAGCAGTCGCTCCCGCCACAGCGCGCCCGCCGCGGCGCTGACGGCGCGCCCGGATTTGGGCGAGACATAGATCAAGTCCTCGCGCGCGCCGGTCGCCGCGCAGCGCTCGAGATCGAGCGAAAAGCCGCATTCGGCGAGCACCTGCGCCTCGAAGCGCGCGATCAGCGCCGGCGCGATTCCCGCGTCGTCGAGATGATCGGCGATCAGCGCCAGCGCTTCGAACAGCGGCTCGTGCGGATCGCGCTCGGGCAACAGGCGCATCAGAGCGCCGAGATAGCCGAGGCCGGCGAGCGCCAGCGCGCTGGCGATGAGACGCCCGGCCCTCAGCGCCAGCGGTTCGACCGCGTAGGCGCCCAGATGCTCGTCGAGGCGCGCGCGCCAGACTAGGCCGAGGGTGTTGCCGGGCTGAAGCGAGCTTTGCAGGCGCGGCGAACGCCCCGAGCGCACCAGGCCGAGATGGCGTCCGTGCCCGCGGGTCATCGCCTCGACGATCGCCGAACTCTCGCCATGGCGCCTGACGCCGATGACAATGCCTTCGTCGCGCCATTCCATCGCGCCGCTCCGACTCAACTCCTGACAAGATGGCGCGGCGGCGGGACTTTGGAAAGGCGCAGCGCAACGACCAGCGCGCTTCCGGTCAGCGCCGCGAGGAGCCCCACGACGCCGGGCCAACCCGCCCGCGCGAAGAACAAGCCGCCCGCCCAGCCCGCCAGGCTCGACCCGAGATAGTAGAAAAAGAGATAGAGCGCGGCGGCTTGCGCGCGCGCGCCATGCGCCCTCAGGCCGATCCAGCTCGAGGCGATCGAATGGGCGCCGAAAAATCCCCAGGTGATCAAGCCGACGCCGACGACGATGGCGACCATATTGTCCGGCAGCGTCGCCGCGACGCCGGCCAACTGGATTGCGATGGCGATCCACAGCACGCGCCGACGCCCGAAGCGGCCGGCCAGATCCCCCATCGCCATCGAACTGACCGTGCCGAGGAGATAGAGAACGAAGATGAGGCCGATCTTGGTCTGGCTGAGCGAAAACGGCGGCGCCGTCAGGCGAAAGCCGATGTAATTGTAGGCGCAGACGAACGAGCCCATCAACAGAAACGCCTCGGCGAACAACAGGCGCAGGCCGGGATCGGAAAAATGCCGCGCCAGCGAGGCGAGGAGCCCGCCGAAGTCGGGCCGACGCGGCGAAAACCTGAGCGAGACCGGCAAGGCGAAAGCGATGAGCGCCGCGCCGGCGAGTCCGACCGCGCCCACCGCCGCGATCGCCGGGCGCCAGCCAAACTGATCGCTGAGCGCGGCGACGACCAGGCGTCCGGCCATTCCGCCCAGCGCGCCGCCGGCGATGTAGAGCCCCATCGCCAGGCCGATCGCCTCGGCGTCCATCTCGTCGCCGAGATAGGCCATCGCGACCGCGGGCAGGCCGGCGAGCGCGAGGCCGGCGAGCGCGCGCAAGGCGAGCAGCGTCGGCCAGTCGGGCGCCAGCGCGGCGAGCGTCGTGGCGAGCGAGGACGCGGCTAGCGAAAAGACCATGACGCTCTTGCGTCCCAAAACCTCGGAAACCGAGCCCGCCGCGATCATCGCCAGCGCGAGCACGGCGGTCGTCGCCGACAGCGAGACACTGGCGAGGGCGGGCGAAACCACGAATTCGCGCGCGAACACGGGCATCAGCGGCTGCACGCAGTAGAGCAGCGCGAAAGTGCAAAAGCCGCCGAAGAACAAAGGGCCGGTGACGCGCCAGAACGCCGGGTCGGAGCGCGAAATTCTCGGCGGGCTGGGTCGGGGCTGGGGCGAGGCGCCGAAGGACATGGGCGCTTCCTAACCGCCTTGGGCCGAGAACGAAAGCAAGAAGCTCGTCGGGTAGTGAGTGCATTGGAACGTCGGCCTTCGACCCCGAGCGGACGTCCGGGCAATTGACTGACGCCCGCGCGTTCCACGGTCCGTGCTTGCTCACAGGCCGCCCGTTCACTAAAATTCAACCCGGACCAAACGGCGGGGGCCGATCATAGGGACACGGTGCGATTTGCTCTCGCCCCAAGACCGTGTCGCGGTTGGAATCTCCGACCGAAGTCTCGGGAGATGTGTCAATGACCGCATTCAATGTCGTTCGGTTTCGGGTTAAGCCGGGACGTGAACAAGAATTTCTCGATGCGCACCGAAATGTTCAGTCGAAGTGGCTCGGGTGGAAACGAGGCGATATGATCCGAACCGGCGATAGGTCGTATTGCGTCATCGGCGAATGGGAAGATATGGCGGCGATGGCGGCAGCCCGGCCGAACATGATCGCGACCCTGAACTCGTTTCGCGATACGCTTGAAGATCTCGGCGGTGGCCTCGGGGTGACGGATCCGGTGTCAGGTCCGGTCGTTCTCGAGATTAGATAGACCCCTTGGTCGGTCGCGCCGGGTCTCGCAGCCGCCGGCGTGGGGCCTTGGCGAACCACAGCGGGGTAGGGACGGACCAGCTGGCCGCGGCGTCCGCCGCGGCGGTTGGGGCCGGCCCATTTCCGACACGCTTTCGTGCTTCGTACGCTTGGGCGCGCCAGGGTCTTCACGGCATAGCCGGGGTGAGGGCCTGTCGGTCGCCCTCATCAAAGGCGCGCAATAGTGGAGGAGACCATGGGACGAAAGTTCATCGATTGCCGTGAAACGCCTAGCGTCATGAATTGCTCGATCGCAATTTCGGCCGACAGCGAAGAGGAGCTCATTGATGCGGCGGTTCAGCACGCCGTTCGCGTCCACGGGCATAAAGACACTCCGGATTTTCGCAAGCTCATCAAGGGAGCAATTCGAGAGGGAGCGCCGCCGCTCGAGGCGTCGCCGAGGACCGCTTGAGGAAGCGCGATTCGCGACGGGATTTGTTACGAACCCAGTCTCGCTAGTCGATATAACTGGTTGTCATCAAGTGCTAACGGGTGTCGCGCACGCTAGTCGCGGCGAAGCTCCAGCGAGCGGGTCGACGTCGAGCCGCTCGCTCGTCCGCAACGCAAGAGTCGGGAAGCACCGATATTCGAGCCACACTCGAATGGCCGCTCCCCACCCAGTGCAGTCATTCAACCGGACCCCTGCCGCCGGTCGAACCGCGCGGATCGGATCGCGCGCGCCGTCACCGCCACGAATCGAACCAGATGCGCTGAGCGAAGGCGCTCGGGTCAACGGGGAACTGCGCGGAAAGCACCGGCAGATAAAAGACGAAAGTCAGCCCCGCCAGCGCGAGAAAGCCGAGCGCGGCGGCGTTTTGCAGCCGTCCGCCGCCGCGAAAGAAGACAAGCGCCAGCGCCGGCCCGAGGCAAAGCAGCGAGGGAAAGTAATAATAGAAGAATTCCACCCCCTTCGGATTGAGCGCCCATGGCAGATATTGCGAGAAGAACCCGACCGTGACGATCATCGCGTCGATTTCGCGGCGGACGATCCACCGCCACGCCGTCATGAGGATCGCCGCCTCGCCGGCCCACAAGACCAACGGATTGACCAGCGCGACGATCGCCTGCGCCGGATGTTGCGCGCTCCACGCCGCGCCGCCGGCGCCCTCGACGTGGAAGAGATACCACACCGGCCGCGTCATCGCCGGCCACTCGCGCCACAGGCTCGAATAGGGGTGCGACGGCGCGCCCGCCGTCATGGTCGCGATCATGTTGCGTTGCGAAGCGAAAAATTCGAGGATCGAGCCCCCGTGGATCAATTGCGGGAGATAAGTGAGGAAATAGACGAGGAACGGCGCCAGCCCCAAGGCGAGCGACGTCTTCGCCGGGGTCAGCGCCGCCCAGGCGCCGGGCGCGAAAAAATCCGTCTCCCTGGCGTCTTCGAAGCGCACGCGCCAGACCTCGAAAAGCCCGATGAGCAGGCGCACGGCGAGAATGCCGAAAAGCAGGAACAATCCCGACAATTTGCACGCGCTCGCCAGGCCGAGGCTGACCCCCATCAGCATCGCGTAGACGAACGACTTCTCCGGCGATTTTCTTTCCTTCAGGCTCAGGGTGAAGAACGCGAGCGCGAAGGCGCAGAAGGCCATCAGGAAGACGTCGAGCATGGCGATGCGCGCCTGGACGTAGACGACGTGATCGAACAGCGTGATCGCGCTCGCCCACAGCGCTTGGCCGAGATCGCGCAGCAATGCGTAGGCCCAGATCAGCGTCGCCGCCAGCGTCAGCGATCCGAACAGCGCGCTCATCGCGCGCCAGCCCAGCGAATTGTCGCCGAAGATCCGCATCCCGCAGGCGATCAGCAGCTTGCCGAGCGGAGGATGTTCCGGACGCAGCATCTCTCCGGACTTGAGCAGCGCGCGCGCGGCCGGCACGTACCAGGTTTCGTCGAAATAGATGTCGCGCGCCGCGCCGAGGCCCCAAACGAACAGCCCGAGCGAGCCGAGGAAGACGAGGGCGCTCCACAGCGCGAGGTTGCCCGGCGTCGGCGCGAACAGGCGCGCGGCGACATCGCGGACGTTGGTCGGCATGAGGCGGTTCGCTCCTGGCTTTGCCGCCGGGCATCATGCCCTCCCCGATGGGCCGCCGCAATCACGGGCGGCGAGGCCGCGCGGCCTCGCGTCACGCCGACGTTGCCGGCTTGCGCTGAAATCGATCGCGGCGTTTGATGGGCGCGCTCGGCCGGAGCTTGCCATGGCGCAATCGAATCGAGGAATCCCGCTCGGCGGCTGGCTGCCGCCGCGGATGTTCGTCGCCAGCCTCGCCCTGCAAGCGCCGGGAATCGCGCTGACCTGGCCGCCGAGACCGAACGCGATCGAACTCGCCGCGGGAGGCGCGCTGATCGTTTTGGGCCTCGCGCTCGATCGGTGGGCCGACGCGGCGTTCAAGCGCGCTCGCGTCGTCGTCGTTCCCTTCGGCGCGACGCCGCGTCCGATGGACGATGGGCCGTTCCGGCTCTCGCGCAATCCGATGTATCTGGACATGGCGATGGCGAGCGCCGGCCTCGCGATCGCCAGCGGCGTCCTCTTCAATCTCGTGTTCGCGGCGGGCCTCGCGGCGTGGCTCGATCGGGCCTATATTCTGCCGGAGGAACGTTTTCTCAGCCAACGCTTCGGCCCGCGATACGAGTCCTATCGGCGGCGCGCGCCGCGTTGGCTCGGCTGGCCAGGACGTTGAAGCGCGCGCGGCCGATTGACGGGCCTCAAGGACCGGCCGCGGCGCTCGTGCGAAGAAAACGGGCGCCACCGGAACAAGGAGCATTAGGATGAGGCATTCCAACTCACTGCCGACGCTGATCTTCGTCGTCATCGTCGTCCTCGGCTTGGCCCTGGCCTATGCGACGGCCGCGCCGCCTTATTACGGCGCGAGCGGCTGGATCGCCGTCGTGACGTTTTTCGTCGCTTTCACCGTCGCCTACGCCGTCAAGATCGCGGATCAGTGGGAGCGGGTGGTGGTGCTGCGCCTCGGGCGTTTCCGCTCGCTGGAGGGGCCGGGCCTGTTCTTCATCATTCCGATCATCGAGACCGTCCCCTATTGGATCGACACCCGCGTGATCACCAGCGCGTTCAAGGCGGAAAAGACCCTCACCAAGGACACCGTGCCGGTCGACGTCGACGCGGTTCTGTTCTGGAAGGTCGTCGACCCGAAGAAGGCGGCGCTCGACGTCGCCGACTACAATGGGGCGATCAACTGGGCGGCGCAGACCGCGCTTCGCGACGTCATCGGCAAGACCATGCTCGCCGACATGCTGGAGGGGCGGGAAAAGATCAGCGCCGAACTGCAGAAGATCATCGACGAGCGCACCGAGCCCTGGGG
>JBEKAL010000131.1:0-10319 GCA_050015935.1 Roseiarcus sp.
CAGATGGTCGACGACCCGAGCCATGTCCGCCTCCCGCGAATCATGGCTCTTCCATCTATCATCCTGATCCCCCCTCCGGAATCCCCCCTCGTCGAGTCAATCGCCCGGAAACCGTATCATTGCTTGTGGCCGTCGATGTTATAGCGCCGGACAGTCGATCGGCCGACACGAAACTTCCATCGCCGAACGCCCCTGGCGCCCCCGCGCGAGATCGGCGGATTTGCGGCGATGGCGCGGACCCGTTCGCGGCAGCCCGCCGACCCGCCGCGCCGCCCGCAGCAATCCCATCCCGGCGCCGAAGGCTTGCTTAGTAGTAAACCGTTAATATTAATTTAGAGGAAAATTAAATTATTGAGCGCATTTTTCCAGCCGGCAACGCCAATTCAGTCGTAGGGGCATCCATGGAACTGGCATTTATGCTTATCACCATAATCGTCAGCTCTGTAATGGCTGGGTTGGTGACCTATAAGGTAAATGAGTCGAGAGAAAGTCAATGCTTCATCGGTAAGAAGGCGGAAGAGTTATACTGTTCGGCTGAAGCCGTCGACCGCGAACTGTCGCGGTTCTTCGGGGATCGCTACTCGATAATTGGATCGGATCGGCGCGGCGCGGTCTCGGGAGACGACGCTTTGCAAAGAGCCGGCGTCAAATTGGTCAACGCCAAGATGCTCGTCGGATTCTATTTCCCGTCGTTGTCGCCCGCTCTGGCCCGCACGATCGCCGCCGTCACGACGGCTCATACGAGCCTCGGCCTTTGGGAAAAGGCGGCCTCGTCCGGCCGCGACGATCTTCTCATCGGCCTGGACAGGGACATCGCCGCCTTGAAGGACGCGCTCGAAGCCTTCAAGGGGGCGATTATCGACAGCGGCCGAACCGCAAGCAATCGCACTCCGTTCGCGTCCCTTCGCCGCCGCGCCAAGCCGATGGTCGAGGGACGCGTCTTGCGGGTCGCCGCCTGAACGGTCGCGGGTCAAATCCCGCGGCGATCGGCCCGCTTCGACGGGCGTCCTCGCGGGGGACGCCCCATGGCCGGCCGGACGAGGGCCCGCCGGCCGATTGCGGTCGACGTCGTCCCGCGCTTTACGTATCGCGTCGCCCCAACAGACTTCCGAGCAGGCCGCCCGCGGCGCCCAGCGCCGCGCCCGCGGCGAGGCCGCCCGCCGCGGAGTTGGCGCCGCTGTCGGCGCCCATATGCGGGAGGTAGCGGCCGATTTCCTCCGCGAGGTTGAGGATCGGCATGCTCTGCAGCCAGATGTGGCCGGGACCGGTCAGCGTCGCCAGGAACAGGCCCTCGCCGCCGAACAGGATGTTCTTGAAGCCGCGCACCATCTGGATGTCGAAGCCGACGCTCGGCTCGAACACGCCGACGTGGCCGGCGTGGACCAGCAGCCGCTCGCCGGGCGCGAGGTCGCGCTCGATCAGTTCGCCGGAGAGATCGAGCCAGACGACGCCGGGGCCGGTCGCCTTCTGCAGGATGAAGCCGTCGCCGCCGAAGAATCCGGCGCCCAGACGCTTCTGCCAGGCGATCTCCAAGGTCACCGATTTCTGCGCCGCCAGGAACGTCTCCTTGCGGCAGATCAGCGACTGGCCGGGCTGCAGCTGCATGGGGAGGATCGTGCCGGGAAAGCGCGGCGCGAAGGCGACATGGCCGGCGCCGCCGGCGGTGAAGTCGGTGATGAAGAACGAGCCGCCGCCGAACGAGCGCTTCAGGCCGGCGAACAGGCCGCCGCCGGTGTGCGTGTCCATTGTGACGGCGTCGTTCATCCAGGCCATGGCGTTGGTCTGGCTGTAGACCGTCTCGCCGGGTGCGAGATCGATCGCCACCGTCTGCATGACCGTGCCGGAAATCTCGTAGCGCATGAAGAAACTCCCTGCGTGATGAAGATCGGAACGACGGCGCCCGCGTTATTTCGTCGCCTGAATGCTGTCCGAGATCGCCTTGAGATCGCCCGCGTTGGCCTTCTCGCCGTCGGCCGATCCCCAATAATAGAGCAACAGGAACTTGCCCTTGGCGTTGGTCTGGACCAGCGTCAGGCTGATGTCGGCCGGACCGTCCTTGTCCTTGCCGGTGAAAGACAAGTCGAAGGCGTCGAGCGCGTTGATCTTGATGTCTTTGGTTTTCTGTGAATCGAAATTGATGTCGACGCCGCTCTTGAGGAAGAACTTCAGGCCTTCCTCGGTGGCCGACTTCACGTCCTCCGCGGCGACTTCTTCGATCGCGACATAGATCGCGCCGTCGCTCGAGGTCGCCTCGACGCCCCCCTCATAGGCCTTGGGCTCCCAGGAATCGGGAATGCTGACGGTGGCGATCGGATTCTCGGACGGAATCGGAAAGGTCGCGGCGATCGCCGCCGAGCCGGCGAGGCATAAAGCGAGGCTGGCGAGGAAAACAAGACGCGTCATGGTCGAATCTCCCGTGGTTTGGTTTCGAGACGAGATAGGGACCCGCCTCATGCCGAGGCGGGCGAAGGCGTCGAGACGAGGAGCGAACCGGCGGCCCTTTCGACATGCCGGCCGCGCCGGCGCTATTGGTTGGCGAACGCGACGATGTCGAGCTTGCCGAGGAAAGCGGCGGGATCGTTGATCGCCATGAAATCGGAAGCCTTGAGGGCGCCGTTCTTGGCCTTGATCGCGATGGCGAGGTTGTTCGGCGAGGCGATGAATTTCTGCGCCTCGGCCGCGACCTTCAGCGCGAACGGGTCGGAGCCGAGGAACGGCGGCGCCATCTGGCCGATCATCTCCGACCATTGCCGCTTGAGCGCGTCCGGCGTCGCGCCTTGCTGCTTGGCGGCGAGGGCGAGCGCCTTCTCGAACAGGCCGGAATTGACGACCTTGATTTCCAGCGAAGAGATGCTGCAACCGACCAGCGCCGCCATGCGGGCGCTGTTGTCCGAGCCGAACAGCGCGGGATCGATGTCGCCGAAATTCGCCTTCACGCGGATGGAGCCCATCTGCGGGCCCTCGATCGTCAGTTCGTCGAGCGAGAATTTCTTGGCGGCGGCGTGATATTCGGCGCCGATCGTCATCGACAGTTCGAGTTTCGAATAGCCCAATTCGGCGAGGTTCTTGCCGAACTCCGAATCGGGCGACGGCTCGACGACGAGCCCGGTGAGTTTGGTGGAGCCGTGCTCGAGCGTATCGCCGTCATAGCTGCCGCGAAGCTCGATTTCCGCCAACGCCAGATGAATCGTCTTGCCGGGTCCGCTCTCGCTGTCCGGCGCCACGATGTCGAGCGACTCCCAGGTCAGGCGGCTCAGCCGCCCTTTCTGGGCGGCCTGCGCCGACGCGCCGACGGCTTTCAAAGCTTCGGCGAGATCCAGGCCCTCCAGGCGAAGGGCGCCGGATTTGACCGAGACGGGGGCGCCCTCGTCGGTTCCGGACGCCTCCATTGCCGCGATCTCGAGGCTGTCCACCTTGCCGGCGTCGATATTGCTCGCGGCGAAGTCGTGAAGATGGATCTCGGTCCCGTCTTTTGCGACGACGTCGATCGCAGGGATCGAAATCTTGTCGGCCTTCAACTTCTGCACCAGGGCCCGTTCGTCGGCTTCGGGCGTGTCCGGCGTCAGCATCGTGACGATTTCGTCCTTGCTCAAATTGACGTTGGCGAACTCCGCGCGCGCGATGACGAAAACGCTTCCGTCCTTCGCCTTGGCGGTGAAATTTTCGATCGTGACGTCGCCGCTGTCGCCGGTCGGCCAGGCGAAAGCCGACGGAGCGAGAACAATCGACGTCCCCGCGGTAAGGGCGAGAGCGATCAGGCATGCGCGAGCGTGCGCGCGATGGGGATGACGAAGCATGGTCCGGCTCCCTTGCCGACTGGCGTCCTCGCGACGAGCGAAGACCGGCGCCCACATTCGCCTAGCTGCGACATTTTGGCAATGGCGCCATCCTGGGGTCGCAAGGCGATTGCGCGAACGTCCGATAAATGCGTCGAATATGGGGTCCGATGGTTCGCCGCGCCGCCGGCGCCTCGCTGGGATTGCCGGATTGAGCGAAGATTCGCGTTACGCCAGTCCGAAACGCCCAAATTAGGCGTCCCAGGCTCGATCCGGAATTTGGGGTTCCGCCTCGCTCGCTACTTCGGCCCGTCGAGAAACGCCTGCCATTGCTCGCGCGTGCCGTAGAAGGCGTTGCGGTCGACGTGGCCCTCGATGCCCGAAATCGCGCCGTCGGCCTGATATTGCCAGAACTTCCAGGGGCGCGAGCCGTAGCCTACGGCGGGGTGGTGCTTGGTCGAGCGCACCCAGATCGGATAATCGGCGAAGGCGCCGTCGGAGAGGATCGCTTGGTAGAAGTCGATCGAGGTGTAAATGATCGGCCGCTTGCCGAAATGGCGCTCCATTTCGTCGAGCATCACCTTCATGTCGGCGATCGTCGGGTCGCGTTCGAGATGGCGCCTGCAGGTTGGCGAGTCCGGCGTCGGCTCGACGTCGAGGACGGGGGGCAGCGCGTCGTCCTCGACCGGCACGTTCTGTTCGAACCACATCGCCTCCTCGATCGGCGCACGGCACCAATAGACGAAATGATAGGCGCCGTGCGGAATGCCGGCCCGCTTGGCGCCCTCCCAATTGGCCTGGAAGCGCTCGTCGAGATGGTCGCCGCCCTCGGTCGCCTTGATCCAGACGAATTTGACGCCGCTGTCCGCCACCGCGCTCCAGTCGATCGCTCCCTGGTACTTGGAGACGTCGATGCCGTGAATCGGATAGTCGTTCGGCTTGGGATAATTGTCGTCGAAATCGAGCGGGCCGGCGCCGCCGCAGCCGGCCAGCGCGGCGCCCAGAGCGGCGAGAACGCCGAGGCGGGCGAGAATTCGCAGCGGGGCGGGCGGGAGCGGGGTCATCGGCCTCATGAAACAATGCGCGCGGCGGCGGGCGAAGAGCGTTCTATCGCATCCGGCCGCGCCTTGCCGCAAGTTAGAGCGCGCGGGGTAACGATTCGTTAATGCCGGCCGCCCTCAACCCGGTCGCGGAAACGGGCCGACCGTCGACGCGCCGCCCGGCTGGACCTCGGAGGCCGAGCGCATCGTCGGCGCGGTGCGGCGGCGGCTCGATAACAACGCCCCCGTCGCGCGGCCCGACCCGTTCGCGGTCGAGCCGGCGCCGGTGGAGTAGGGCGGGGAGGGCGCGCCGAGTCCGCAATCCGGACTCAGTCTCCGATCAGATGCGCGGCGATCTCGCGCGCATGGGGCGCGCGGCGGTGCTCGAACAGATAGACGCCCTGCCAGGCGCCGAGCGCCGGCCGGCCGCCGACGACCGGGATCGACAGGCTGACATTGGTCAAAGCGGCGCGGATGTGGGCCGGCATGTCGTCCGGCCCCTCGTCGTCATGGGCGTAGCGGCCTTCGTCTTCGGGCGCGATTGTCTCGAAGAACGCTTCGAGGTCGTCGCGCACCGCCGGCGCGGCGTTCTCCTGGATCATGAGCGACGCCGAGGTATGGCGGCAAAACAGGGTCAAAAGGCCGGTTTCTATCCCCTGCGCCGAGGCCCAGGCGACGAGGGCGTCAGTGAACTCATAGAGGCCGCGGCCGCGGGTTCGGACCCTCAGAATGGTGGCGAATTGGCGCATGCGCCCATCATACAGGGAATGCGCCGGGCAAGGAATTGCGGAGCGCGGCGCGCCTGCAAGCGCGCGCGGCGAGCGCGTCCGCGCTGACGCCGGGCTCTTCTCGAGCGCCAAACGCGAACGGCGACCCCGAGGGGCCGCCGTCGAACGCATGGTGCGGTCAAGAGTTAACGAAATTGTGAGGATTTCCGCGGGTTTCCGAGGAGGTGCGGGGAAATAAGGCCCTTTGAAGCGTAAAGGGTTTTTTGAGCGCGCCCCGCACCTATATTTCAGCTGTTTGTGCAGGCGCGGTGCAGTTCACGTGAACGACACGAGCGCCTCGATCAGCAAGGTTCGGTGGTCGGGGCCCCCGTCGAGTAAAGTTCACGATTGCCCGGCTCTACGCAGGCGCGAAAACGCGAGGCGGACTGGCTATCAAAGACAATGCTGACGCTCGACGACGTGAAGGGCTTTGACGCCCTTGTTCCGAAAACCCTCCCGACCGGCGAGCCCGGCCCCGTGGCACTCACGCGATGCCTCGGGATCGTAAAGCACTTCCTAGGCGAGAAGTGGCTGCGAACCCATATCGTCTGCGCCGCCCGTGACGAGTATCTGGGACTGGACTTTACGAGCGATATTACCCGCGAAGAGAAGACCTTCAGGATTCTCGAGCTCGCGGAGATATTGTTCAACCTACAATGCACCGACGGTTTTCGCTCCTGCATTAAACAGCTGGAAGCGGGGCAGATCGAAGGCACCTATGCTGAGCTCGAAACGGCGAAATGGCTGTATGTCTACGAAGTGCCCTTCAGGTTCAACACGCCTGTCGGCGCGCGCGGGTGCGACTACGACCTAGAGCTAGACTACGGGACCGTTCGAGTGGCTGCCGACACGAAGTGCAAGCTCGAACACAGTGTTGTCGACCCAAATTCTGTGAAAAACACATTATACGACAACCGAGATCAACTGCCTAAGGATCGCCCAGGCGTCATGTTCGTGAAGTTGCCTGCGCATTGGCTCGAAACTCCACATATAATGGACATCATCACGGCCATCACGAACGATTTCTTCGCGAATACCGGTCGCGTTGTTGCGATCAAGTACTATAGCCCTCTGCGCGTCATCGACGGTGGCGTTGTTCGAGCGTTCTTCCGCTTCCGAGAGTTGACTAACCCGAAGCATAGGTTTGCCGACCTGAAACTGAATTGGGATTTGTGGGGCGAGAAGACCGCGAAGGACGGGATGTTGCCGCTGCCTGAACGGTGGACGCGAGTGATCGAATGGCCGCTTCCTGCTAGCCCCCGAGCCTCTGAACCGGCCGGCGCGGGGAGTCTTACTGGCAGGTCTGAAGCGCAATGAGTCTTTGCGCGCCTGCCCCAGTTGTTGGTCGTTTGTGCCGGCGCAGTGCAGTTTTACGCGCGTGTCGAGCGCGTGCTGCGCACCTCAATTTTGCCCCCGGTGCGGGGAGAAAATAACGCAACTAAAACAAGCAGTTAGAAAAATGGTGCGGTCAAGAGGACTCGAACCTCCACCCCGGTTAAAGGACTAGCACCTCAAGCTAGCGCGTCTACCAGTTCCGCCATGACCGCTTAAACCGTGCGCCGTGCGGACGCAGGGAAGGCGCGTCGTCTAACAAATCGGGTCAGGGATGACAAGCGCGGGCAATCGACACGCTGGCCTCGGCGGGGTAAAAGTGCGCAATGCCCGGCAAGACCTCGCTCTACGACCAGGATTTCTACGCTTGGAGCCGCCAGCAGGCCGAATTGCTGCGGGCCGGCAAGCTCGCCCAGGCCGACCTCGAACATATCGCCGAGGAAATCGAGAGCATGGGCAAGACCGAAAAACGCGAACTGGTCAGCCGATTGACGGTCTTGCTGCTGCATCTCTTGAAATGGCGCTATCAGCCCGAGGGGCGCGGCAATTCCTGGCGCCTGTCGATCGCCAACGCGCGCGACGAGATCGCCGATCTGCTCGACGACAACCCGAGCCTCAAATCGTTGCTCGACGAAGTGACGCGGTCCGCTTATCGCTACGCGCGGCGCAAGGCGGCGATCGAAACGAATATGGCGGAGGAGCGCTTGCCCGCGCAATGCCCGTGGTCGTTCGCTCAGGCGACGGACGCTGCGTTCTGGCCGGAATAGGTCGCTCGCGTCAGGCGCCTCACGCCGGCGCGAGCCGCCAGCTCCTGATCTCGAACGGCGCCAGACCGTGCGCCGCCTTCGGCTCGCTCGCCTCTTCCAGAATGTCGACCGCGCCGGCGTTGCGCCAGCCGGGCGGCAGGCGAAACGAGAAGGCGCCGCGCGCGCCGGCCGGCTCGTAGACTCTGAGGATCAGGCCGTTCCCGTCCTCGGCCGGCTTCAGGGCGCCGAGAGCCGCGCTTAAGCCTTCGAAGGCGAGCGGCGCGACGACGCCCTCCGCCAGCCCGCGGGCCAACAGGGTCAGCAGCGGCTGGTTGAGGTCGTCGGCCTCCTCGCGCACGCCTCCCTCGCGCCAGTCGCCGGCGTGCGGCATGAGCGCATAGGTGAAGCTCTGCTCGCCCTCGTCGGCGAGCGGGTCGGGATAGACCGGCGAGCGCACGAGGCTCAGCCCCAGTACGTTGTCGCGCGCGCTGTGACCGTACTTGGCGTCGTTGATGAGCGCGAGGCCGAAGCCGGGCTCGGAGAGATCGACGAAGCGATGGGCTGGGACCTCGAACTGCGCCTCTTCCCACGAGGTGTTGGCGTGGGTCGGCCGCGTGACGACGCCGAACGCGCATTCGAAGGTCGCCCGCTCGGCGCTGACCGCCGCCGGCGTCAGCGTGCGCAACAACGTGCGCCGATCGCGCCAGTCGATCCCATGTGGCGATGTCCAAGCGCCGGCCGTTGGCGGCGAGCGCAAGCGTCTGCACGATACGCGAATGGCGCCAGCGGCGCGTGACGCGCAGGCTGGCGCGGCAGGGCGTATTTTCGGCGACGACGAGGCTTTCCAGCGCGCGCAGTTCCTCGCCGCGCTCGGCGTAGTCCTCCTCGATGTCCCAGGCGTCCCAGGCGCGCGGCTTATCCTGCGGATAGACCCAGAGCTGGGCGCCGCGTCCGGCGAGCGCTTCGCGCCCGCTGGGTTTGTGAAAGAGGCTGGCGATCGCGCCGTCCTCGCCGAGTTCGACGCGTAGGTATGCGTTTTCGAGACGCCGCTCGCCGACCTCGAGACCGGGAAGCGGCGCGAGCGCGGCGCGGTCGAGCGCGCGCACCGCGAGCGGCGGTATCGAATCGGCGCTCGCGATCGTCCCGCCGTCCGCGAGCGTGACGCGCAGCGGGCGCTCGGAGAGCGAGGGATTGACGACCACGAGCGCGTCGCGGACCTCGCCGGGCGGCAGGCGGGCGGCGATCGCCGCCAGAGCGCGCTGTTGCTCGGCGAGCCCCGCGGCGACGACCGAGTCGAGTTCGGCCTCGGCGCCCTGGTGGACTTCGCGGATGCTCGAGCCGGGCAATATGTCGTGGAACTCGTTCTTGAGCAGCGTGCGCCACAGCGGCTCCAGGCTCGCCGGCGCGGGCGCGCCCATCAGATGTGCGAGCCCGGCGACGGTCTCCGCCGCGACGAGAGCGTTCTCGGCGCGCCGGTGCTTGCGCTTGACCCCGCTCTGCGTCGTCAGCGTCGCGCGATGCAATTCGAGATAGATTTCGCCGCGCCACGTCGGAAGCGCCTTGGCCGCGGCGCTCTCGTGCGCGCGGGCGAAGAAGTCATCGACCCGCGACCAGCGCGCACGCGGCAGGGCGGGAAAATCGCGCAACGCGACTTCCGCCTCGATCCCTTCCGGCGTCGGGCCGCCCCCGCCGTCGCCGTCGCCGACCGAGAGCAGCGTTTGCGCGTGGCGCGTCTTGGCGCGGAAATTCGCCCAGGTCGGGGCGATGCAGCCCGGCCGCGCCTCGCCGTTGTAGCCGCCGATCGGATTGTCGAACGTATGGGCGAGCGCGCGGCTGCCGTCGAGCCCTTCCCACCAGAAGAGATCGTGCGGGAAGCGGTTGGTCTCCGACCAGTTGACCTTGGCAGTGAAAAACGAGTCGAGGCCGCCCTGGCGCAGCAACTGCGGCAGCGCCGGAGAAAAGCCGAAGCTGTCCGGCAGCCAGCACACGCGGCAGCGGGCGCCGAACGCGCGTTGAAAATAGCGCTGGCCGTAAAGGATCTGCCGCGCCAGGCTCTCGCCGGAGGGCATGTTCGCATCCGGCTCGACCCACATGCCGCCGATCGCCTCCCATTGACCGGCGGCGACGCGGGCGCGAATCTCGGCGAACAGTTTTGGATCGTCCGCCTCGATCTGCGCGTAAAACTGCGCGCTCGATTGATTGAAGCGAAAGTCCGGCGCGCCCCGCATCAGCGACAGCGCGGTATGAAAGGTGCGCCTGAGCTTGCGGCGCGTTTCCTCGTAGGGCCACAGCCAGGCGAGATCGATATGGGCGTGGCCGGTCAGCGCGACCTCGCCTTGCGGGGGAAAGCGCTGTTGCAAGGAACGCAGCGTCTGGGTCAGCGCATCGGCGGCCGCTTCGACGCTGGCGCGTTCGCTCTCGCTCAGCGGCGCCGGATCGGCGATCGATTCGGGCAAGCGCCAGATCGTCTGCTGCTCGGGCGAGGGCGCGATGCGCGCGATATAGTCCGCGCTCGCCGAAGGCCAGAGAATCGCGCGCATAGGGTATCCCCATCACTCCAGTGAGGCGAGCGGGCTGGTGTCTTCAACGTTTCCGACGATGGTGGCGTACGTGGCCGGTCCGACGGCGACGGCCTGCTGAGCGAGCCTGTGGAAGAGC
>JBEKAL010000132.1:0-10295 GCA_050015935.1 Roseiarcus sp.
AGATCGTTCATGGCGGGTGTGGCCTCGCTGAAATCGAGCGAATCGGCTTAGACAACCAAATTCTACACGAAATCAGATATTTAAGCCACTCCCGCCAACCCGCAACGCATAATCCGGGCTAGTAATTCAAGAAAGCTAAGTTGTTGTATCAAAAGGAGAAACCGTTCCTACTCGAGGGTGCTCGAGTTTGTCACGTATGGGCTACTCGAGGGTGCTCGAGTAGCCCATGACAACCTCGCGCAAACAAGGTATCATACCCGCATGTTATCCTTGCATGAAGCCCTCAAGAGCGGTCGCCTAAGCGAATTTATCGCCCAAGAGGAGGCGCGCGGTATCGGCCCGATTGACCGCGCCGAGTTCGCTGCTTTGATTGGGTCACTCGTCAAAGCGCCGCAATCAAAAGGTCGAACATCGCGTTCTTCATCTGGCGATGGTTCGAGCGGAAAGAGAACTCGCCGAGGTAACGATCAAGGTGTTTCGGGCTGATATGGATATGCGTGCTGTTCACTGAGTCCTTGAACAGCTTCCAAAACGACTCGATCCCGTTCGTCGAAAATTTGATCCCGGTCTCATGATCGGTCCAAGCCCATTCTTTGCGGCTGTGGTCAACGGTACCGTGAATATAGCCGTCCCCCTTTAGTAAATTATAGCTCGAAAGCTCATCGGTCGAGACGATCGATCCCTTCTCCACATGGCCGAGAACCACGCCGCGGAGCGTAACTTTTTTCACGTCGGGAACGATCTTCGTTTCGACGCGACCTTCACGTTCTTTCATACCGACGATGATGGTTTTGGCCTCGCGACCGCCCTCCGCCTGAGTGCGTTTGCCGCCGAAAAATGCCTCGTCAATTTCCACATGGCCCCGGAGCGCCTGGAAACTGTCGACCTTGCCCATAAGGTCGCGAATTTGCATCCCGATCCGGTATGCGCACTTGTAAGTCACGCCGAGTTGACGTTGTAGTTCCTTGCCGCTCACCCCGTGGCGCGTCGCGATAAAGAGATAAATTGCGTAAAACCACATTTGCAGCGATGTGCGGCTGTCCTGGAGGATTGTGCCGGCGCACGGGTAAAGAGCATTCCCGCAAGCTGCACAGGAAAAAGCGCGGTAATCGGACAGTTTATGAAACGTAGAGTTCTTGCCGCATTTGCGGCATATGTGCCGCAGCCCATGCCGAACTTCCATGATGCGCGTCAGGCAAGCGTCATCGCTCGGGAATTCCGCGAAGAACTCGCGAACCGAAAAGGCTTGAACATTGCTAACGCCAGTACCGGCTTGGCTGGGGCGCTTGCGCTTGCGAGCGGTCATTGCGATCTCCTATGACCCTATGCATAGCTCAATCGCGTACCTATGTCAAGGGGATAATCCCGGGAAAATGGCGACGCCTTGCCCTCACCCCTCCGGCGGCGCGGTCGCGCCGAGGCCGAGCGAGCGCTGCACCATCACCGTATCCGTCCAGCGGCCGAATTTGTAGCCGATCGTCGGCAGATGGCCGACCTGCCGGAAGCCGAAGGATTCGTGTAAGCGGAGCGAGGCCTGATTGGCCGCGTCGACATAGCCGATCATCTGGCGAAATCCCGCCGCCGCGCAGGCGTCGATCAGCGCCGCCATCAGCTTGCTGCCGACGCCGCGGCCCAGATGCTCGTGATGAACGTAGATCGAATGCTTCACCGCGTAGCGGTAGGCGGGCCGCTTGCGGAACGGCACGGCGTAGGCGTAGCCGATGACGGCGCCCGCCCGTTCGGCGACGAGGTGCGGCATTCGCCTCCCCTGCATGTTCTTGCGCCGCCGCTTGATGTCGTCCGCGTCGGGCGTCTCGATGTCGCCGACGGCGCCGGCGTCGACGCCGCGGCGGATGTGATGGAGGTAGATCGCGAGCATCGCCGGGACGTCGGCCTCGCGCGACGGGCACACGGAGGCGAGTTGCGCGCTTTCGTCCTTCAGCCGCGCGTCGGCTTCCGCAATATTCATTTTGCCGTCCATGCCCGATCCCTGCGCGTCACTCGCGCACGACATAAGTATAGAACCGAATCGCGCCGGACGCTTCCGTCTCGCGATAGAGCCCCTGAATTTCGGCCTCGAAGCCGGGAAAGACGTTGGCGCCGCGCTCGAACGTCTTGAGATAGTCGATCATCGGCCGGGCGCGCGCGCTGAGCCGCTCGCCGGGAACGATCGTGGCGATGCCCGGGGGATAGACGACGAACAAGGTCGTCGCGATGCGCCCTTCAAGCGCGTCGAGGGCCACGTAGTCGACGTTGTTGCGCACGAGATGGCGCGAGGCCTGGCGCGGCGTCATGACCATCTCAGGCAAATGCTCGGGCGCGAACTGTGCTTTCTGCAACGCGCTGACGCCGGCGTCGCGGAAAAAGGCGTGCATGTCGGCGCAGAGGTCGCGCAGGCGCTTGCCGCGATAGCGCGCGGGGCGGCGCGCGACGAATTCCGGCATCGCGTCCTCCAGCGGTGCGTTGTCGTCGTGCAGGCGCTTGAAGGCGACCAGCGCCGAGACGAGCGTGCCGGCCTTGCTCGATTCGACGCCGGGGGTCAGCAGGAACAGCAGCGAATTGAGATCGTTCTTTTCCGGCACGACGCGATTCTCGCGCAAATATTGCGCGACCACCGGCGCCGGAACGCCGTGCGCTTCATAAGCGCCGGTTTTGCGGTCGAAACCCGGCGTCAGCAGAGTGAGCTTGGCAGGATCGGTAATGGCGAAGCCGGCTTCGAGCTGGCTGAAGCCGTGCCAGGCTTCGCCCGGCGCCAGCGCCCAGTAGCGCGCGTCGCGCGCCAATTGATCGGTCGAAACGCTTTCCCACGGCGCGTTGTGCGCGCCGCCTTCGTTGGCGACGTCGGGGATCGCGACGCGGTCGGGGACGAACGGATCGAAGAACCAGCGGCGCGCCGGGTCTTTCTCCTTCTCCTCGAATTCGCGCCTGACCGCGCGCAGCTTCTTGCGCAATTCGATGCCGAGCCGAATGGTGTCGTCCCACAGCACTTCTCCGGAGCGGCCCTTCATCATCTGCGCGCCGACGTCGAGCGAGGCGAACAGCGGATAGAACGGCGAGGTCGAGGCGTGCTGCATGAAGCCTTCGTTGAAGCGCCGGTGTTCGACGCGCCGGCGCTGGCCCTTGATGTGGCGGTCGCGCACATGAATTTGCGAGGCTTGCGAAAAGCTCGCGAGCTGCTTGTGCGCCGACTGCGTCGCGACGACGCCCGGCGAGGCTTCGCCGAGATTCTTCAGCCCCATCGCGAAACGCCGCTCGTAGAGCGGATGAAATTTCATGAAGCCGGCCCAGGCCTCGTCGAACAGGATGTAGTCGCACAAGTGGCCGATGCGCTGAACGATCCGCTCGGCGTCGTAGATCGTGCCGTCATAGGTGCATTGCTCGATCACCGCGACGCGGAACGGCCGCTCGCGCCTCCAGGCCTCGGGATCCTTGACCAGCGGATTGGCGCGGATGAGCTCGCGAATCGCGGCCTCGTCGAAGGCGTCGGCGCGGATCGGCCCGATCAGACCGTAGGCGTTGCGGTCGGCGGGGAGGAAGATCGGCACGCCGCCGCCGATCAGCAGCGCGCCGTGATGGGCCGCCTTGTGGTTGTTGCGGTCGAACAGCACCAGATCGTCCTCGGCGACCAGATTGGTCAGCACGATCTTGTTCGAGGCGGAGGTGCCGTTGAGCACGAAATAGGTCTTCTCGGCGCCGAAGATCGCCGCCGCCTCCTTCTGCGCCTGCAGCGCCGGGCCTTCGTGAGTCAGGAGATCGCCGAGTTCGAGAATCGAATTGTCGAGGTCGTCGCGGAAGATCGCGTCGCCCAGGTGCTCGACGAAGATGCGGCCGATCGGGCTGCGCGAATAGAAGATGCCGCCGTTGTGGCCAGGGCAGGTCCAGAGCTGGTTGCCCTCCTCGGCATAGTCGACGAGCGCGCCGAAGAACGGCGTCTTCAGCGTCTCGGCGTATTGCTTGAGGCGCGAGACCAGGTTCTTGGCGATGAATTCCGGCGTTTCCTCGGCGAGGAACACGTAGCCGTCGATGAAGTCGAGCACCTCGACGGGGATGTCCTCGAAGCGTTTGCGCCTGACGAGGATCATGATCGGCATTTCGAGGCCGCGCTTGCGCATGAGATTGATCAGCGAGGCGGCCTTGCCTTCGAGGCCCTTCTTGCCCCAGTCGACGACCATGCAGCCGATCGCGGCGTCGGTCTGCACGGCGATCTCGGCGTCTTCGAGACGGCGCGCCTTGATGACCTGGAAGCCCATGCGCTCGATCGCGGCGACGATCTGGTTGACGCGCAGACCCTCGAGGTCGTCGGCGTCGAACATCGGCGCGGAAAACAGGAAGGTGAAACGTTGGGAAAAATTCATCGCTGAAGCGCCCCGGCGGCTTGAACGCATGTTACGCGTAATCGCGTCGGCGCGCCGCCCCGTCAGCTGTGACAATATCTCGATGACAGAATCGTGACAGGCGGGGAGGCGCGCCTGGGGATAAAGGCGCCGTCATCCGGCGTCGGCAAGAAGGAAATCCCAGCCATGCTCAGCTTGAACCCGAAATCCGCCGCGCTGGTGTTGATCGACTTGCAGAAGGGCGTTTTGGCCATGCCCATCGCGCCCCACAGCGCCGCCGAGGTCATTGA
Organism: Roseiarcus sp.; assembly: GCA_050015935.1. Classification (GTDB taxonomy): domain Bacteria; phylum Pseudomonadota; class Alphaproteobacteria; order Rhizobiales; family Beijerinckiaceae; genus Roseiarcus. Next base: position 4,625 of record JBEKAL010000132.1, read on the forward strand.
GAACTCCGCCCGTCTGGGGGCGCGCCTCAAGCAGGCCGGCGGGGTCGTGGCGCCGGTCCACGTCGCCTTTTCGCCCGACGGCGCCGATCGTTTGCGCCAAGCGGTCGACGCCTCCTTTCCCTCCGCCCCTCGTCCCGCCGACTGGTCCGACCTCGCGCCGGAAATCGCGCGCTTGCCCGCCGACTTCGTCATCGTCAAACGTCAATGGGGCGCCTTTTACGGGACGGAGCTCGATCTCCAGTTGCGCCGACGCGGCGTCGACACGATCGTCCTTACCGGCGTCGCCACCAATTTCGGCGTCGAATCGACCGCGCGCGAAGCTTGGCAGTGCGGCTATTCGGTCGTCGTCGCCGAGGACGCGGTCGGCAGCGTCAGCGAGGCGATGCACAGGTTCTCGATCGAGAACGTTCTTCCGCGCATCGCGCGCATTCGCTCCACCGCGGAAATCCTCGCCGCTCTGCCGGCAAAATAGAACAGGGGCGAATCACGGAACCGAGGGCCCCGCCCCTCGAGAAGCGCGGCCCGACCGTCGCATCGACGACGCCGACATGGCCCCGCTCAGGGATCGATGGCCCGCCGCAAGAAAATCAATTCGGACGCTTGATCGCCGCGAATTGAATGACGGATTTCGAATCGGAGCGACGTCTCGACTGGCTGCAGAAATCAAGATATTTCGAACGCGCGGGAACGCCGACAATATATGGCGAAAGCGCGATCGTCGGCCCGCGTGGCCGCACGCTGTTCGACCGGTTGCGGTTGGTCTTTGATATTCCGAGAAGCCCGGAGAGAAAATATGAAAGCGGCGGTTCTTGATGTTATCGGGCGGACGCCCCGGTACGGCGAGTTCGAGGAGCCGGTCGCGCAGGACGGCGAGGCGATCGTCGAGGTCGCGGCGGCGTCGATCAAGCAACTCGATCGCGCCATAGCCATGGGCAAGCATTACAGCAGCCCGCGCGCGCTGCCCGTTGTCTGCGGCACGGACGGCGTGGGCCGGCTTGCGGATGGGACGCGCGTCTATTTCGCTGCCAACCGTCGGCCGTTCGGCGCCATGGCGGAGCGCGCGCCGGCGTCATGGAGCGTTCCGCTTCCCGACGGTCTGGACGCAGGATTGGCCGCGGCGATCGTCAACCCCGCGCTCGCGGGGTGGCTTCCGCTCGTCTGGCGGGTCCGGATGCGCCCTGGCGAGACTGTCCTCGTTCTTGGCGCGACAGGCGCCGCCGGTCGCATGGCGGTGCGGGCGGCCCGTCTGCTCGGCGCGGGCCGCGTGATCGCCGCCGGCCGCCGGCAGGACGTGCTGAACGCGCTCGACGCCGACGCCATGATCGATCTGCGCTTGCCCGCGGAAGAGCTCAGACGGGCGTTCGCCGAGGAGGCGGCCCGCGGGCTCGGAATCGTCATCGACTATGTCTGGGGCGCGGCCGCCGAGGCGCTGATCGATGTGCTGGTCAAGTCGGACCTCTCCGCCGAAGTCGCCAATGGCGAAGGCGTCCGCCTCGTGTCGGTGGGAGCGATGGCGGCGCCGACGATCGCGCTTCCTTCCAGCGCGCTGCGCGGCTCGCGCCTCACGATTCTCGGGAGCGGCACCGCGAACTATCCTCCGGCCGCCCAAATGCGGAAGATCATCGCGGATCTTCTGTCGCGAACGGCCAGAGGCGACCTAAGCCTCGACATTGCCTCTGCGCCGCTTGCTTCCGTTGCGGAGACATGGACGGCCGTCGAGCCGGATCGACGTTTGGTTCTGACCCTATGATTTTCTCCAGCGCCGGACGGTTCAATTCGGCCGCGAAACCCGATCGAGCCCCAGCACATAATCGAGTGCGATCTTGCCGGGGCCGAAGGTCACGATCGCGAGCGCCAACGAGGCCCAGTAGAGGTGGAAATTCGCCCACCCCTCGGGAAAGGTCAGCTGGATGACTCCCGTCATAATGAGGAGGCCAAGCGCCGCGTAGCGCGTGCCCAGGCCGACAATCAGCAAGGCTGGCAAGACCACCTCCGCCACGCCGGCGGCCAAGGCCATCAGGTCGGGTTGGGGGAAAGGATATTCCGCGCCGAACCAATGCAGCGTCAGGTCCGCGAAACGCGCCTTGACGCCGAAGGACAAATTAAACCAGCCGTCCCAATCGGTCTGACCGGCCCGCAAGAACGGCAGCGCCAGGGCGACGCGCAGGACCAGCATCGTCAGCGAGATCGGCACGAGACCGAACAGCGCGCCGGTGAAGCGTGCGAGCGGGTTCGCGGGCGCGGCGCCTGCGGCCACGGAATTCGCGATCATGGGTTTCTCCTTCAGCGGATAGAACGAATCGCGCCGGCCTCGAGGAGGCCGACGAAATGGGAACCGGGATCGAATCCTTCGCCGGCGGATTTCTCGGCGGCCTCGGCGAGCCTCGCGCCGGCGAACAAAGCTCGGGCGAACTCGTAGCCGCCGGGCGGCAGGATGCGCGCCACGACGTCGGCCTCGGGTCGCGAGACGAGCGCGTCCTCGGCGCGCCAGACTTCAGGCGGGCGCGGCTCGCCCGCTCCCTGATGGGCGGCCCAGATCGAGGCGGCGGGATGGGAAAAGCGCAGCAGCCGCGCGGCCGGATGGGGGAAAAACCTCAGGGCGCCGAAGTCGTCAGGGTCGACCTCGCCGAGCGCGGCGAGCACGAGTGCGGGGGCTTCGGCTGCGTGATAGGCCTCGACCCAGGCGCTCTCCAGCCGCGCGACGTCGGGCAGATACGCGATCTCCCGCGCCGGTTCGAATCGCGCGACGAAGTCCGCAAAGTCGTCGCCGTAATGGATCAGCAGCGGCGAGCGCGGCTTCTCGGCGGCGACAAAGGCGCGCGCCATGGCGCGGAAAAATTCGTCGCCGACGAGACGCCGCACGATCGGGTAGCGCGCCTCGATCGCGCCGATGAGGCCGACCGCGACATTGTTGCGATAGACCGCGAAGCGGCGCGCGTCCGGGCGCCCCTCGCGTCCCAGGGTCTGCGGCGGGGCGGGCCGCGCCGGATCGCTCAACGCCCGCGCGAAAGCCTCGATGGTCGACTCAAACGGCATGGCGAAGCTCATTCGCGTGGGACCGGGCGAGCGCCCGAGTCATGGTCCGCTCGGCGCGCCGCGCCTCGGCGAAGAGGACCGGCCAGACCGGCACGTCGTTGTCCCACTCGATCAGGGTCGGCGTCGGCCCGACGCGCCGGATCGTTTCGGCGTAGAGCGCCCAGACGCCATCGCGAACCGGCGAATCGTGCGCGTCGATCAAAAGCGGGCGCCCGGCGTCGTCCTGAGCCTCCGCATAGCCGGCGAGGTGAATTTCTCCCACGCAACGAAGCGGAAACGCGTCGAGATAGGCGATCGGGTCGAAGCCGTGATTGGTCGAGGAGACGATGACGTTGTTGACGTCGAGCAGCAGCCCGCATCCGGTGCGGCTCGCGATTGCCGCCAGGAAATCCGTCTCGGAAATGGCGCTTTCCGCGAAGAGGAGGTAGGTCGACGGATTTTCGAGCAGCATGCGGCGGCCCAGCGCCTCCTGCGTCTGGTCGATGTGATCGCACACCGTCGCGAGGGTTTCGTTGGTGTAGGGCAGCGGCAGAAGATCGTTGAGGAAGCCCTGGTCGTGGCTCGACCAGGCCAGATGCTCCGAGAACATGCCGGGCTCGTAGCGCTCGACGAGCGCGGCCAGGCGCTTCAGATGGTCCTTGTCGAGGGGCCTCGGCGAACCGATGGAGAGGCCGACGCCGTGCAGGGAGAGGGGATAGAGCGCGCGGATCGCTTCCAGCCGGCGATGCGCCGGCCCGCCGTCGCCCATATAATTTTCCGCGTGGATTTCGAAAAATCCGAGATCGGGCCTCTCGGCGAGAATCTGCTCGACGTGGTCGGCCTTCAGGCCGACCCCGCAGCGATCGGGCAGGGGCGCGGCGACGCGCGCGGGCGAGGCTGGCGAAGCGGACATCGGTTTCCTCCTTGCGGCTCGGTGCCCTTTGGATGTTCGCTAGCGTCTTCGCGGCGGGCGCGCCGCATGTTACAGGGCGTTCGACACGAGTTTGCGAGCCTTGCGACAAATGGTCCGGCTCAGCCTGTAACATTTGTCGCGATGGGGCGAAGGACGCATGAGCGAGGAACCGACCGACGGTCCCGGCGACGACAAATGGGCGTCGATGATGCGCGCCGCTCTGGCCGGCGACGAGGCGACTTATCGTCGGTTGCTCCAAGAGATCAGCCGGGCGGTGCGCTCGATGGCGCGAGGGGCTTTTTCGCGCATGCGGGTCGGCGACGCGGATATCGAGGATGTCGTGCAAGAGACTCTGTTGGCGATCCATGTGAAGCGGCATACCTGGGACGGCGGCCTCAAGCTGGCGCCCTGGGTCAACGCGATCGCCCGCCATAAGATCATCGACGCGGTGCGTCGGCGCGGCGCGCGGCGCTTGGAGCCGATCGAGGATTTCGAGGCCGTTCTCGCCGCCCCGCAAGCCGAGGACCCGCACCTGCGCAGCGACATCGAGCGCGTCATGCGGAAGTTGGCGCCGCGTCAGCGCGACATCGTGACCGCGATCTCGCTCGACGGCCAGTCGATCGCCGCGACTGCGGCGCGGCTTTCGATGAGCGAGGTCGCCGTGCGCGTCGCGCTGCATCGCGCGCTGAAATCTCTCGCCGCGGCTTGGCGGAGCGCGACGCAATGAAGACCGCTGAACTCATCAATTCGCTCGCCGCGGACCCGTTCGCGCCGCCGGTCCATCTGGGAAGGCGCGTAAGCCTCGCGCTGGCGCTCGGCGCGGCGGCGAGCCTGACGCTGTTCATGGCCGCGCTCGGGCCGCGGCCGGATTTCACCGAGGCGGCGCGAACCGTCCGCTTCGATCTCAAGTTCGTCGACACGATCATGTTGCTGGCGCCGTCGGCGCTGCTGTGCTGGCGGCTGATGCGGCCCGACGCGCGCCCGGGCGCGCTCGCGCTGCTGCTGGTCGCGCCCTTCGCGCTGCTCGCGGGCGCCGTGGTCGTCGAACTCGCGCTCGTTCCGCCGGATCTGTGGGGGACGCGCCTGATCGGGACCAACTCGCTGCACTGCTTGACGCTGATCCCGCTGCTTTCGATTGCGCCGTTGACGGCGCTGATCCTCGCCATGCGCGCGGGCGCGCCGCAATATCCGGCCTTGAGCGGCGCGCTCGCGGGCGCCGCCGCGGCGGGCGTCGCAGCGACGATCTACGCGACCAGTTGCCCCGACGATTCGCCGTTGTTCGTCGCGAGCTGGTATCCCCTCGCCACGCTCGTCGTCGTCGTCGCCGGCGCACTCGCCGGGCGGCGGTTCTTGCAGTGGTAAAAAGCCGAACTTCGCCCCAAGTCTTGTCGAACGCCGCTCGCAGACGGTCCGGTCTTCATCTATGGATGGCCGGTCGCCTGCCGATGCGAGGCCGCGCGCGCCCGACGGGTCAAACCGATCGGATCGGCTGTGGCGAGAGGAGGAGAGGTGAGGCATGAAGACCAAGGCTATCTCGGCGGACCTCCTCCACAAGATGGACGCCTATTGGCGGGCCGCCAACTATCTGTCGGTCGGCCAGATCTATCTTTACGACAATCCATTGCTGAAGCGGCCGCTGACCCTGGCGGACGTGAAACACATGCTGTTGGGACACTGGGGCACCACCCCCGGGCAGAATTTCATTTATGTGCATTTGAACCGGGTCATCAAGAAATACGACCT
>JBEKAL010000133.1:0-10224 GCA_050015935.1 Roseiarcus sp.
ACCCGAGCCAACGCCCGTTCACCCAGATCGATCGAATAGGGTCGCGTCATTCTTGCCGGCCTCGCTCCCCGGCAAGGAGTTTGAATCACAACTCAGCCGATTTGGAAATCTGCGATTCCATCAAAATGCGTCGTGCTCTAGCGGTTGCCGATCGGCCGATAGTCGCGGCGCGGCGCGCCGGTGTAGAGCTGGCGCGGGCGGCCGATCTTCTGGTCGGGGTCGTCGATCATTTCCTTCCATTGGGCGATCCAGCCGACCGTGCGCGCCACCGCGAACAGCACGGTGAACATGTCGGTCGGGAAGCCCATCGCTTTGAGCGTGATGCCGGAGTAGAAATCGATGTTGGGATAGAGCTTCTTCTCGATGAAATAATCGTCGTGCAGCGCGATGCGCTCCAGCTCCATTGCGACGTCGAGCAACGGATCGTCCTTGAGGCCGAGCTCGCTGAGCACGTCGTGCGCGGTCTTCTGCATAATCTTGGCGCGCGGGTCGTAATTCTTGTAGACGCGATGGCCAAAGCCCATGAGGCGGAACGGATCGTTCTTGTCCTTGGCTTTGGCGATGTATTTGGGAATATTGGCGACCTTGCCGATTTCGCCGAGCATCTTGAGCGCCGCCTCATTGGCGCCGCCGTGCGCGGGGCCCCACAGGCATGCGATGCCCGCCGCGATGCAGGCGAAAGGATTGGCGCCCGACGAGCCGGCCAGGCGCACCGTCGAGGTCGAGGCGTTCTGTTCGTGGTCGGCGTGCAGGATGAAGATGCGGTCCAGCGCGCGCGCCAGAACCGGATTGGCCTTATAGTCCTCGCAAGGGACCCCAAAGCACATGCGCAGGAAATTCGCGCAATAGGCGATGTCGTTCTTCGGATACATGAAGGGTTGGCCGATCGAGTACTTGTAGGCTATCGCGGCGAGCGTCGGCATCTTGGCGATCATGCGCACCGAGGCGAGCTCGCGCTGGCGCGGATCGTTGATGTCGGTGGAGTCGTGATAGAACGCGGCGAGCGCGCCGACGCAGGCCACCATGACGGACATCGGGTGCGCGTCGCGGCGGAAGCCCTGGAAAAACCGCGCCATCTGTTCGTGCACCAACGTGTGGCGCGTGACGCGATAGTCGAAGTCGAACTTTTGCAGGGCGGTTGGCAATTCGCCGTAGAGCAGGAGATAGCAGGTCTCCAGAAAATCGCCGTGTTCGGCGAGCTGCTCGATCGGGTAGCCGCGATAGAGCAGCACGCCTTGGTCGCCGTCGATATAGGTGATTTTCGATTCGGTGGTCGCCGTCGAGGTGAAGCCCGGATCGAAGGTGAACATGCCGGTCTGGCCGTAGAGCTTGCCGATATCGACGACGGCGGGACCGAGGGTTCCCGGCCTGACCGGCAATTCGACGCTCTTTTCGCCATATTTGAGGTTTGCGGACGTTACGGACATCAACCTTCTCCTGTGAGCGAGCGGCGCCGAATGCGCGATCGTGCAGCGCAATACCGCTATCGGATCGCGGATCACGGGACAAGCCAATAATAAGGCGGAAAGAAGCCCCTGCAGCGACGACTATTGGGGGTTCTCATAACTGAAGGCGTTGGCGCTTTCGTCATAGGCGAAGAGCTCGCCGTAGCGGCCGAGGTCGATGATCGCGCGCAAGGTGCGTTCGGCGTAGTCCTCGGACATGTAGTCCTCGAGCTCCTCGCGGAAGCGGGAAGCCGGCGCGCGATGGCTGGGGCGCTCGTCGAGCACGCGTTTGATATGCGTCGCGAGCGGCACATAGGCGAGCAGACTGTCGCCGAACAGCTTCTTGCGTTGATCGACGTCCGAATCGACGAAGCGCTTGCCGGCCGGAGTCAGCTTGATGTCTCCCTCTTCGAATTCGGCGAAGCGCAGCAACTGCAGGGTCTCGCCCAAAGGAAAAAGGTCGTCGACTTCCATTTTCAGCGACTCGGCCAAGTGCGGCAAGTCGGCGCGCCCGTCATAGGGCGGCCCGGCCAGCTCCTCGAGCATGCCGGCGATCGAGTTGGTCGAGACGCTGGGCAGCGCCATGCCGAGACCCATGCCGGGCACGGCGCCTTCGCGCCCCGCCGGCTTGGGTTCGGGACGCTGGGTCATCAGCGCATAGACCTTGTCGACGAGCAGGCGGAATTCGGGATCGAGGCGATCGCGCGGTTGAATGAGCGGGACCTTGATTTCCGCGGCGATGCGGCCGGGCTCCGACGAAAGGACCAGGATGCGGTCGGCCATCCGCACCGCCTCCTCGATATTATGCGTGACCATCAGGATCGATTTGGTCGGCATTTTGCCTTCCGACCAAAGATCGAGAAGGTCGGTGCGCAAGGTTTCCGCCGTCAGCACGTCGAGCGCCGAGAAGGGTTCGTCCATCAGCAGGATCTTGGGCTGCACGACGAGCGCCCTCGCGAAGCCGACGCGCTGGCGCATGCCGCCTGAAAGCTCCTTCGGATAGGCCGATTCGAAGCCGTCCAGCCCGATGGTGTCGATGGAGGCGATGGCCTGCTTGCGCGCTTCTTCAGGCGGCGCGCCCCGGGCGCGAAGGCCGATCTCCACATTGTCGAGCACGTCCAGCCATGGGAACAGGGCAAAGCTTTGAAACACCATCGCGGTGCCCTCGTATGGGCCGGTGACGGGTTGGCCGCAAAACGTCACGTCGCCGGCGGTCTGGCGCAGGAGGCCCGATATGATGCGCAACAAAGTCGATTTGCCGCAGCCCGAGCGCCCGATGAGGCAGACGATCTCGCCCTCCTTGAGGGTCAGCGAAACATCTTGCAGGACCAGCGCGCCCATCTGGCCCGAGCCCGTGATGAAGCTCTGGTTGACATGGCTCACATCGAGCAGAACTGAAGAAGCGACGTCGAGCATGGGTCTCTCCATTATGGAACTTGATCGCTTCGGCTGGAAACAATCACGCTTTCTATCAGTTTATCCTCGCTGGGAAGGCTCGAGTCTCTCAGGGGAGCATGCGCCCGGCAGGTCGCTATAGCTTCAGGCGTCGTTCAGCGTAGGAATAGAGCTGGCGCCAGAACGCCCGATTGAAAAAGGCGACGAAAATCGACATCATCGCGACGCCGAGGACGATTTTCGGGAAATCGCCCTTTTCCGTCGCTTGCGAAATATAGGCGCCGACGCCGTGCGCGGTGACGACCTGGTCCTTCCATTTGACATATTCCGCGACGATGGAGGCGTTCCAGGAGCCGCCCGAAGCCGTGATCGCGCCGGTGATATAATAGGGCAGGACGCCGGGCAGAATCGCGCGCGTCCACCAGTCCCAGCCATGGATGCGAAAATTCGCGGCGACCTCGCGCAAGTCATTGGGGTAGGCGGAAGCGCCCGCGATCACGTTGAACACGATATACCACTGTGTGCCGGTTATGATGAGCACAGTGCACCAGATGTCGACGTTGAGATTGAAGAGGAGCACGAGGCTGACCGCCGCCCCGAACAGCAGATTGACCGGGAAGGCGGCGAGAAACTGCGCTATCGGCTGAACGCGTTCGGCGACGTTCGGGCGCAAGCCGATCCAGACGCTGATCGGAACCCAAATGATTGTCGCCGCCGCCATGCCGAAGAGAACGCGCAGCAACGTGTACACGGTCACAAGGAAAACGTTCCCAACGTCGTCCCAGTTCAATTCCGTGGCGACAAAAGCGGCGACGCTCCACAAGGCCCAGGCCGCGCCGGCAAGGATGAGGAGGATCCAAATGACGTCGATAAGCCACGACGTGGTCGCCGGCGGCGGCTTGCGATTCTTCCAGGCAGCGGGAAAGCGTATCCGCCATAGGCTAATCGAGCGCAGCCCATTGAAAATGGGCTGAAATCCCAGGCGAAGCCAGTTCGTGCGCCGCAGGGCGCCGAGCACCCAGGATCCTTCCTGGGTCTGCGACTCGGAGGTTTCGACGCGGAATTTCGCCGCCCAGGCGACGATCGGCCGGAAAAACAATTGGTCATAGGCCACGATGACGACCGCCATCGCCACGACGGAGGCGATGATCGCGTCCCACCGGCCCTGTTCGTTGGCTTTGGCGATATAGGAGCCGACGCCTGGCAATGTGACCGTCGTGTCGCCGACGGTGATCGCTTCCGAGAACACCAGCATGAACCAGCCGCCCGACATCGACACCATCATGTTCCAGATGAGACCCGGCATGGCGAATGGCACTTCGAGCTGCCAGAACCTCTGCCACCCCGTGAGGCGAACCCCTCGCGCCACTTCGTCGAGATCCGCCGGCACGGTGAGCAACGATTGATAGAACGAAAAAGCCATATTCCAGGCCTGGCTGGTGAAGATCACGAACACCGCCGCGCATTCCGCGCCAAGCACGCTGCCCGGGAAAAGACCGAGGAAAAACGTCACCGTGAAGGACAGGAATCCCAGAATCGGCACCGACTGGAGGACGTCGAGCACCGGGATCAACACCATTTCGAGTCGCCGGCTTTTCGCCGCGAGCGTCGCGTAGGTGAAGGTGAACGCGAGCGAGACCCCCAGCGCCATGAACATGCGCATCGTTGTGCGCAGCGCGTAATAGGGCAGGTTCCAATAGTCGAGGTCGATCACGGATTCATTGGCCGCCGGCAGGGGCGCCGCCATGCCGTGATAGCCCTTGGCCATCGCGACAAGCCCGGCCATAACGGCCGCGAACGCCATCAGATCCCAAATGTTGGGCAAAACCCTGTGTCTCAGCGAGACAACGTCGGTCATTCTCGGCATCGGATCGATCCGGCTGGAGCGCGGGACGGGGCCTTATCGAAGTCGGGCGACCAGACAGGCATGTGCAGGGGAAACCACATCCACGAGCGTGTTGGCAAACGAAAAACGCCGCGACGCGGCATTTTTCCGATCGTCGGCGCGGGACGCGCCCCCGTCGCTGCAATGGCGGGCGGATGTGACGGGAAGACGACAGCGCGGCGAGGGTGAAACGCGCCGGCCAATCGGCGCCCTATGGCGCGCGCGCTTGATCCCTCAGCCGCGCCAGGCTTTCTTCGCGCCCGAGCGTCGCCAGCACGTCGAAAATGCCGGGCGAGGTCGCGCGGCCGGTGACGGCGGCGCGCAGCGGCTGGGCGATGGCGCCGAGCTTGGCGCCTTGCTCGCCGGCGTAGTCGCGCACCGCCGCCTCGGTCGCCGCCGCGCTCCAATCCTCGATGCGCTCCAGGCGCGGCAGCAGCGCCTCGATGTGCACGCGCCCGCCGCGCGCGAGGATTTCCTCGGCCTTCTCGTCCATCGCCAGCGGACGCTCGGCGAACAGGAAGCCGGCGCCGTCGAGCAGCTCGACCAGCGTCTTGGCGCGTTCTTTGAGGCCGGGCAGCGCGCGCGCGAGCTGGGCGCGCTTGGCGGCGTCGAGCTTGGCGGCAATTTTCGGTCCGCCGGGCAGGTAGGGCAGGGCGCCGATCAGCGCTTCCAGCAATTCGCCGTCTGGCGTCGCGCGCATGAAATGGCCATTCATGTTCTCCAGCTTGACGAAGTCGAAGCGCGATGGCGATCGGCCGATCGCGGAGAGATCGAACGCCGCGATCATCTCTTCGGTGGAGAAGAACTCGCGGTCGCCCTGGCTCCAGCCGAGCCGCACGAGATAATTGCGCAGCGCCGCGGGCAGGTAGCCCATCGCGCGATAGGCGTCGACGCCGAGCGCGCCGTGGCGCTTGGAGAGCTTGGCGCCGTCCGGCCCGTGGATCAGCGGGATATGCGCCATCACCGGCGCGTCCCAGCCGAGCGCGGCGTAAATCTGCAACTGCCGCGCGGCGTTGGTCAGATGATCGTCGCCGCGGATGATGTGGGTGACGCCCATGTCGTGGTCGTCGACGACGACGGCGAGCATGTAGGTCGGATCGCCGTCGGAGCGCAGCAACACGAGATCGTCGAGGTCCTTGTTGGCGAAGACGACCTTGCCCTGCACCTTGTCGTCGACGATCGTTTCGCCGTCCTGGCGCGCGCGCAGGCGGACGACCGGCTTGACGCCGGGCGGCGCCTCTTTGGGATCGCGATCGCGCCAGCGCCCGTCGTAGCGCATCGGCTTGCCTTCCTCGCGCGCCCTGCGGCGCATCTCCTCGAGTTCTTCCGCGCTCGCATAGCAGCGATAGGCGCCGCCCGAGGCGAGCAAGCGCTCGGCGACTTCGCGATGGCGATTCGCCCGCGCGTACTGGCTGATCGCCTCGCCGTCCCATTTCAGGCCGAGCCAGTCGAGGCCGTCGATGATCGCGTCGACCGCCGCCTGGGTCGAACGCTCGCGGTCGGTGTCCTCGATGCGCAGCAGGAACCGCCCGCCGAAGCGCTTGGCGTAGAGCCAGTTGAACAGCGCGGTGCGCGCGCCGCCAATGTGCAGAAAGCCGGTCGGGGAGGGCGCGAAACGCGTCACGACTTGGGTCATAGGCGGAGTTGGGTTCTTCTTGGCGAGGAGGGAGGGCCGTGCCGGCCCCGGCGCGCCGCTGTATCACGGCCGCTAGTCGGCGACAAAGGCGGCGGCCGTCACTCGATCAGCGAACCCCGCTTGCATCGGCGCCTTGCGGAATTTGATTTTCGTCATAACGGTCGCTCAGGCCTCGGGATTAAGAATGCGGAGCGCGTAACGAAGATCGCGGGTGGCGGCGAGGGGAAGCGATTGACCTGTTGGCGAACGAACGAAACTGCGCCCATCTAGACAAAAGGCGCGCGCCTTTGCCCGTTATCGCGAGGGGCCTTGAACATGGCGACCGTCGAAATCGTCAAAGCGGAAAAGCAGGTAAATAACGAGCTCGAGGTCACGATCGACGCTCGGACTTCGGTCGGGGGATCGATATCCCTCTGCGCTTTGAAGATCAGGGATCGCAAGAGCGAAACGAGACGCGCGCGTTCAAACAAGCCCTGGTGATCGTCGAAGAGACCGCCTCTGCGCTTCGGCTTCGTCTCGAGTCGAGCCTACAACTCCCGCCTGTGCGCTTGGAGGACAAATGAGCGAGCCATCCTCTCTTCCGCCCGATGCAGCCGCCCCGCAACCTGCGGAGGGGCGTTCGACCCAACGCGCGCCCGAGCAAGCGGCGCCTGGAATATCGGACCTCGCCGCCGTTCCGTTCCCTGATCTCCTTCAACGGCTGCATTCCACCGAGGCCGGCCTCAGCGCGTCCGCCGCCGCCGCGATCCTCGAGGCGGTTGGACCGAACCGGATCGAGACGGCCCCGCGCAAGAGCGTGCTGGCCGACTTTATCGGACGGTTTCGCAATCCGTTGGTATTGATTCTGCTCTTCGCCGCGGTCGTATCGGGGTTCACCGGGGATATCCCGAGCTTCGTCATCATCACCGTCATAATCCTGATGTCCGTGATCCTCGACGTGACGCAGGAGCGCCGCGCTGTGGACGCGGCAGAGCGTCTGCGCGTGCAGGTCTCGCCTAAAGCCAAGACGCTTCGCGATGGAAAGCCGGTCGACCTCCCCGTGACTGAGATCGTGCCTGGCGACGTCGTTCTTCTCGCGGCCGGCGATCTCGTGCCCGCCGATTCGAGGTTGATCGAAGCTCGCGATCTTTACGTCGACGAAGCGCTTCTCACCGGCGAGTCCTATCCGGCCGAGAAGAACGTAGCGCCGGCCGCCGCCGCCGCGCCGCGCGAGACCGCGTTCCCATCCAATCTCGTCTTCATGGGAAGCTCGGTGGTGAGCGGAACCGCCAAGGCGCTGGTCCTGGCGACCGGCGGCAAAGCCCAACTCGGCTCGATCGCCCGCTCGCTGCAGAAGCCGGCGCCGCCGACCGCCTTCGAGGTCGGCATTCACGATTTTGGGCAGATGATCGCGCAGCTAACGGTGTTTCTTGTGCTGTTCGTGGTCTTGATCAACCTCCTGTATCATCGGCCGGCGCTCGAATCCTTCACCTTCGCGCTGGCGCTCGCCGTCGGACTGACGCCCGAACTCCTGCCGATGATCGTATCGGTCACACTGGCGCACGGCGCGCTGCGCATGTCGCGCAAGCAGGTGATCGTCAAGCGCCTGTCCGCCATCGACGATCTCGGCGCCATGGACGTGCTGTGCAGCGACAAGACGGGAACGCTGACCGAGGCCCACATCAAGTTGGTCCGGGAAGTGGACCTCGGCGGGCAGGACAGCGGCGCGATTCTGCAAATGGCGCAGCTCAACGCCGCATTCGAAACCGGGCTCAAGAGTCCCCTCGACGACGCGATCCTCGCGGCCGGCAAGATCGACCTCACGGCCTGGCGCAAGATCGACGAAGTGCCGTTCGACTTCGAACGTCGCCGGGTTTCGGTCCTCGTCGAGGGCGGAGGCCGCCGTCTCATCATCGTGAAGGGCGCGCCGGAAGACATCCTCGACCACGCGGCCCATTACGAGCAGCGGGGAACGCCGCCGCGTCCGCTCGACGCCGCGGCGCGCAAGACCGCGGAGGCGACCTTCAACGGTCTCGGCGCCGAAGGCTATCGGGTGCTGGGGGTCGCGTGGCGCGAGGCCGAACCGGACCGCGAGCACGCGAATGTCGCCGACGAGACGGACCTGACCTTCGCCGGATTCCTGGCTTTCCTCGATCCGCCGAAGGCGGGGGCCCGCGAAGCGCTGACCGCCCTCGCCAGCCTGGGCGTCGCCCTGAAGGTGGTGACCGGCGACAACGAGCAGGTCACCCGGCACGTTTGCAACGAACTGGGTCTCGACGTCGCGGGGACGCTGACCGGTCCGGAGATCGCCGGTATGACCGACGAGGCGCTGGACGCCAGGCTCGATCGCACGACCCTGTTCTGCCGGGCGACCCCGCCCCTGAAGTCGCGCATCATCGCGGCCTTGCGGCGCAAGGGCCATGTGGTCGGCTATCTCGGCGACGGAATCAATGACGCGCCCTCGCTTCATGCCGCGGATGTCGGCTTCTCCGTCGACACCGCCGTGGACGTCGCCAAGGACGCGGCCGCCTTGATCCTGTTGCACAAGGACCTCGGCGTGCTCGCGGACGGCGTGCGCGAAGGCCGCAAGACTTTCGCCAACATCCTCAAATACATGATGATGGGAACGAGCTCGAATTTCGGCAACATGTTCTCGATGGCGGGTGGCGTTCTGTTTCTGCCCTTCCTGCCGATGCTGCCGACCCAGATTCTTCTCAACAACCTGCTCTATGACTTCTCGGAGACGACGATCCCGCTGGACAACGTGAGCGATGCGATGGTGGCGAAGCCGCGCCGCTGGAACCTCGATGTGGTGCGCAAGTTCATGTACGTGTTCGGGCCGCTGAGCTCGATCTTCGACTTCGCCACTTTCGGTCTGTTGCTCTGGGTCTTCCATGCCGACGAGAAGCTGTTTCACACCGGCTGGTTCGTCGAGTCGCTGGCGACGCAAACCCTGGTGATCTTCATCATCCGCACGGCTCATCCCTTGCGCGATCGGCCGCATCCGGCGCTGGTGGCGACGACGCTCTTCGCCACCGCCATGGCTGTGGGGATTCCCTATACGCCGCTGGCGCCCTGGCTCGGCTTCGTCGCGCCGTCCGCCCCCTTCATCGGCGCGATAGCGCTGGTGACCATCGCCTACCTCATGCTGGTCTATTTCGTGAAGCGCTGGTTTTTCGCGCGCTATCTGCTGGACTAGGCCGGCGCGCGCGCGCCGATCCTGATCCGCGTCGATACGCGCGGCGCGGCCCCGTGCCGACCGACCCGGCGCGCCGCTGTATCAGAAACGCGGCGTGGGGACAAAGGGCGGGCGAGGATTCGCTCGTCTTGCAACGGCCGGCGGCCACATCGGCCCGTCGCCGTCAAGCCGCTACGCGGCTGCTGAGCCGCGCGGAGGGGTCGATGTTTGCGAGCGAAGCGAGCAACCCGCGGCGCTGCAAGTCCTGTGACGAGGGAGCAGTTCCCCCCTTGCAACCGGAGCGAACCGAGCGCCATTTAGAGAGTATGAGCGCTCCACCAAATTGGCCCCGCAATCGGCTTTTGCTCGCCCTGCCATCCTCCAATCTCGAGCAGCTTATGCCGGAGCTTGAACACATTGGCTGCCAACGCGAGCAGGTCCTGATGGACGCTGATAGTTCGCTCGACCATGTATTCTTCCCGGACATCGGCGTCGTCTCGGTGGTGGCGGTTTATGCGGACGGCAGTGTCATCGAGATGGCGACGATCGGTAGGGAAGGTTGCACGGCTGTGCAAGCCATCTTCGGCGCCAAGCGTTCCTCCATCCGGCTTCTCGTCCAGATTCCGGGGAGCGCGGCAAAGATGTCGCGCGCGGCGTTCACACGGGCCATGGGGTCGATGCCGTCATTCCGAAGTCTCATGTACGC
>JBEKAL010000134.1:0-10204 GCA_050015935.1 Roseiarcus sp.
GCTCAGATGGTCGACGACCCGAGCCATGTCCGCCTCCCGCGAATCATGGCTCTTCCATCTATCATCCTGATCCCCCCTCCGGAATCCCCCCTCGTCGAGTCAATCGCCCGGAAACCGTATGAGGGCTGGCGCTGACCGCGCTTCTATCCATTGATTCGATGGTGAACGAAGCAAGGCGCTCACGCGCCGGATGCGCGCGCCCACGAAAAAGGGCGCCCGCAGGCGCCCTGTTCGAAACTTTTTCAAGCCGCGCTTTCGCACTCACTTGATCTTGGCCTCCTTGAACTCGACGTGCTTGCGCGCGACGGGATCGTATTTCATGAACTTGAGCTTTTCCGTCTTGGTGCGGGCGTTCTTCTTGGTCACGTAGAAGTAGCCGGTGTCGGCGGTCGACAGCAGCTTGATCTTGAGCGAGGCGGCCTTGGCCATGACGAATGCATCCGACACGTGCGGCGCCCGCGGCGCCGGAAGGGAAAAACGAAGAGAACGCCGACCGCAGGCCCCGCCGGCGTTCTTTCGCGCGGCACCATAGTCAGGAGAGACCGGAAGTCAAGCCGATGTCGGCGCGCCTATCCCCAAAGGCCCGCAATGCCGGCATAGACGCCGAACAGAGTCGTCGCCGCGATGAGCGCGCCGGCGATCCAAGCGTAGGCCCCCTGCAACTTGAACGGCTCGGGCAATCGCAACGCCAGCAGAAACAGGAACGTCAGCACGATCGGCAGCAGCAGCGCGTTCATCACCTGGACGCCGACGCTCAAGGCGACGAGATTGACGCCCGAGCCGACGACGATCGCGCCCGCGACCAGCGCGACCGCGTATGTACCGTAGAACCAGGGCGCCTCGGCCGGCTCGTGATCGAGGCTGTGCTTGACGCCGAGAACTTCCGCGAGCGTGCGCGCCGCGGTCAGGGTCACGACGATCGTGGCGACCAGGGCGGCGCCGCTCATGCCGACAGAGAAGAGAATGCCGCCGCCTATCCTTCCCAGAAACGGCGTGATCGCCCCGCTGATTTGCTGCACCGTGTCGAGCGCGTGATCGCCGCCCCCCGCGCCGAGAGTGGCGGCGACCGCGACCAGGACGGCCGCCATGATGATCTGCGTCAGCGCCGCGCCCAGAGCGGTGTCGAGGCGCGCGTGGGCGAGATCGCGCGGCGTCAGCTTCTTTTCCACGATCGAGGATTGCTGGAAAAACACCATCCACGGCATGATCACGGCGCCGATGTTGGCGGAGACGAGATAGAGGTATTTCGGGTCGCCGAGCGGGATCGACAGCGAGCCGGAGACGATTTCGCGGAGGCTGGGGTGCGCCATCCACGCGACCGCCAGGAACACCAGCTCGAAGCCGCCGACCACGATCGCGATGCGCTCGACCGAGAGATAGCTGCGCGTCCAGGCCATGATCAGCAGCGCGGTGACCACCAGCGCCAGGGTGACCGGAATGGGGACGCCCATCAGGGCGCCGACGCCCGCGATCCCCGAGAATTCGCTGAGCAGCGCGCCGACGCAGGACACCATCAGCGCCGCCACCGAGAACCACGCCCAGCGTCGCCCGAAATACTGCAAGATAAGTTCGGCGTGCCCTTTGCCGGTCGCCAGACCGAGCCGCACCGTCAGCTCCTGGACGATGTAAAGGATCGGGACGAGCAGGAATTGCAACAGCAGCAGACGATAGCCCCATTGCGCGCCGCTCTGCGCCGCGGTGATGACGCTGCCGGCGTCGGTGTCCGCGAGCATCACGACCAGACCCGGTCCGGCGACGATCAGGAAACGCCGCCAACCGGCGAGAGGAAGGACCGCGGAGCCTGACGTCATGCCGGAAGCTTTCGTTACGAGAGGAAATTCGCTTCGCCGTCCTTAGCGCAAGTCCGGCGCGTTCAGAAGCGTTTCCTCGCAATTTTGCCAGGCTTATGGTCGCAGCGCGGCGAAGACGCGGGGAGCGCGCGCCAAGCGCCCGGTTTCCTCGGCGGCGTTCGAATGGACGCCGACCGGCTCGAGCAAGATCGCCTCGGCCGAAGTCGAGCCGCATTGAGCGCCGCGCTTTCGCGCAATTTCGCCGTTCGCCAATTCGTCGTCGAGCGGCTATTGTCGCTGGCTCTTGCGATTCTCTTGAGACCGATCGTGCTGGAGGCCCGTCCCGTCGAGCGCGGCGAAGCGCACCGCTTCAGCCGCGATGCGCGACTGAACCTTCGCGGCGATCGCTTCGCCTGCGCGCGGGCGCGCAAATGCGAAGACGAGCGTCTCCCTCAAGCGGCCTCGCGCGGGCACAACGGGAACGAGGAAACGCCGCGATGACGCTCTTTTCAGGCCCCGTCTTCGAGATGGCCCGCGATCAGTTTCACATCATCGCCGATCATCTCGACATTCCGCTCGACGAGCGCGACCGCCTGCTGTTGCCCAAGCGAGCGATCGTCGTCTCCTGTCCCATTCACATGGACGACGGCCGCACCGCGGTTTTCCAGGGATTTCGGGTCCAGCACCATCTGACGCTCGGGCCCGCCAAGGGCGGCGCGCGCTTCGCGCCCGGCGTCGATATCGGCGAGATCGCCGCGCTGGCGATCTGGATGAGCTGGAAATGCGCGCTCGCCGATCTGCCCTATGGCGGCGGCAAGGGCGGCGTCGCCGTCGATCCGAAAGCGCTCTCGATCCGCGAACTGGAAAATCTCTCGCGGCGCTACATGCAGGAGATGATTCCCTTCGTCGGTCCGCGCGTCGACGTGATGGCGCCGGACATGGGCACCAACGAGCAGGTGATGGCCTGGTTCATGGACACCTATTCCATGTATCAGGGGATCACCGTGCCGGAGATCGTCACCGGCAAGCCGGTCGGCTCGGGCGGCACGCTCGGGCGGCGCGAGGCGACCGGCCACGGCGTCGCGTTCCTCGCGTTTCGCGCCATGGAGCGGCTCGGCATCGAACCGCGACGCGCGACCGCGATCGTCCAAGGGTTCGGCAACGTCGGCTCGCACGCGACGCTCGCCCTTGCGCGTCGCGGCGTCAAAATAATCGGTTTGAGCGACCGCGCCATCGCCCTTCACGACCCCAAGGGCTTCGACGCCCGCGCGGCCGCCGAACATGCGGCGCGCCACGGCGCGCTGAAGGGCTTCGCCGACCAAGCCGTGATCGACGCTCGCGCGTTGCTGACGCAGCCTTGCGACGTGCTCGCTCCTTGCGCGATCGAGCGGGTGATCGACGAAACAATCGCGCGCGGCCTTCGATGCCGCATTATCGCCGAGGGCGCCAACGGCCCGACGACGCCCGAGGCCGATCGCGTGCTCGCGGAGCGCAACGACGAAATCTTCGTCATCCCCGACGTCCTGTGCAACGCCGGCGGCGTGATCGTCAGCTATTTCGAATGGGTGCAGGACCTCCAGCAGTATTTCTGGTCCAAGGACGAAGTGATGGAACGTCTGGAGCGCGCGCTCGACCGTTCCTGGGGCCAAGTCGTCGAACGCGCCCGCCACGACGGAATCGCCAATCGCACCGCGGCGCAGGCGATCGGCGTCGAACGCGTGCGCAAGGCCAAGCTGGCGAGGGGGTTGTTTCCATGAGCCGCGCCGCGCCCGCCGCCGAGTTCGCCGTCCGGGACGCGAGGGAGGCGGACATGCCGGCGGTTCAGCGGATTTATGCTCACTACGTGCTGAACGTCCTCGCGACATTCGAGGAAACGCGGCCCATTCTCGAGGACATGATCATACGGCGGCGCAGGACGCTCGATCTCGGGGCGCCGTACCTCGTCGCTGAAATGGAAGGCCAAATCGTCGGCTATTGCGATGCGACCGCCTACCACTCGCGCCCGGCCTATAGCTATACGTTGGAAGACTCGGTCTATGTCGCCGACGGCCTCGGCGGCCGCAGCTTGGGCACGGCGCTGCTCGGAGAACTGATCGCGCGTTGCCAAGCCGGTCCGTGGCGACAGATGGTCGCGATCATCGGCGACAGCGCCAATCGCGCCTCGATCGCGCTGCATCGGCGCTTCGGCTTCGAACACGTGGGAACGCTGGGCGCGGTCGGCTTCAAGTTCGGCCGCTGGGTCGACACGCCGCTGATGCGACGCGCGCTCGGGGCGGGCGAGCGCAGCTTGCCGGGCGCACTATGAAATGCCGGCCTGTGAGGGGAAAGGCGTCTTGAAATGGACCATACGTTAGTCTATTTTGGAGTTGTAAAGATTTGACCTTGTTCGGAGCCGTGAAAACGATGCGGGTGTCCGTGAGCGAAGCCAAGGCGCAATTGACCGATCTGGTGCGGCGCGCCGAAGCGGGCGACGAGATCGTGCTCACCCGCCACGGTCAGGACGTGGCGCGCATTTCGCCTGTTAAAGCGCGTCCTCTCGACGCCGACGCGCGGCGTCGCATTCTCGATGCGGCGCGCGCTGCGTACGCCGCCAAGAGCGCGAGCGGGCCGAGCGCGGCGCGCAGCCAAGACTTTCTCTACGGCGAAGACGGCTTGCCCAAGTGATCGTCGTCGACACGTCCGCGCTAATGGCGATGATGCTCGGCGAACCGCAGGCGGGCGCGTGCAACGCCGTGCTTGCAACTGAGAGCGACGTGGCGATCTCCGCCGCGACCCTCGCCGAAGCGCTGATCGTCGCGGCGCGACGCGACTGCGCCGAGGGAGTGGCGGCGATCATCTACCTGCTCGGCTTTGAGGTCGTCCCAGTGACGGAGGCGAGCGCGCGGCAGGTCGCCGCCGCCTACGCCCAATGGGGAAGGGGCGTCCATCCCGCCGGTTTGAATTTCGGCGATTGCTTCGCGTACGAACTGGCGCGCGAGCGCGACTGCCCGCTTCTATTCGTCGGCGCGGATTTCTCCAAAACCGGCGTCCGATCGGCCCTCACGGCGCCGGCGCGCTGACGCCGACGATCGGTCCGAGCGGCGAAAATTCATCGTCGCGCCCGAGGTCAGGCGCATAGAGCGAGGAGACCGAGCCGTCGAGGAACAGCGCGTTGGGGCAGGCGAGCGCGTCGCGGAACAACAGCGCGAAGGCGTGAAAGGTCACGGGCTCGTCGGAAATCGCGAAGATCGCGTTCGCGCCGTCGCGCACACAGACGCCGTTGCGGATTTTTTCCGAGGTTCCCGTCGGCAGGATCCGGGGATGGATGCGGCCGTCGATCACCAGCATCGGCCCGGATTGGGTGGCGAAGCGCGTAGGCGGCGGATTGGCGAGATAGCGCGAGGTTTCGGTGACGCCCGCGGTTTCCTCGCCGATCCAGAAGATTCCATTCGGTTTCATGTGAAAGTTGCTCGCGCCCTCGCGCGTGTCGGCCCTGCGCTCGCGCTTGCCGTCCTCGACGAAGAGGCCGACAGGCGACAGATCCGCTTCGAACATGCCAGCGTTCATGGCGAAACGCAGCGCGCGGCCGCGCGCACTCAGCGCCTGCGCGAGCGCGTCGAAGCCGCCGAAG
Source organism: Roseiarcus sp. (assembly GCA_050015935.1). Taxonomy (GTDB): domain Bacteria; phylum Pseudomonadota; class Alphaproteobacteria; order Rhizobiales; family Beijerinckiaceae; genus Roseiarcus. The sequence continues at coordinate 5,401 of JBEKAL010000134.1, forward strand.
GGCTTGCCGGACGAGTCCTTCCAATAGAGGCGGATATCGTCGCGTCGCACGTCGAATGTGCAGATCGTATAGCGGGCGCCCTCGAAGCCGAGCGGCGCGCAAGGCGCGCTCGCCCGCGCGCCGGCGGGCGACAGGACGAGGACGATCAGCAGCGCGAACGCGCCGGCGCGACGTCGATCGGCCGCCATCCGGCGGCCCACGGGGCGGCTCGCGCGCGTCTGCGCCTCCTCGAGAAAATCGAATCGCCGACATGTTAGCGCGGCGCGGCCTTTTAAAGAACCTTGCCCGGATTCAAGATTCCGTTCGGATCGAGCGTCGCCTTGATCGTGCGCATGACGTCGAGCGCAACGGGGTCCTTGGTTTGCGCGAGCAGGTCGCGCTTCAATCGGCCGATGCCGTGCTCGGCCGAGATCGAGCCGGAATAACGCGCGACGATTTCGTGCACGATCGCGTTCATCGCCATCCATTGGTCGAGGAAGGCGGCGGTGTCGGCGCCGACGGGCTGACTGACGTTGAAATGGATGTTGCCGTCGCCGAGGTGTCCGAACGCGACGACGCGCGCGCCGGGCATGAAGGCTTCCACCGCCGCGCTCGCCTCGCTCAAGAACGCCGGAACGGCGCCCACCGGCACGGCGATGTCGTGCTTGATCGAGCCGCCTTGCAGCTTTTGCGCGTCGACCATCGATTCGCGAATGCGCCAGAAGGCCCGGCGCTGCTCGAGCGAAGAGGCGAGGCTGGCGTCCTCGACGATCCCGAGCTCGAGCGCGGCGCCGAGCAGGCCGGTCATCGCTTCCTCAAGGCCGCTGGCTATCTGCGAAGCGATTTCGATCAGCACGTACCAGGCGTGGCGCCGGAGCAACGGATCGCGCGCGGCGGGATCGCAGGCGAACGCGAAATCGAGGCCGATGCGCGGCAGCAGTTCGAAGCTCGTCAAGCCCTGGCCCAGGCTCTCGCGCGCCAGTTGCAGCAACGCCAGCGCTTGGGCGGGGTCGGCGAGGCCGACCAAGGCGGTCGCGCGCGAACGCGGTCTGGGGAAAAGCTTCAGCGCCGCCGCGGTGATGATTCCCAGTGTGCCCTCGGCGCCGATGAACAGGTCTTTCAGATCGTAGCCGGTGTTGTCCTTGCGCAGCTTGCCGAGCGCGTCGACGATCCGCCCGTCGGCGAGCACGACCTCGATTCCGGTGGTCAGATCGCGCGCATTGCCGTAGGCGAGGACCGTGACGCCGCCGGCGTTGGTCGAGAGATTGCCGCCGATGGTGCAGCTTCCCTCGGAGGCGAGCGAAAGCGGGAAGAACCGGTCGGCGCCGAGGGCGGCCTCCTGCGCCTCGGCGAGGGTGACGCCCGCTTCGACGATCATCGTTTCGGCGAGGAGATCGATCTCGCGAATACGCCCGAGCCGTTGCAGCGAAAGGATGATCTGACGACCGCTCGCGTCGGGCGTCTGGCCGCCGACGAGGCCGGTGTTGCCGCCCTGCGGCACCAGAGCGAGGCGCGCCGCGTTGCACAAGGCGACGACGGCGGCGACTTCCCGCGTCGAAGCGGGGCGCACCAGCGCCAGGGCCTTGCCGCGATAGAGGCCGCGCGGCTCTTCCAGGTTCGAGGCGATCAGCGCCGGGTCGGTGAGCACGTGCGCAGCTCCGACTATGCGCGCGAGCGCTTCGAGCGGGGCGGCGGAATCTTGGGCTTCGTTCACCCGAGCAATCCTCTGGAGCGGCGTTTGGCGGGCGGGCGCCGGAACATTGCGAGAATTTCGACATGCGGGGAAAAGCGGAACTGGTCAAGCGCCGTGACCTCTCCGATCGCGTAGCCGCCTTCGAGAAGCAAGCGCGCGTCGCGCGCGAAGCTTTCGGCGTTGCAGGAAATCGCGGCGACGACCGGCACGCGGCTCGCCGCGAGGGCGCGCGCCTGGGCTTCGGCCCCGACGCGCGGGGGATCGAACAGCACGCCGTCGAAGGCGTCGAGTTCTTGCGCGCGCAGCGGGCGCTGGAAGAGATCGCGCGTTTCCGCTTGCACTGGGCGCAGCCCTCCGGCCTCGGTGCCGCCGCGCTTCAGCGCGGCGATCGCGGAGGCGTCGGCATCGGCGGCGAAGACCTCGTGGTCGCGCGCCAGGCGCAGAGCGAAGGCGCCGGCGCCGCAAAAGAGGTCGGCGACGCGCCGCGCGCCTTTCAGCGCCGCCTCGGCGCCGTTCGCCAGAGCCCGCTCGCCCGCCAGCGTCGCCTGCAGGAAGCCGCCCGGCGGCGGCGTGACCAGCGCTTGGCCGAAGGCGACCTGCGGCGGGCGGCGTTCGAGCACGACCTCGCCGTGAATGGCGACGCGCGCCAGATCCAGCCGCTCCGCCGTCTCGACGAGTTTGCGGCGCGCGCTCGCGTCGAGCGGGCCCGAGCCGCGCAGGTCGAAATCGAGCCCGCCGAGGGTCGCCGTCGCCTGAATGTCGATGGGCTTGTTAGAGCCGCGCAAATCGGCGCCGAGCGCCCGCGCCGCGGCGATCGCGCCGCTCATCGCCGGGCCGAACAGCGGGCAGGCGTCGATGGCGACGATTTCATGGGCGCGCGCGCGCATGAAGCCGACGCGCTCGCGGCCGTCTTCGGCGATGCGCGCGTGAAAGGTCGCGCGCCGCCGCCCCTCGCCGTGCGCGTCGACGAGCGCGCCGACCTCGGCCTCTACGCGCGCGCGCTTGAGCGCGCGAACCAGGCCGCCGCGTTTCCATTCGCCATAGAGGCGCGCGCTCATGTGCTGGGCGGCGCAGCCGCCGCAAATGCCGAAATAGGGGCAGATGGGCGCCGTTCGCTCGGGGCTCGAAACGCGAATTTCGCGCAGGCGCGCGCGTTCGCCCTCCATTTCGACGATCGCGCGTTCGCCGGGCAGGGCGCCGGGAACGATCGTTCCGTCGTCGGCGACGCCTTCGCCGCGTTCGTTCAAGGTCAGAATCGCCAATGTGCGCGCCGCGTCATCCATGCCGCGCGGCATACAGGAATTCGCGCGCGCCGTCGCCGCCGAGCACGGGCGAGGGGATGAGTCCGAGGCTCGCCCAGCCGAGGCCCTCGACGCAGCGGCGCACCGCCTCGCAAGCGCCCGCGAGCGCCGCGGGGTCCTTGACGGCGCCCTTGACGAGATATTCGCGCCCCGCCTCGAATTGCGGCTTGACGAGACTGACGAGCCAGGCCGGACGATCGGCGAGGGCGAGCGCAGCGGGGAGCACGAGACACTGCGAAATGAAGCTGACGTCGCAGACGATCGCCTGCGGCGGGACGCCGACGATCTCGCGCGTCAGGCGCCGCGCGTCGAGCCCTTCCCTCAGCGTCACGCGAGGATCGGCGGCGAGCGCAGCGTCGAACTGGCCGTGGCCGACGTCGACGCTCACAACCGCGCGCGCGCCGCGCGTCAGCAGCACTTCGGTGAAGCCGCCGGTCGAAGCGCCGATGTCGAGGCAGGCGAGGCCCGCGGGGTCGAGGGCGAAGGCGTCGAGCGCCGCCGCGAGTTTGACGCCGCCGCGCGAGACCCAGGGATGCGGCGCGCCGGCAATGATCGCCGCGTCCGGCGCGAGGTTTTCGGAAGCCTTGCGCACGACGATTCCGTCGGCGCTCACCAGCCCTGCGGCGATGGCCTGTTGCGCGCGGGCGCGGCTCGGGAAAAACCCCCGTTCGACGAGGAGCGTGTCGGCGCGCCAGCGCATGGGCGTTTCGAGGCCGGCGGAAAGACGATGGCGAATCTCACTGGTCACGGTCGGAGAGATTTTGCAAGCGCGCCGCGCTTGCGCGCGTGAATGAAGAGGCGCGGGTATAGGAGCAAGAGGTCGCCGTTCGGCGTGACGCCATAGGCGTCGGCGAGTTCGCGCATGTAGCGCTCGATGAATTGCTCGCGCTCGCGGATGTCGAGGAGGTTGAGGAACGGCCTGAGCGCGCCGCTGCGAAACCAGTCGACCACCGCGCCGACTCCGGCCACGGGGTGAACGTAGGTCGTTCGCCAAATGTCGAGACGGCGGCTGAGCGGCTTCAGCCAGGCGTGATATTCGACATGGGTGGCGACGATCGCGCGGGTCTTGGCGATCGGCACGAGCCGGTCCGACCAGGGTCCGTCGGCGGCGATGAGGCGCATCAAGGCGTGGCTCGGCTCCTCCCGATTGTCGGGCATCTGCACCGCCAGCTCGCCTTCTTCGGCGAGAGTGGACATCAGGCGCGGAAACAGCGCCTCGTGATCGGGCAGCCATTGCAGCGCCGCATTGGCGAAGATGAGATAGGGCCGCTGGCGCGGCCGCCAATTCGCAATGTCCGATTGCTCGAACCGCACGCCCGGCAGGCGTCGGCGCGCCTCGGCGAGCATCGGCTCGGAACTGTCGACGCCGACGATGTCCGCCTCCGGGAAACGTTCGGCCAGCAGGCGCGTGCTCGTAGCCCGCCCGCAGCCGAGATCGACGATTCGCCGCGGGCTCCTCTCAACGCGCGCGAGAAGATCGCGTGCGGGCTGGGTCCGTTCGGCCTCGAACTTGAGGTGGAGCGGCGTGTCCCAGTCATCCTCGGACTCGACGGAGGACGCGGCCACAGGCGCCGAGTTTTCTCGCCCCATCGGCTCCTCCCCGTCTCGTTCCGCCGGCGCCGCTTGCGGCGCGGCGCGCGAAACTGCCGGCCGAATGGAGCGCTTTCATGGCGGGAACACGAGAGCTCGAAGTCCGACGAACTTCGATGATGTCATACGGTTTCCGGGCGATTGACTCGACGAGGGGGGATTCCGGAGGGGGGATCAGGATGATAGATGGAAGAGCCATGATTCGCGGGAGGCGGACATGGCTCGGGTCGTCGACCATCTG
>JBEKAL010000135.1:0-10585 GCA_050015935.1 Roseiarcus sp.
CCGACGGTGACGTCCTGCGCCACCTGCAGGAATAGCCGCGCGCCCTTGACCTGGGCGAGCTTGGGCCGCAGCCGGGCGATGATCTGGAACGCGTCCGCCTCGCGTTCTTCGCGCGGCTTGAGAGTGATGAACATGCGGCCGGAGTTCTGCGCGGAGGCGCCAACGCCGGCGCCGACGCCCATCGCCACGTTCACGACGTCCGGGTCGGATTGTACGACGGCGCCCAACTGCTCCTGCAGCTTCGCCATCTCGGCAAAGGAGACGTCCTGCGCCGCCTCGGAGGTGCCGAACAGGGTGCCCGTGTCCTGCTGCGGGAAGAAGCCTTTGGGAATGGCGATGAACAGCGCGACCGTGCCGACGACGGTGGCGAGAAAGACCATCAGAGTGCTGAATCGGTGGCGCAAGACCCTGTCGAGACCGTGCTCGTAGCCCTTGGCCATCGCGGCGAAGCCGCGTTCGAACAGCATGTAAATCTTGTTGTGGCGGTCGTGCGTGTGGTCGCGCAGGAACCGCGAGGCCAGCATCGGCGTCAAGGTCAGCGACACCGTCGCGGAAACCACGATCGTCATCGCCAGCGTAGCGACAGCGAGATCGACACCACGGTGAAGCCGATCTCGCCGGCCCCCTTCAGCGCCGCCTGGAATGGCTTCTCGCCCGCTTCGACGTGGCGGGTGATGTTCTCCAACACGACGATCGCGTCGTCGACGACAAAGCCGACGGCGATGGTCAACGCCATCAGCGAAAGGTTGTCGAGGCTGTAGCCCGCCCCCCACATCAAGGCGCAGGCGCCCAGCAATGCGAGAGGCACGGTCAAGCTGGGGATCACCGTCGCCCAAAAGTTCCTGAGGAAGACGAAGATCACCATGACCACCAGGGAGATGGTCAGCATCAAGGTGAACTGCACGTCGTGAACCGAGGCGCGAATCGTCGTCGTGCGGTCGGAAAGAATCGAGACGTGCATCGACGAGGGGATCGACGCCTCCAGGCGCGACAGCGTCGCCTTGATCGTCTCGACGGTCTTGATGACGTTGACGCCGGGCACCTTGAAGACGACGAGGAACACGTTGCGCTTGCCGTTGCCCCACGCCGCCTGGTTGACGTCGGCCGGGCCGCGCACCGCCTGGCCGATGTCGCGCACGCGCACCGGCGCGCCGTTGCGGTAGGCGATGATGACGTCGTTCCACGGCGTCGGCTCGGTCAGCTGATCGTTGTCGAAGATGGTGAAAGTCTGCCGTGCGCCGTTGATCGCGCCCAAGGGGTTGTCGACCGTCGCGATGCCGATCTGAGCGCGCACGTCCTCGAGCTGCAGGTTCTTCTCCACCAGCTTGGCCGGGTCGATCTGAATGCGGATCGCCGGCTGCTGCTGGCCGCCGATGCGCACCAACGAGACGCCCGATATCTGGCTGATCTGCTGGGCGAGGATGTTCTCCGCCGCGTCGTCGACCTCGGTGATCGGCGCCACGTCGGAGGTTAGCGAGAGAATGAGGATCGGAGCGTCGGAAGGGTTGACCTTGCGATAGGTCGGCGGGCCGGGCAGGATCTTCGGCAACTGGCCGGAGGCGGCGTTGATCGCCCCCTGAATGTCGTTGGCCGCCGCGTCGATGTTGCGGTCGAGATCGAACTGGACGGTGATCGCCGTCGCCCCGAGCGAACTCGTCGAGGTCATCTGCGTCACGCCCGGGATCTGCGCGATCTGCCGCTCGAGCGGCTGGGCGACGGAGGAGGCCATCGTACCGGGCGACGCCCCGGGCAGGCTGGCGCTGACCGCGATGGTCGGAAAGTCGATCTGCGGCAGCGGCGCCACCGGCAGCAACGGATAAGCGACGACGCCGACGAGCAGGATCGCCACCATCAGGAGCGTGGTGGCGACCGGATGGCGGATGAAGGGGGCGGAAACGCCTTCCCTGATCGGCTCGGTTCCCGTCGTCGGTCCTGCGCCCGCCATCGGCTCAGCTCCCGCCGCTCGCGTTAGCCTCGATGGCGACGCGCGCGCCCGGCTGCAAGCCGAACTGGCCGACGGTCACCACTTTCTCGCCTTCGCTGAGCCCCTTGGCGACGACCGCGACGTTGGCGTCCTCGTGGGCGAGGGTCACTGGCCGCGTGACCGCGCGGTCGTCCGAGCCGACGACGTAGACGAACAGGCCGTCCGGCCCGCGCTGGACCGCTTGGTCGGGAATGGTCAGCGCGTTCTTCTCCACGCTGACCGTCAGCCGGGTCGACACCGCCAAGCCGGGCCACAGCGCGCTGTCCTCGTTGGCGAATTCGGCTTTCAGGCGAATGGTGCCAGTGGTCGGGTCGACCTGGTTGTCGATCACGGTGAGCTTGCCCGTCGCCAACAGCCGCGAGCCGTCGGAAGTCTTGACCACCACCTGCGGCGCGCCGGCCTCCATGGCGTCTTTGATGCGCGGCACTTCATCCTGCGGCGCCGTGAAGACGACGGCGATCGGCTGCAGTTGCGCGATCGTGACGATGCCGGTCTGCTGCGCCGCGCTGACGATATTGCCCGCGTCGACGAGGCGAAAGCCGACGCGCCCGGAGATCGGCGCGCGGATGGTGGTGTAATCGAGCTGCACTTGCGCCGCGTCGATGGCCGCCGCGTCGGCGGCGATCTGCGCGATCAATTGCGTGACCAGAGCGTTCTGCGTGTCGAGCTGTTGTTGCGTCGCAAAGCTCTGCTTGGCGAGCGTGGCGTAACGCTGCAGGTCGAGTTTCGCGTTGGCGAGATTGGCCTGATCCTGCGCCTGCTTCGCCGTGGCCTGATCGAGCGCGGCCCGGAAGGGACGAGCATCGATCTGCGCGACGAGATCGCCCGCCTTGACCATTTGGCCTTCGTTGAAGGCGATCTTCTCGATCTGCCCGTCCACGCGCGTGCGCACCGTCACGGTGTTGTAGGCCTGCGCCTGCCCGAGGCCGTCGATGTAAACGGGGTAATCCATGCGCCGGGTCGCGGCGACGGAGACCAGAGCCGTCGGAGCATCGGCCTCGGACGGCGCTCGCGCCAAGGTTCGCTCTTTCGTTCCGCCCAGCAGCATGTCATGAGCCTTGTGCGCGGCGGCGCCCGCCGCCGGGACCCATTTCTCGATAGTGTCCGGAGCATAAGCGCAATAGCCGAGCGCGACCGCGACGACCAGCACGGCGGCGCCGGCAAACCCTCGAAATCCCATTTCGCGCTTGACCTCTTTGGCGCCATGCCGCCCGGCGAACGCGGCAACCTACGTCACGCAATGGCATGCGCGCAATAAGTCGCCGGCGCCGGCAGCCGCCGCCCGTTTAGCGCAACGTCTTGGCGCAACGTGAAAGACTATAGCAATTATATCGGGATAGGCGCGATCAATCCTCTGTGAGCGCCAACCACGCGGAACAGGCGGCCGCGTCGGCCGGCCAGGGGGCTATGCCGCGCCGATCGCGCCGCGCGACCAGACCGCGATCGCGGCCTCGGCGACGCCCATCGCGCCGTAGCGATAACGGCAAGTATTGTTTTTGCAAAGAAATTGTCGCGCAGCGATTCTCTGAATCACGCGCTTGCCAGCGCCGCGAAACTCCGATGGCCGCGCGCTGCGTGGGGATGGGCGTCCGCCGCGTCGCCGAGCGACCCGAACAGAGCTTCACGCTCGGCGGCCGTCGATCGGAAGAAGGGGTAGCGCGCTTCAATGCGCTCTTGCGAGGCGTGAAAATCCGCTCCCATGCACGCGACTTTGGCCGTGAATTCCGGATAGTCGCGGGGTTCGCACCACGGGACGAAGCAAAACACGCGACGAAAGAAAGCCATGTGCTCGGCGCGCGCCGTCGCGACGACGAAGTCGGCGTCGAAATGCTCGGACGCCAAATACGCCGGTCGCAACGTGACATAGGGTAATTCCGGAAAGCGTCCGGCCAAATCCAGTCGCGCGGCCGTGCGAGTCGATTCGACGATCACACGCCCGGCGCGAAGGAAAGGCGCGATCACGTCGGGATAGACGGCGAAAGACGGAAGAATCGCGTTCTCGTCGGCGCCCAGGTTAACCCTGGTCGTGGCGGCGAGTTCGCCATCGATGAACGTCGTCGTAATCCATGCGTCTGGCGCTTCGTCATAGCGCTGGTCATGCAATCGCCCGTCGGCGCGCGGCTCGACCAACCCATTTCGAATATAGGCTTCATATCGCAGCCGATACACGGCCTCCCTTTCGGCGGGAGCTTCGGCGACGTGATGCTCGACTCTCTTCAGAAATCGAAGAACCCGATCCGAAAATCGGGACGTGGCGCCAGCGACGTGCGCGTCCATCGAACCCCCCGCTCAACCCTGTCGGCGCTGTAAGGTTAGCGAAAGGTTAATATGTGTAAAGAGATATTAACCGTTTTTTGGCTGTTTTGGTTAACGAGACGGCGCCAGAACAACCATAACAGTTGTGTACAATATCAATCCGATCCGGAAGCGTCGCTGGTCAAATATTCGAGCAAGAGCTGCGCGTAGCAGTCGAGCGCCGTCTCGGACGCCTTTTGCCGCAAACACGCGCACCATTCGACGAAGTCGCCGACGCGAACCGGCAATTCCTCGACGCGCAAGCCGGCCGCGACCGCCTTCGCCCGTATCGCCCGACGATGTCGCGCCCAGCCTTGAAAATCGCGGCGCCCGGCGAATGCGGCGACTTCCAGAAAGTGCGTCGCGAAATCGAACTCGCTGACAACGGCGAGCGTCTTTGGCGCAGGCGAATTCCGCACGGTCAGCGCCAAGGCGGCGAAGGCGTCGAGCGCGCGCTCGTCGGATGAAGCCCCGGTCAGGCCGAGCCATTCCAGGAATGACGAAAGACTGACGCAAACCGTCGGCGCATCGACGCCCGCCATCGACAGGCCAATTTGCAAGCCCTCTCGCGAATCGAGCCAATCCCAATAATTCGAATAGTCCGCCAGGTCGGGGATCGAGGCTCGCGCCCGCTCAAATTCTCTCTCGGCGAGGAGCCCAATCGCGACAGGCTGTACTTGCGACGTGCGGTCAACAAGTGCGGAATTGTTTGGATGAAGGCGAACAATACTCACATCACATCACTCTCAGGCTGCAATTCTCTTACCGTTTCTTGTGGGCCTGATTTCGGGAAACGGAATTACGAGAATGTTGGAACGGCTTAAAGGACTTCTTAACTCGCCCCGCGGATAGTAGCCCGCAAGTTACTAACACTTCGGTAAATTTTATGACGCGTTGGCGAATGCGCGCGATGTCCGTGTCCGGCGACGAATTGCCGGACGATTTCTATATCGGATTTGTCGACAGTCTTGTCGTGGACGTCGCCGCGCTCTTTTTCTCGTGTCTGGTGGTGACTATAATCCAATTGGTCGCCGCTGTCGCCGCAAAGAGCGCAATTCTCTGGGGTTGCTCCGCCGTGCAGCTCCTGATATGCGCGGTTCGTCTATACTTTATGGGGCTTCATTCCAAGAAGAGACCGAGCGCCAATATTGAAGTCGCGCGCAAACAAGAAATTATATACGGGATTGGCGCGCTTTCCACTCTGACCGCGCTCTCCTTGTGGGCGCTCGTCGCGTTTTGCGTGACAGACGATGGTTTTACCCGGTTTCTCGCGGTCGCGACGACGATTGCTTACACATTTGGAATGTTGACCCGCAGTTTTGCGGTTTACCGAGGCATCAACCTTCATCTCGTCGCCGCTTTTGCGCCGCTGAGCGCAGCGATGATCGCCGCGGGGGGGTGGTATCCCGTAGCTATTTTTGTCGCATATATCCCGCTCACCCTCTTCATGAAGGGTTCCTCGGACCGACTGCGAAGGAACTTCCTGGCTGTCATCGCGGCGCAGGCGCAATCGGCCATGCTCGCCAAGCGGCTCGACACGGCGCTCAACAACATGTCGCATGGACTGGTGATGGTCGACGCCAAGGACCGTCTCACCTTGGCGAACAGCCAAATCCTGCACCTCTTCGGCTTGCGCGAAGACGATGTGCGGGTCGGAGCGAGTTTGCGCGCGGTCCTTCGCAAATTGGTGCGAAACAGGGTCGTGGCGCGGACCGAGGTCGATCGCATCCGGCAGGCGCTGCTCGACAACAGCCGCGAAAGCGACTTCGTGGTTCCCTTCGACACCATCGACAAGCGCGCGATCGAATTCACGGTTCATCGCATGAAGGAGGAGGGCGCCGTCGTCGTCGTCGTCCAGGATGTGACCGAGCGGCGCAACGCGGCGCTCGCGATCGACCGGATGGCGCGCGTCGACCCCGTCACCGAACTTCCCAATCGTCGCTGCTTCGAAGAAGAGCTCTCGGCGACGCTGCGCGCGCGCGGCGAACCGCGAGACCCCGTCAACGTGCTGTTTCTCGATCTCGACGACTTCAAGCAAGTCAACGACAGTCTCGGCCATGCGCGCGGCGACAAACTGCTCGCCGCCGTCGCCAGGCGACTTCGGGCGATCGTTCGGCCGAGCGATCTCGTGGCGCGCTGGGGCGGCGACGAGTTCGCCATTCTGCAACGCCCGTTCAAGGACCGGTCGCAGACGGCGGAACTCGCCAATGCGATCATCCGCGAAATCCGGCGGCCGGTCTTCGTCGAGGGTTACGAAGTGATCGTCGGCGTGAGCATCGGCAGCGCCAGCGCGCCCGACGACGGCTCGACCCCCGAGGCCATCCTTTCGAACGCCGACATGGCGCTCTACGCGGCCAAGGGCGAGGGGCGGGGCAACTGGCGCGCCTTCGAGAAGTCGATGGACGCCAAGATTCAAATCCGTCGCCTCATCGAACTCGATCTGCGCGCGGCGGTGGCGAACGACGCCATCGAGGTATATTACCAGCCCATCGTCGCCGTCGCGACCCGCGAAATCGCCGGTTTCGAGGCGCTCGCGCGTTGGAGCCATCCGGTGCGGGGGTGGGTGTCGCCCTGCGAGTTCATTCCGATCGTCGAGGAACTCGGCCTGATGGAGGAATTCGGCGCCAGCGTGCTCAAGCGAGCGTGCATGGCCTGCGCTTCCTGGCCGAACAACGTCAGCGTCTCCGTCAATCTGTCCCCGATACAATTCCGCAACGGCGGGGTCGAGCGGACGGTTCTCGACGCGCTCTCCGCGGCCAAGCTCGCGCCGGAGCGCCTCGATCTCGAAATCACCGAGTCCACGTTGCTCGACGATCGCGGCTCGATACGGGCCACGCTCGAATCCTTGCGCAAGCTCGGCGTCCGCATCTCGCTCGACGATTTCGGCACGGGATATTCGAGCTTGAGTTACGTTCTCGCCTTCCCCCTCGACCGCATCAAGATCGACCGCTCGTTCACCATCGGCTTAGGGTTGCAGGAACGCGCCTCGGTCCTCATCGAAAGCGTCGCGCAGATGTGCGCGAGACTCGGCATGAGCGTCTTGGTGGAGGGCGTCGAAACGGAGTTGCAACTCCGCTTCATCGAACGCGTCGGCTCGATCTCCGAAGTTCAGGGCTTCTATTTCAGTCCGGCCGTGCCGGAATTGGAGGCCCGCAAAATGGTCGCCGAAAAGAAGCGCCTGAACGCGGCGTAGGCGGGGAGCTCTGGGGTCTGGCCGGCGGGCGTCGGATGGGCGGGATCGGGCCTTTGCGGCCGCTCGCGACGTAGCAGAATTCAAGAATTGCGACGAGGCGGCTTGCCCTCCAAAAACCGGGGTCTTTTGAGAGAAATGTCCAAAAGCGACGACCCTCAAAAACGGGCGGCTTTTGAGAAGCGGCGGGGGGTCGCCGGTCGGGGCGACTACGCAACCCCGCCAATATTCGCGATACCCCCGAAACCGGACGCCCCCGAAACGATTTTTGGCGACCGGCCGGCGGCGGCTGAGCGCCAACTTCCGCCCTGAGCGTCTGCAGCAAAACGCATGCTTGTTTCGCACAGATTTCTGACGCGGCTGAATAGAGCGGCGGCGACGGCCGGAGCCCATGCGTCTCCCAAGACAAGCGCCGCCGCGGCGTCGGGCGCGCTTTCCGCCGTGACCGCGCTCGTCATGGACAGCCCTGGACGCTTAGCGCACGCCCGGCGCGACCGTGATCGCGCCGGCTCCGGCGGCAAGCGCGCGCGCGACTCGGAAGCCAAGGCCGTTGACCCGGATGACGACGCGGCCGTTCTTGACGTCGAGGCAAAATGATGCGGACTTTGAACATGGCCGGTTATGCCGCGCGGCGCCGGCGCAGCCACCAGATCAGCGTGACGATCACCGCGGCGATAAGCCAGATTCCAAGCAAAGTGGTCCCCATCGGCAGCGTCCAGAAGGCGAGATAGCCGAAAAACACCGCGATGGTCAGCGCGTCGGCAAGATCGACGCCCATGAACGGACAGGGCTCGCTCGCAGAGATCGGCATGCTGCAGCCGAGCGCATCCGCGACGGCGCCGCCGAGCAGCAGCGCGGCCAATGGCCCGATGGTGAACAAAAGGATCAGCCCGAGCGGCGCGCCGAGCCAGACAAAAGGATAGCGCGGCCGCGCAGTCATGACGCGCGCAGCCTCGTCGCTTCGGCGCCCTCGAGTCGAGCCGCGACCGCCTCGTCTGTTGAGTGACGGCTGAAAGACCAGGGGCGCATGCCGGAACCGCGCTAATTTTGGTTGTCGGATTTCGGCGATCAAAGCACAACATCGCGACGAGCGAAACGGGCGGTGGACGCTAAATTGCGCCGCAGCAAATTCCATTCACGGTTACGGCGGTTACGGGCCGGTTACGGTGACAGCGGGTTACGGTGACAGGATACTCAACCCCTTAATACCCGGCATCGGCTGGCGAGCGAAGCGCTCGCCCGCGCGACGAGGCGGCGGAAAATCGCCTCGCAAGCCCTTGAAAGCAAACAAACGCGCCGGAAAATGGGCAACTATGCAGTTGAGTTAACCGGAAAATGTGTGTTAATGATTCGGCCGACAGCCCGGCGCGAGAGAGAGACGAAATCGAAGTCACGCCCGAGATGATCGCGGCGGGAGAATACACGCTTAGCGTCATTGTAGACTCGCCAGACGCGCGCCCCGGCCTGATAACGCGCGCGGAACTCAAAGCTGCGTATATTGCCATGCGGCGTCTAGAGCCGATAGGTCGGCCGCGATCGCCGCACGTTCCGCTGTAGCACGACGAGTTATGCCTAAAAGGCAATAGACCAATAAATGAGATATTCTCCTTAGGTCTGCTGTCATCTGGCTTAACTCAGCAACAGAAGCTCTGTATTCTGTCACTGAAACGCCGCGCCGTACCTTGGTGATATTGGAAATTATTCGTCCTTTATCACTTGTCTCAAAAGACACATAATGCACGAGGTAATTTCGAACCAAGCTGATTTTCTTCAGTTGGCCAAATGCCAGCGCAGTTTTGTCTTGCAATTCAGTGTCAAGTGGGTTGGCAGATGTTATTTGGTTTGCAAACTCAATTAGTCGGTCCGTCTGGTCTTTTCCATAGAAAATCCGCGCAATACCATGGTTCATCTTGGACAGGGCGACGACATAATTGAACAATAGAATCTCGACGCCGGCGTAGTCTTCGATAAAACGCCCCAGAGCCTGCCAGTAGGCGGGATCTTGCACCGTCCTTACCGATCTCATCGGGGCGGGCAGAGCGGCGGAAGACGCAGAAGTTGATTTTGATGGCGGCGTACTCATGATACGCTTCCCCCATGGCGAAACAGAATGACGAGCAATTCAGCGACGAGGAAACCGCGCGCCGAGAAGACGCCGCGTTAAAGCGCCTTCTCGCCACGCCGCCAGATCATAAGCCCAGCGCAAAGCCAGGCGCGAGTCTGAAAAAGCGCGGCCGGCCACCGAAGGCGAAGCCGGCAGACGCGTCTTAGCCGAGTAGGGGCAAGCCTTACAACAGGAAGGGCCGTTAGACACCCACGAGCTGGCCTTGACCGTGATCAATGCGAAAGGGCTCGATGCGAGCGATAAAGTGCTTCGGCAGACGGTCACGTTTCGCATCGTGCAGGCGCTTTCGATTGCAGCGAAACGGGGGACAATTGATGGAGCGGGCAAGCGCAAGGACGTGCGGCTTTGGGGGCTGCATGCGTGACGCCGCTATTGGAAAGTAACGGTCGTTTCGTAGACTCCCCCCAATTTCCGTAGTAGCATCGCGCCCAAAGCAGAAAGGGAGGGGCGCATATGTCTCTCGGGGTAATCTTCAAAGGTCCTGAAGGCATCGCCGTTGCGGCTGATAGCATAATTACACTTCAGTCGGTAACAGGCCAAGTCATAACTCAATTTTTTTACGATAACGCGACGAAGGTAATGAGTATTGTCGGCCAACAGTTCGCTGGGGTGCTTACTGTTGGACTTGAAGTGCTTGGGACAGATAAGCCGAGGACCGTGGGTAGCTTTATACCTGAATTTGAGAAAACGTTGAGTAAAGCCGCGCGTATGCCTATAAAGGACCTTGCTTCTCAGCTTGGCCAGTTCTTTTTGTTACGCTGGAAGGAAGCGGCGCTGCCAAACAATACAGAGAATATAATTTTCTATGTGATGGGGTACAATGAAGGGGAGGCCTACGGACGAATATATAAAATAGTAATCCCTTCTACAATCTCTGCCTATCCGGTTGACGCAGACACCCACCAGGGCTAGCATCTGCCCGTTATGGCGGCTATGGACATTCACCAGCGCGACGATCTGGCTTTTCCCCAATCGCTCCCTGAGTTTCAGC
>JBEKAL010000136.1:0-10180 GCA_050015935.1 Roseiarcus sp.
GCAAACTCCGTCTCGGCGACGGGCGCAATCCGCTGAATAAGCATGGTCGATCCTATGTTCGGGTTTGGACGCTTCGACTATAGGAGTCGAAGCGCCCGTCGCCGCATAGGATCTCTCCCCGCGATCGGGGAGAGGAGTCCGCTAGGCGCCAAAACCCCTCTCCCCGTTTACGGGGAGAGGCAGGGTGAGGGGCTTAGGTGAGTTTTGACGCCGTCGCCAAGATGCGTGAACGTCGCAACCCGCGAGGGCGCGGAGGGGGGCCGCCTTACTTCACCAGCCGCGGCCCAGCGGCGCCGGGCGTCTCGTTTTCCTGGACGACGCCGAGGCGGCGCGCGACTTCCGTATAGGCCTCGATCATGCCGCCGAGGTCCTTGCGGAAACGGTCCTTATCCATCTTTTCGTTGGATTTGACGTCCCACAAGCGACACGAATCCGGGCTGATTTCGTCGGCGACGACGATTCGCATGTTGTCGCCCTCCCAGAGGCGGCCGCATTCGATCTTGAAGTCGACCAGACGGATGCCGACGCCGAGGAACAGCCCGGTCAGGAAGTCGTTGACGCGAATGGCGAGCGCCATGATGTCGTCGATTTCCTGCGGCGACGCCCAGCCGAACGCGGTGATGTGCTCCTCCGAGACCATCGGATCGTTGAGCGCGTCGTTCTTGTAGTAGAATTCGATGATCGAGCGCGGCAGCTGCGTGCCTTCCTCGACGCCGAGACGCGTGGACAGCGAACCCGCCGCGACATTGCGCACGACGACTTCGAGAGGAATGATTTCGACCTCGCGAATCAATTGCTCGCGCATGTTGATGCGGCGCATGAAATGCGTGGGGACGCCGATCTCGTTGAGCCGCTGAAAGATATATTCCGAGATGCGGTTGTTCAGAACGCCTTTGCCTTCAATGACTTCGTGCTTCTTGGCATTGAAGGCGGTCGCGTCGTCCTTGAAATGCTGAATTAAGGTGCCGGGCTCCGGGCCCTCGTAGAGGACCTTGGCCTTGCCTTCGTAGATGCGTCGGCGGCGGTTCATGCGGTGCAACCCCGGCTTGAGGAAATCCATTGAATCGGCCTTTTCTGACAGCTATCTCGCCATTCGCGCAACGGCGCCAAGCGATGATATGGGGTTTCGGGCCGCGTGAGCCAAATGTGGTACCCCGCATCCGGACCGGGGGCCAGCCCCAAATCAACTTATCCGATCGCCGCCGCCGGCACAAACGCCTGCCTCGCGCCGGCCGGCGGACGTCCGTCACGCCGCCATCGCCGCGGTAGACGAAGGTTGCAAGGGCGCCGGGATCGACGCCGCGATCGAATGTCCAATTCGCACTGACGCCCCGGCGAAAAATAACGGAAATCGGCGTCCAACCCGGGGGTTGGACGGCCTTTTGCCTTTCGCGTTCCCGGCGTCCGCCTTCGTCAAGCGGAACGATCAGGGGAAAACCGATTGCCGCGGGCCGCGCAAGGCGATCGGACGGCCCGGCTCGAACTCGGCGATGTCGTTCGCCAGCCGCTCGACCTCGCTGACGCGATGGGTGACGAAGAATGGGTATCGCGAACGCGTCGCGAAGCGTCTCGATCAAATGCAAGATGTCCTGCCGGCGCGCGTCGTCGATCGCGTTCAGCGGCTCGTCCATCAGCGGCACGCGCGGATTGCTGAGCAGCGCGCGGCCGATCGCGACGCGCTGCTTCTCGCCGCCAGAGAGGCGCGCCGGCCCGCGCGCCAGCAAAGGCTCCAGGCCGAGCAGCGCGACGACGTCGGCGAAGGCGATCAGGCTCGGCCCGCGCGAGGCGAAGCGCGCGCCATAGGTCAGGTTACGCGCGACGCTGAGGCGCGGAAACAGGCGCGGCTCCTGGAAGACATAGCCGATGCGGCGCAGGCGCGCGGGGGACGTCGAGCCGGCGCGTGGTGTCGAGGAACGTTGCCTCGTCGACCGCGATGCGGCTGCGGCGCGGCCGCCTTAACCCGGCGATCACGTCGAGCAGCGTCGTCTTGCCCGCGCCCGAGGGGCCGCACAGCGCCAGCACGCGGCCGCTCGCGCGGATGTCCGCCGCGATCGCAAAATCGCCCTGCGCGTGCTCGACCGCGATTTCGATCATCCGCCCGAGTCCCGTTTGGCGACGCGCGCGGCGAGCGCCTCGGAGGCGAACAGCGGGAGAAAGGCGATCGCCAGCGCGATTCCTGTCAGCCGCCACGTCGACTCGGCGCCGTTCGGGTCCTGCGTCGCGGTGTAGATCGCGGTGGCGATCGTCTGCGTCTGGCCGGGGATGTTGGCGACGGAGGTGATCGTCGCGCCGAATTCGCCGATCGCCTTGGCGAAGCCGAGAATGAGCCGGGCGATGATCCCCGGCGCCGCGAGCGCCAGGGTCACGGTGGCGAAAACGAACCAGGACGGCGCGCCGAGCGTTTACGCGGCCTGTTCGAGGCGCGCGTCGACCGCCTCGATCGACAGCCGGGTCGCTCGCGCCATCGGCCGAAAGCCCATCACCGCCGCGGCGAGCGCCGCGCCCGTCCAGCGGAAGGAGAACGTCAGAGAGCAACACGCCTCCAGAGCGCGGCCAAAAATCGCGTGCCGTCCGAAGCCGATCAGCAGCAGCCGGGCCAGGCCGACGGCGAACGGCAGGCTCTCCAGCGCGCCGACGGTGGCGACCTTGAGCGAAAGGAATATCGCCGTCCATTCCGCAGGCGAGAAGATCAGCGCTTCGCTCCAAGCCGCTCCGTCCGACACGCTCGAGGCCCGCTCCAAAATGAGAAATCCGCCGCCCCCGCCAAAGCGGCATGCCTATATCGCGACATATATAGCGTGCGAGCCGCGCCGGCGACAAACCGGGGCGCCCGGGCGCGTTCCGGCTGGCGCCGAGGCTCCAGCCGGACTAACATCGAGGGAGGACCGCTCGGGGCGAGTCGGTCGGCGCGAGGGGGAGGCCATTATGGACCTTGTCAAACGAGTGAAGGGAATTCTACTGACTCCAAAGACCGAGTGGCAGGCGATCGAGCCCGAGCCCGGCGATCCGGCTTATCTCTTCACCAACTATGTCGCGATTCTCGCCGCGATCCCGGCGGTATGCCGCTTTATCGGCATGACGATCCTCGGCAGGAGCGTCGTCGGCGGCGTGGTCTCCGCGATCGTCTACTACGTGCTGACGTTCGTGATGGTTTACGTGATGGCGTTGATCGCCGACGCGCTGGCGCCGAGCTTCGGAGGGCATAAGAATCAGCCCAACGCGCTGAAGCTGACGGTCTATTCGATGACGCCCGCTTGGCTTGCGGGCGTATTCTGGCTTATCCCCAGGTTGGGGATCCTCGGCCTCATCCTCGGGCTCTACGGCCTCTATCTGTTCTGGCTCGGGGCGCCCACGCTGATGAAGACCCCGGCGGAAAAGTCGGTCCTCTACACCGCCGCGGTCGTCGTCTGCGGGATCGTCATCTCCGTCGTCATCTTCGCGATCGTCCACGCGATCGGCTGGAGGTGAGCGTTCGCGCCGCCGCGCGGCGACGGAGAGGCTCATGAAGCAGACTTGGCGCTGGTTCGGGCCCGACGATCCCGTCACCTTGGACCAGGCGAAGCAGGCCGGCGCTCAAGGCGTGGTCAGCGCGTTGCATCACATCGCCGACGGGCGGGCGTGGAGCCTCGAGGACGTGTCGGCCCGCAAGCGCGCCGTCGCGGCGTCGGGGCTGAGTTGGGACGTGTGCGAGTCGATTCCGATCCCGAACGCGATCAAGCTGCGCGAGGGGCCTTACCGGCGTGAAATCGACGCCTGGAAGGACAGTCTCGTCAATCTCGCCAAGGCGGGCGTTTCGACCGTCTGCTACAACTTCATGCCGGTGGTCGACTGGACCCGGACGGACCTGAAATATCCACTTCCCTCGACGGGTCTCGCGCTGCGCTTCGACATGCCGTCGTTCGTCGCCTACGACGTTTTCGTTCTCGGGCGGCCGGGGGCCGAGGCGAATTATTCCGCCGATACCCTCGAGGCCGCGCGAGCGCGACTGTCCAGCCTCGACGACGAGGCGATGGCGACAATCGAGAAAAACGTCATCGGCGGCATGCCGGCGCGGCAGGCGGTCTATACGCGCGAGCAGTTTTCTCGGGCCTTGCGCGAATTCGCCTCGCTCACCCCCGAGGACCTGCGCGCCAACCTCGTCGCGTTCCTCGCCGAAGTGGCGCCGGTCGCCGAGGAGCTCGGCGCGCGGCTGGCGATCCACCCGGACGATCCGCCGTTTTCGCTGTTCGGGCTTCCGCGCGTCGTCTCGACCGCCGCGGACTTTGGCGCGCTGTTCGAGGCCGTGGAAAGCCCGGCCAACGGGCTGACGCTCTGCTCCGGCTCGCTGGGCGCGCGCGCCGACAATGATCTCGTCGCGATGGCGCAAAGCTTCGGCCCGCGCATTCATTTCGCTCATCTGCGCAATGTCGCGCGCGAGGCCGACGGCTCCTTTACCGAAGCCGAGCACCTCGACGGCGATACGGACATGGTGGCGCTGGTCCGCGCGCTGCTGGCCGAGGAAAGCCGCCGCCGTGGGCGAGGCCGCGCCGACGCGGAGATCCCGATGCGTCCGGATCACGGCCATTTGCTCGCCGACGACATCGGCAAGGACAGGATCAACCCCGGCTATTCCTGCGTCGGGCGATTGAAGGGGCTCGCCGAATTGCGCGGAATCATGCGAACCTTCGCTTGGTTGGAGAAGCAAGGGCGCGCAAGTCCCGTCTAGGCGCCCGCCGTTCCCGCGACGTCGAGCGTCACGACTTCCGGCGGCCGCAGGATGCGCACCGGCGCATAGGACGTGCCGAGGCCGCCCGAAACGACCATCTGGCGCGCCCCTTCGCCATAAACGCCGTAGGTATACGGCTTCTGGCCGCGGTGCGGGCGCACGAACGGCGAGCCGAGCAGCGGCAGATTGATCTGGCCGCCATGGGTATGGCCGCAAAGCGTCAGGGCGATCCGGTCCGGCACGCGTGGAAAAATGTAGGGTTCGTGGGCGAGCAGAATCGCGGGCGCGTCGTCGTCGACCTCGCGCAACGCGGCGGGCAAATCGTCGACCCCGTGATATCCGAAACGGCACGAGCTCTTGGCCAATTGATCGCCGAGGCCGATCAACCAGAACGGCCGGCCGTTTCGGGCGAGCCGGATCGATTGATTCTCGAGCAGGGGAATGCGCGCCTGGGCGAGCGCCAGCCGGATGCTGCGCGATCCGTCGGGCGGGTCGGTCGGAGTGGCGGCGGACCGCCAATCGTGATTGCCGAGGATCGAATAGACGCCGAGCGGCGCCTGCAAACGCGCGAGCTGTTCGGTCCACGCGCCAGGCGGGACATGGCCGCTGACGAAGCGATGGGTGCAGACGAAATCGCCGAGCAGCGCCGTCAGGTCCGGCCGCTGCGCGTTGGCCAGATCGACAATGGCGCCGATGCGCTCCTCCGACATCCAGGGATAGCAGGCGTGGATATCGGCGATGACCGCGATTTTGAGATTGAGGCCGGCGGGCCATCGCGGCGGGGTCAGCGAATAGGAGGTCAGCACGAGGCGCCAGCCGGCCTCGAAGGCCGTCGCGTAGCCGGCGAAGCCGGCCGTCGCCGCGAAGGCGCCGAGGCCGGTCAAGAGTCGGCGACGCGTAACCAGCATCGTTGAAACGCCTAGGTCTTCGACGCGCCCCCGCGCCCTCGCTCTTTACGATCGCCCCGCTTATGAAGCAAGAACGCGATTCGGCGCAGCGAGATAACGCGTCCCGCGCTCGAGAGCTTCTGCGAGTTCGGGATCGAAATCCTGTGCGGGAAGTTCAAATTCCGCGGCGACGGCGGCAAGGCCGACGTCGTGGTAGAGCCGGGAAAGGAGTCGGCTGTCGCCGGCTCTGGCCTCGATGACCTCGGGATTGGCGGTGAGATCGTGACGCATGGGAACACTCGAAGACTCGTTCGCTCGGCGCCGTTCGTCTCGGCGTCGGGCCAATGGCGGCAAGTTGGATGAAGCCGGTTAAGGGCGACTTAAAGGGTGCATCGCGCTCGACCGCGGCGGTGCGACGATCCGCCGCGCCGCTCACGCTTCAGCGCGCCGACGGCGGCCGCCCCGGCGCGAATCGCGAAGCGGGAATTCGAAAAACGCCAAAGGCCGCGATGTCCGTTCTCGGGGCGCTGTTCGAAGCGCTCGGCTCGAACGGCTGAGCGGCGCGGCGAAACTTCGTCGCGCTTACTCCGCCGGCGCCGGAAACCCGCCCGGTTCGGCCTCGCGCCCGGGCCGCGTCTCAATCGCGGGCGCGGGTTCGTCCGTCGCGCCTACGATGCGGCCGAGAAGACGCTGCGCCAGGCGCCCGGCGTCGTCGGCGAGGGTGAACGCTGCGGGCGCGAAGACGAGCGACAGCAGCGTCGAGGCGATCAGTACGCCCGTGACCGTGACCGCGATGGCCATCGGCGAACGGAAGCCGCCGCCGTCGCCCAGGCCCAGCGCGGAGGGGAACACGCCCGCGGCCATCGCGATCGTCGTCATGACGATCGGCCGCGCGTCGCCCCTACAGCCGCCGCGAGCGCAGGTCCGGGAGGAAATAGGTCAGCAGGCCGATCGCCGGCAGGAAGGCGCAGAACTGGTAGACGAAGGTCAGGCTGGTGCGATCGGCGAGCGCGCCGAGCAGCGCCGCGCCGATGCCGCCCAGGCCGAACGAAAGACCGAAGAACAGCCCGGCGATCGCGCCGACGTTGCCCGGCGCCAGTTCCTGCGCATAGACGACGATCGCCGAGAACGCCGAGGAGAGCACGAGGCCGATCGCGACGCTGTCGAGGACGGTGCCGACGAGGCCGAGATGCGGCAGCAACAGGGTAAACGGCAACACGCCGAGGATCGAAAGCCAGATGACGAACTTGCGCCCGTAGCGATCGCCGATCGGCCCGCCGGCGTAAGTTCCCGCCGCGACGGTGCCGAGGAAGACGAACAGCATGACCTGCGAGGCCTGCAAGGAAACATGGAAGGTTTGGATCAAGTAGAAGGTGTAATAGTTCTGCAGGCTGGAAAGGTAGAACATCTTCGAGAACACCAGCGCCACCAGGATGATCATGGTGCGGACCATCTGGGCGCGCGGCAGCGGGGCGGCGCGCGGCGCGGCCGAGGCCTTGCGCGCGGCGCGGTGGGCGGCCTGCCAACGGGCGATGCGGGTCAGGATGACGATGGCGGCGAAGGCGAGCGCGGTGAACGCCAACACCGAACGCTGGCCGAAGGGCACGACGATGAAGGCCGCCATCAGCGGTCCGAGCGACTGCCCGAAATTGCCGCCGACCTGGAACAAGCTCTGCGCCAAGCCGTAGCGCCCGCCGGAGGCCGCGCGCGCCGTGCGCGAGCCCTCGGGGTGAAAAATCGCGCTGCCGACGCCGATCGTCGCCACGGCGGTCAGCAACAGCGGATAGTTCCAGCCGAACGCCAGCATGAGGAGGCCGGCCAGCGTGAATGCCATCGCCGAGGGCAGGGCGTAGGTCAGCGGGCGCCGGTCGATGAAGAGTCCGATGAACGGCTGCAGCAGCGAGGCGGTGAGCTGGAAGGCGAGAGTGATCAGACCGGTCTGGAAATACGTCAGCGAGAATTGCTCGCGAAACACCGGATACAGCGCCGGGGCGAGCGACTGCATCATGTCGTTGAGCATGTGCGAGCCGCTGGCGGCGAAAAGAACGCCGTAGGCCGTCGTTTGCAGGGCGCGGCCGGCCGCGCTCGCAGCGATGTCGTCGACGCCCACGCGGGCGGGGTTCCGGGCAAGGGTCAAAGGAAAGTCTCGTTGCAACGCGCGCTTCGCGGGCGAAACACGCCGAAGAGGTTCCCTAGCGCCGCGCGGCTCGCGGCGCCAAGGCTCGAATCGGGCCGCTCAACGCATTGTGATGAGGGGCCTCGCGGGGAGCGCTATTTGGGCGCCAGCACCATCACCATCTGACGGCCTTCCATCAGCGGCTCGGCCTCGACCTTGGCGATCGGCGCCGTTTCCGTCCTCACCCGCTGCAGAAGCTTGAAGCCGATGTCCTGATGCGCCATTTCGCGGCCGCGGAAGCGCAGGGTCACCTTGACCTTGTCCCCTTCCTCGAAGAAGCGGCGCACCGAACGCATCTTCACTTCGTAATCGTGATCGTCGATGCCTGGGCGCAGCTTGATCTCCTTGATCTCGACGATCTTCTGGCGCTTGCGCTGCTCGGCGGACTTCTTCTGTTCGAGGAAGCGGAACTTGCCGAAATCGAGAATCTTGCACACCGGCGGGCTGGCGTTGGGCACGATCTCGACCAGATCGAGCGCGACATCGTCAGCCAATTGCTGCGCTTCGTCGACATTGACGACGCCGCGGTTCTGCCCTTCGGCGTCGATGAGTTGCACTTGGACGGCGCGAATATCGCGGTTGACGCGCGGCCCGCCTTTCTCCGGTGCCGCGGTCGACTTCATGGGACGACGAATGGCCACTCTCCTCGAATTGTTGAAACGGCGGGTTGCAAGAAAAACGACGCGACCCATCGGCCGGGTCCAGCCGGCGAATGAGTCGAGCCGCGGATGTTCCATGGAATGCGGGGGCAAGTCAATCGTTCGAAAACGAGCGCGCGCCCATCTCCGAGAGCGCCCGGCGCCGGGAGATCGGCGTCCTCGGCTCCGCGCCGGGAACGCCTTCGTTCGCGCTTTGCGGAGCGAGTTCGCCCGCTGCCCGGAATTAGGAATTGCGGCGACACGCCTGGTCAGCGCCGATCGAAGGAAGTGACAGGCACCGGTTCTTTTCCGTGCTACATATGGGCAAGATCGATTCGCCGTCCGCAGCCGTGCGGGCAGCTATCGTGGCTGAACACAAGGCGACGAAAAATGTTTGAAATTGGTGGTACTTATCGATTTGAGACGGTGGACCCGATGATGGGCGATTATCGTAGCTTTGACGGGATGGTCCTGCGGGAAAAAGCGCATTTGATCGAAGTCCGCATGCACGATGGCGAGGTGAAAATCCTCAACACGGCGGCCAGCACTTTCATAGCCGCGCGCCGAAGCCAATAAGACAGCGGCGTCCAAGTTAGGACACTACCCGGCGGCCGAAGGCCATTGACAGCGACAAAACTTCGGAAGTTCATGCTTCGATGAGGTCGACGGCTTGGTGGGTGGCGGCAAGGGTCGGTGGTTCCAGACGGGAAAACCTGGCGCGCATCGTGGACCGTGAAATTGGGGAATTCGTCTGAATTGGCGAAACCAAAGACTTGGCGCTCAAATTATTTGTCTCAGACAAGGGGCGCGGTTCAAACCGCGTAACCGCTGTCAGTCTCGCTGTATCGGAGCACATTGATGAAAGCCGTGTCGCTTTTCATTGCGGCGCTATTTCTTGCCGGTGGCGCTTGGGCCGATGGGTTATCGAGCCGACAAACGGACATATTGCGAATTACCATGGCGACAGATGGTTGGCTAAGCCGGACGATGCATCAAGAATTTTGGGATGAAGCTCCGCCTGAGTTGCGCGATAACAAGCAAATGCAAGTAACCTTTGCGCAATTGATGCAAGATGAGTTCTTGCAGGCTGAAATATTTCAAAGAGAAACTTGGAATAGCGCAAAATTGAGCGTCCAAGCGCATAGTGTTGTAAGGACTACTGGCTACTTGGAGGCCAAGAAAAAAGGGTATTCGTCCGCTCTATTACAAAATAACAGCGACGCCCAAGCTGGTCTTATTAAGGCAAGAGACAATGCGGAAGCTATATTATTGGCGGCGGCGAACAGGACGCCGATGCAAACTGCAAGGGGCACATTCTACGTTACGCCGGAGCTAGTTGACATGGTTATGTCTGGGCTCGATGCAGCTATTTGCAGGATGAAGCGCCTAATGCACATAGATTGGAACGACGATGTCCAAGAATATAGTTATGATAGCCTGCACGTGTCTGTTCTTGCGCGTTGTCCTTTCGTGCTCCAGATCAAAGATATATTGACAGCGGGCAAACAAGCCAGCATAATGATGCTAACCAGTCGCACATCAGAGAGTGACTATTTTGCAATCAGCTTTATTTATACGGGGGCGACGTTTCTAGACCCGGCGAAATCGGTTGAGGCAATCGCCAACTCTGGAATGAGTAGCATGGGAATTACTTAGAGTCCGTCCGGAGACTTCATGAGGGATTACAGAGTTTTCTGAGCATCAGGCGGATGGAGGCGAGGCGGAGGAAGGCGAGGGCGTTGCGGTTGAGGTTTTCCCAGTCCTTTGCCAGGCG